>NZ_JBMDJF010000003.1:0-382645 GCF_057809055.1 Sphingobium sp. FG58 | reverse complement strand
GTCGAGAAACGTGCCACACCGGTTTCTCGACTTCGCTCGAAACGAACGGAGGGCGGGTTGCTATCTCAAATTGTGACGCTCTGCGTGGCTGAAACTATTGGCGGCTTGCGCTCTGCCTGCAGCATCGCAATGCTCTGCACCCTAATCCCTGCTCGCGCGTTACCGCGTCTCCTTCCCCAAACCTGAAAGGCTCCCCTGATGCGCGTCGCGATCGAGGCGATACTGGATTATGACTTCGCCGAACCGACCGATGTGCTGCTGGCGGTGGAGGCTGCCGCGCTGCCCGACCAGCATATCGTCAGCCAGTCCCATATCATCAACAATGCAGGGCCATTGACCAACAAGGTCGGCGGCAGCGGCGTCGGGCGGCGGACCTGGACCCGCACCGGCACCGGGCGGATGCTCAGCACCTACCGCGCCACGGTGGATGTCGAACGGCCTGTGGTCGATCTCGCCAGCCTCAACAAAAGCCCGCTCCCCAGCCTGCCGGAAGAGGTGCTGCCCTTCATCTGGCCCAGCCGCTATTGCGAAGCCGATCGCTTCGTCAGCTTCGTCTGCGGCCATTTCCCCGATCTGGAGGGCGGCGCACTGGTCGCGGCACTGCGCGACTGGGTGCAGGACAATCTCATCTATGTGCCGGGCAGCTCCGATGGCGCGACCACCGCCGCCGACACCTTCGTCGCGCAGCAGGGCGTCTGCCGCGATTATGCCCATCTCACCGCCGCGCTGATCCGTTCGCGCGACATTCCCGCCCGTCTGGTGTCGGTCTATGCCCTCGGCCTCGACCCGCCAGACTTTCACGCTGTCGTCGAAGTCTGGCTCGACGGCGCATGGCACATTGTCGATTCGACCGGCCTCGCCCCGGTCGAAACCATGGTCCGCATCGCCGTCGGCCGCGACGCCACCGACATCGCCTTCATGACCGCCTTCGGCAACGCCATGATGAACGCCCAGTCGATCCTGGTATCCCGCGTGGACGAATAAGACAGTTTGAGGGGGCGGAGTCGCCCGCTCCCTCAATAATCCTTCGAATAGCGCAGGTTCGCCGACGACCCGGCATTGGTGCCCGTCTTGGACAGCAAGCTCAGCGTCTTGGACAAAGCGATCTCCAACTGGGTGGCGGTAAAGCCCTTGGAGTCGGTGATCACCTCGACGTAAACATTGTTCGAGATATGCTGCCCCACCGCGAGTGAGGTGCCGCGTCCGGTCGCCTCGTCGCCCCCGACGATACCGATGCGATCGACCCCCGACGCGCCCTGCAACTTGCCCATCGGGTTCAGCCCGCCACTACTGCCACGCAGGCCATTGAGCGCAGCCGCCAGCTGCACCGCCTGCATCGCCGACAGGTTCGCGACATTATCGCCAAACAATATGCGCGACAGGATCTCGTCCTGCGGCAGGGTGGGGTTGGAGATGAACGCGATGTCGGGCTGCTGCGCCGATCCGCTCACCTGTATGCCCGCCGTCACCGTGTCGATCCGGGTCTGCGCCTTGATCGCCAGCACCGGGTTCAGCATCGGCCCGTTAAAGGTGATGACACCCTGTTCCAGATCGAACTGCTTGCCCGAAAAACTGTACCGCCCGCGCAGCACTTCCAGCCTGCCGACCACGCGCGGATTGGCGGTGGTCCCGGTCACCCGCATCGCGGTTTTCCATTCCGAATCCAGCCCCATGCCGGTCACGTAAATCTCATTGTCGGCCCGCAGCCGGATATCGAGTTTCCAATCGGTCGGTTTCGCCGCCGCCTGCCGCGCGGCCATGCGCTGGTCCAGAATATCCACACCCTCGCCCTTGCGCCGCACGCCCTGCAACTGGCGGATGTCGGTGCCACCCTGCCAGGCGACCTTGTAACGGGTTTCGGGCAGGGTGAGGTCGCCCTTGATCAGGCCGCCATTGGCCGGACTGTTGGTGATCGCCATCGTCCCGCTGACCACGCTGGTGATCGCTTCGCTGCGCGCCAGCCGCGCGCGGTCGAGCGCGATGGCGATGTTCATCGGAAAACCGCTGTCGGCAGCGAGCCCGACCGTGCCGGACGCCTTGACCGTGCCATCCCCCGCCCGCCCGGAAAAATCGCGTATCTCCAGCCGGTCGTTGGTGAAGCGGCCGTCCAGCCGCATCTGGGTAACGCGGGTGCCGAACGTCTCATTCTCATAGGTCAGGGCATTGGCGCGGACGATGCCGTTGACGCGCGGGTCGGTGAGCCGTCCGCTAAAATCCGCCGCAACCGCCAGCCCGCCGGTCAGTTGCTGGTCAGCCAGCCCCGCAAAGGAGAACAGAACATCGGCTGGCCCGGCATAGCGGATACCCCCGCCCAGCGGTGCCGCCTGCAACTGCTCGCTCCAGCTGGCGCCGGGTCCGGGCGGGGCAAGCGTCGCGACGAACCGCCCCAGCGTGGACGTGCCGCGCCGGATCAGCCCGCGCAAATCGCCGCCCGCGCCCGACAGTTTTCCCTCCATATTCATCGACACCGGATCGGACACGGCGGTCAGGCTGGAGCGGCGGAAATCGGCGATGGCGAGCCGCGTCGTCGCGGTCGGGAAAGCATTGCCAGTCTGCGCGAAATCGAGCGTCCCGGTCGCCTTGCCGCCAATGCCGAGGCCCGGCGCAGCGATGTTGATGATGGCGAGATCAAAATCCTTGAACCGCGCCTGCATGGCGGTGCTGCCACCAAAGCGCCCCGCCAGATCGACCTTGCCCTGCGGCAGTACCAATGTGGCCGGTTCCAGCCGATAGCCCGCCGGTTCGGTGCGGATGATCGCCGGGTTGGCGAGACGGAAGGGGATATTGCCCGCCTTGCCCTGCAACACCACGGCATAGAGGTTGGGCCGCAACGCCGTATTGGCCGCGATCGAGAATGGCACGCCACTGGAGCCGTCGGCCACGAGCTGCGCCTTGCCGCGCCCGCCCTGATAGTCGATCTTGGCGCGCCCGGTGCGCACGACATAATCGCCATAAGCGGCATTGGCGATCTGCACATCGGCAACGATGCGCGGCTGATCGGTCAGGACCATGGAAGCCGTCACGATGGCGCGGCCAATCAGCACCTCCGCGTCGCCGGGCAGCTTGGCGTTGCTGGCGGTGGCGTTGACGTCCACCCCCTGCGCCTTGCCGACCGCGGTCAGCCGCACCGCGCCGGTGATGCCCGACCCGTTCATGCTGAGCTGCCCGGTAAACGGACCGGCTGCACTTTGCTGCACCGTGCCTGCCATATCCACCCCGGCGAAGCGCGCCTTGGCAATATCGATCGTCAACGGCCCCTTGGCGGTGCGGATCAGCACATTGGCGAAGAAGGGACCATAAGGCGATCCTCCGGTCGCTTCGAGCCGATAGCCCGCGGCCTCACCATTCAGCTTCGCCACCACTTCGGACAGTTGCACGCCGACATTGGGCCGCGCCGCGCGCAGCACCGCCTGCGGCCGCTCCATCGTCCCCCGCACGGTGAGCGCCAGCGGGCCATATTGGCGCGACGAAGCCGTTGCGTCGAACGCGATCTGGCCGTCGGTGTCATAACTGCCCGATCCCGACTGGATCGTGAAATTGGGCGCTGCACCCTTCAGCCCCGCCAGTATGAACTTGCCCTCCGGCGTCATGCCGATGCGCCCGGTAGCGACCGCATTGCCGCCCAGAAAATCGCGCACGGACGCATTGTCCCAGCGCGCCGTCCGCACACCAAAGCGACCCGACAGGCCAAAGCCGCCCCTGGGTCCGGGGACCAGCTCGACATCGGTGTTCAGGTTGACGATTCCGACCCCGTCGATCCGGTAATCATTGACCCGCCCTTTCAGCGCCCCGCGATAGAGCGCGTTATCAAGGTCCGCCAATATGATGGCAGTCGCGTCGACCCGGTCGCTGTCGATCTTCAGATTGTCGCTGATCAGCTTCCCGCCCGCATAGGCGAAATCGCCCTTCACCCGCAGATTGTTCATCAATCCGCCCGCCGCTGCATTCAGCCCGGTCACCCGGCTTGCGGTTGCGCTGACGGGAATGCGAATACGATCGGCGTCGATGACCGCGCGGCCGCTGGCTTTCAGATTCTCGATCCCGGTCGCGTCGAACGCCAGATATTTGGCGGTAATGTCATAGTCGATGAACGGCGTCGCCATCGGCCCGTCCAGGATGATAGCGGCGCGCACGTCGCGGCCCTTCACCTTCTCCATGATCGCGCCGGGGGTCAGCAGCGCGGCGTTGATCCTGAGCGCGTTGAAGCGGCTGGTGCCAAGGTCGATGATCCCCTGTGCATCGGCGGTCAGGGCTGGCGATCGCACCGTGCCTTTCAGATTCACCCGCCGTTCGTTGAGGCCTGCGAACAGATCGACGTCCAGCTGCGGCCCGGTCAGGCGGTCGACGGTCCCTGCCATGACCAAGCCCGGACGCACCGGCCCCTTGGCAGTGAAGGCGCCATCCCGCGCGGCGATGGCGATATTGGCGAGTTGCCCCTTGGGACTGGTCGCAATGATGCGCCCGTCCCAGGCTTGCCACGTCCCCTTGCCATCCAGCATCGCGGTCATGCCGTCGGTCAGACCGGACATGGCGGCAATCACCCCGCCCTTGGGCGCGGTCAGCGTGCCGCTCATGGCCAGGCGGTTTTGCGCGGGGACTGCGTCCAGCTTGGCCTGCAACCGGTCGCCGCTGTCGACGATCGCGTCGGCGGACAGGATCGCCCGGCCATCGGCGATATGGGTCACGCCATCGATCGCGATTTCCCGCTTCTGGCCGATCACCGGCCTGGCGAGGATGAACTTGCCGATCTTCATCCGGTCGACGTCAATGTCCAGGTCCGGCAGGATCGGCGCGTTGGGATCGGTCGGGGTAGCGTTGAACTGCGGGCTGCGCGCCAGCACGACCAAAGGCGTTTCGAGCAGGCTGACCGAGATATGATTGTTCACATAGCGAAACGGCTTCCACACCACATGGACGCGGGGTGACACCGCAAACACGCCCTTGGGATCGCGCAGGATCAGGTCGTGAATCACCATGTCGCTATAGACCGACCCGTCGATCCGCCCGACCTCGATGGCCATGCCCGATTCGAGCTTCAGCGCAGCAATCTGCTGGATCAGGAAGCGCTTGCCCGGCTGGGTGTTGAGACCCAGCAGCAGCCCCGCCGCCAGCACCACCAGCGCGACGACAAGGCCGACGACCCCGATCGCGATCTTCTGCCACAACGGGCGACCCTCGCGGACGATGACGGTCTGGGCGGGGACAGTCTGGGTAGGAGTGTCGTCCTGCGTCATTAGAAAGCCTGCCCGATGCCGATATAGAGGGCGAATTTGGATTCGCCCGGCTGCCGGTTGATCGGCATCGCAATGTCGGCGCGGAAGGGACCGAAATTGGTGTAGAAACGCCCGCCTATGCCCACGCCATAGCGCATGTCGGAAAATTTCGGGATCGCGCTATCATAGACCTGACCCGCATCGACAAAGGCGACCGCACCATAATTGCCGAAGCGATAGCGACCCTCGACCGCAAATTCATTGACCGACCGGCCACCGACCGGATCGTTATTCGCGTCTTTCGGCCCCAGTTCCTGATAGCCATAGCCACGCACCGATCCGCCCCCGCCCGCATAGATGCGCCGCGATGGCGCGACATCGTCGCGCCCCACGCCGCTGATCGTGCCGAGTCGGGTGCGCGCGGCAATGACCAGCGCATCGGACACCGGATAATAGCCGGTCAGGTCGAACGTCCCGCGCACATAGGGCGACACATTGCCCTGCAAAGAGGCTTCGGGCGACACGCGCACACTGGCGCGGAAACCCTTGGTCGGATTGAGCAGATCGTTGGACCGATCATAACCGACCTGCACCGGCAGCGCGCCGATGAAATAGGTCAGCCGCTTATTCTGGCCGGTCGCTGGGTCGATCGTCGTCTGTTCGTTCGACAGCAATATTTCCGCGCCATAGCTATAGGTCCAGCGCTTCTGGAAGATCGGCGTCGATTGCCGCGCCCAGCTGATGTTCAGCCCTGCGGTAAAGGCTTCATAGGCGTCATATTTCTGATGGTTGATCAGCGCACCGGCCTGAAACGTCTTGTCGCGCTTGCCCGCATTGGAGCGGCGGAACGTGCCCGACACACCCTGTTCCTGCGTGCCTGCGACCACGCCCGCGATCAGCGCGCCTTCGGGCGGGAACAGGTTGCGGTGGGTCCACGTCCCCTCCGCCCGGAAACCCTGACCCGTGCCATAGCCCAGCTCGCCCGCCAGCGTGCGCGGCGGCCCGGCATCCTGTTCGACATGCAGATCGACATATTCGGTGCCGTCCGGCCCGGCCTCGTTGGTGCGCACCGGATCGACCGCAACGCTGGAGAATAGCCCGGTCGCGACCAGCGCCTTGCGCAGGTCGTCCACCTTGCGGCTGTCATAAATCTCGCCCGGCTTATAGCGGCGGATCACCTCCATATGATCGGCACCAAAGGCCTGTTTCTCGCCGCTGGTGGTGATCTTGCGGAACGTGCCGCGCGGGCCGGTATCGACCGGCAGCCTATAGTCGCCGGTTACGGTCGCGGGGTCGAGCAATATGTCGCGCTCCCCCACCTTGGCAAAGGCATAGCCCTGTTCGGGCAGCCGCAGCGCGACATTGGCCTCCGCCCCCTCGACCGTCGCCGCGACGATATAGTCGCCACTCTTGAGCGGCAGGCTGTCGCGCGCGAGTCCCGGCGGCACCGTCGGCCCGGCGGTCACGACGATATCGCCCAGCTTATAGCGTTTGCCCGGCGTCACCGAAACCACGGCAGTCAGCGTCCCATCCCCGGTCTGGTCCAGGCTGGCGAGCGCGGTCGCGTCATAATAGCCCTCGGAATAGAAAAGCCGCACCGCCAGCTTTTCATCCTCCTGCGCCCGCGCCTGCACCATCGCGGCGGTCTCCGCCTTGCCATCGCCGTCGATCAGCGCGGACGCATCGCGGAATGCGTCCTCAAGGCCCGTTTTGCCGAAACCCTCGATCCGGGTGGCGTAGCGGATATCGGGCGTCTTTATGTTCGGGTCAGTGTCGGCCGCGACATTGGCGGGTACGGTCACGCTGTCGAGCGCGGGCAGGGGTTGCGCCAGTTCTGGCTCCTGTACCGGCTCCGTCGCGGCGGGCAGCTCTGCTGTCGCACTGGTATGCGGCATTTGCTGGTCGATCCAGCTGTCGATCGAGGGCAGGCGCGCGTCAAACTGGTCGTCGGGCAGGATCGGCGCTTCGGCTTCGGGCGGCGTCGCTGTCTGTGCCATCAACGGCAGGGGGGATGCGGTCGCGATGAGGAGGCCCAACATGTGCCGGACATGATGCGCCTGTCGTCTGATCATATGTCCGTCATGCCCCTTTGGTCGCCAGCCCTGTAGATGGCCGACGAACCTGCAATACGCGCAAGGCGTTGCGGCGGTTCCGTCGAGCGGACGATTCGCCGCGACGGCTCGCGCTTCCCTCCATGCTTCCCAGAGTCTAGAGCGGCGGCATGACATTTGCGCTCAACGTCTCTCGCTCGATCACTGGCCAGCCCTGGAAATGGCGGGGGGAGGGGGCGGATGCGCGCGAACCGGGCTATCTGCCCGACGATCTGGTGACGCAATTGCTGCTGGCGCGCGGCTGCCCGCGCGAGGCGCTGGAGGCGCACCGCAACCCCACCATCCGCGCCTTCATGCCCGATCCCAGCCTGTTCCGCGACATGGACGCTGCTGCCGATCGGCTGGCCGACGCGGTGCAGCGGGGCGAGGATGTGCGCATCTTCGGCGATTATGACGTCGATGGCGCGACCAGCGCCGCGCTGCTCATCCGCCTGCTGCGCGATCTGGGGTTGGCGGCCAAGCCCTATATCCCCGACCGGCTGATGGAGGGCTATGGTCCGTCGGGCGAGGCGCTGGTGCGGCTGGCGGGCGAGGGCGCAACCCTGATCGTCACGGTCGATTGCGGCGCGCAGGCGTTCGAGGCGCTGGCCATGGCGCGCGAAACCGGGGTCGATGTCGTCGTGGTCGATCATCATAAATGCAGCGCAGCGCTGCCCCTGGCGCTGGCGCTGGTCAATCCCAACCGGCTGGACGAGGGGGATGAGGCGGCGACCCACGGCCATCTCGCCGCGGTCGGCGTCGCCTTCCTGCTCGGCGCGGCGCTGGTGCGGGTGCTGCGGGCGCGCGGCTGGTTCGCGACGCGGACCGAACCGGCGCTGATGGAATTGCTCGATATCGTCGCGCTGGGCACCGTGGCCGATGTCGCGCAACTCAAGGGGCTGAACCGCGCCTTCGTCGCGCAGGGGCTTAAAGTGATGGCCAGGCGCCGCAACATCGGCCTCGCCGCGCTGATCGACGCCAGCCGCCTGACCCGCGCGCCGCTCTGCCATGATCTTGGCTTTGCGCTGGGGCCGCGCATCAATGCGGGCGGGCGCGTGGGGCAGGCGGATCTGGGCGTGCGGTTGCTGACCACCGACGATCCAGCCGAGGCCGCAAGGATCGCCGAGCAGCTCAATCAATATAATGAAGAACGGCGCGCAATCGAATCGACCGTCCAGGAACAGGCCGAGGCATTGCTGGCCGCCCAGGGCAATTGCGCCGTCGCAGTGATCGCCGGGCAGGGCTGGCACCCTGGCGTCATCGGCATTGTCGCGGGCCGTATCAAGGAAAAGGCCGGGCGACCCGCCATCGTCATCGCGCTGGATGAGGATGGCGTCGGCAAGGGATCGGGCCGGTCGATCAGCGGGGTCGATCTTGGCGCGGCGGTGATGGCGGCCAAGGATAGCGGCCTGCTGGTCGCGGGCGGTGGCCATGCGATGGCGGCGGGGCTGACCGTGGCGGCGGACCGGGTCGATGCGCTGGCCGATTTCCTCGACGATCGCCTGTCCGCCGCTGTGGCGCGGGCGCGTGACGATCGGGCGCTGCTGATCGACGCAGTGCTGGCCCCCGCCGGGGTCAATCCCGACTTCATCGCCGCGATCGAGGCAGGCGGTCCCTATGGCGCAGGCTGGCCCGCCCCCCGCATCGCCGCCGGGCCGATGCGGGTGATCAAGGCCGACATCGTGGGCAATGGCCATTTGCGCGCGATCATGGGCGGGGAGGATGGCCGGTCGTTCAAGACCATCGCTTTCCGTCAAGCCGAAACCGATCTGGGCCAGGCGATATTGGGCGCGCCACGCGACCGGCGCTTGTGGGTTGCGGGCCGCGCGAAGATCGACGATTGGGGCAGTCGCCCGGCCGCCGAACTCCATCTGGAGGACGCCGCCTGGGCCGATTGAGTGCGAAGCCTCCCGCCACACGCAAAAGGGGGGTTGACCCCTGCGCCGTCTCCTCCTAATGCCCGCCTCGCTTCGCAGCGCCATCCGGTGGCGCCGCCAACGGCCCCTTCGTCTAGCGGTTAGGACGCGGCCCTTTCACGGCTGAAACACGGGTTCGATTCCCGTAGGGGTCACCATCAAGCAGGCAGGCGCACGGTCGCCGGGTCGCGATGGTGTGAAGATGGGTGTTTTCCACGTTAATCCGTAGTTTACCATGGTTGACCTTGACGGGTCTTAGGGTGCAACATTGCTGTCATGAAAAAGGCAGAGGGTGCATTGTTGACCATCAGCGAGCTGGCGGGTGAACTGGGTCTGCCCCAGCATATATTGCGCTATTGGGAAACCCGTTTCCCGCAGCTGCGCCCGCTCCAGCGCTCCGGCAATCGTCGCTATTACCGCCCCGCCGACGTGGCGCTGGCCCGCCGTATCCACGACCTGCTCAATGTCGAAGGTTTCACCGTCAAGGGCGCGCAGAAGATGCTGGTCGATGGCAATGGGACGACCGTGCCTGATACGCCTGCCCAACCGGCTGACGATGTGCTGAGCCAGTTGCAGGCGATCCGGTCGACGCTGGCCCGCGCGATCGGCGAATAGACCGCGTCAGCGCGTCCCCGGACCCAATGCCGGGTCCAGATCGCGCGGTCGGGTGAAGCTGACCAGCGTAGCGATATTCTCCTGCGCCTGATCCCACCGGTCGATGGCAAGGTCCAGCACGGCGATGCTGGCGGTCGGAAATTTCACCTCCACATCCTCGCGCAGCGGATTGGCCCCGTCATCGGGGACCAGGTCGAGGATCAATTCCTCCAGCCCCGGATTATGTCCGGTCAGCAGCGCACTGCCGGCGCTGTCGGGCAGGTCGCGGATGACATCGAACAAGGTGGGGGAGGAGGCGAGATAGATGCGCCGGTCCCAACGCGCGTCGAGCGTCTCACCAAAGCCGATAAAAAACGTCTCCAGCGTCTGCACCACCCGCACGGCGGGGGATGCGACCAGCATGTCGAACTGCATCTGCCGCCGGGCGGCAAACTGGCCCATCAACAGCGCCGCCTTCTCGCCCCGGTGGTTCAGGGGCCGGTCGAAGTCGCGGGCCACCGGATCGTCCCAGTCGGACTTGGCGTGGCGCAACAGGGTCAGCCGCTTCATTCTCTCTCCAGATGGCTGTGGCCGGATTCGTGTCCCTGATGCCCTAAGGGCGACGTTTCGCCAAGGGATTCGCGCCGCGAAGCGACACTGACGGCAATGATTGCCTCGTCCAGTGTCACCCGGCGGATCGGCGTGCCGGGCGGAAAGGCGCTCAGCAAGCGGCTCGGCATCGCGGCGGACAGGATGACGAAACTGCCCTTGTCCTCCGCCCGGCGAATGAGGCGACCAAAGGCCTGCGCCAGCCGCGCGCGGATCAGCCGGTCGTCATAGGCGTTGCCGCCATTTGCCAGCCGCCGCGCGGCGTGCAGCACGGTCGGCTTGGACCATGGCACCCCCTCCATCACCACCAGCCGCAACGAATGGCCCGGCACGTCCACCCCGTCGCGCAGCGCGTCCGTCCCCAGCAGCGACGCGCGCGGATCGTCGCGGAAAATGTCGACCAACGTGCCGGTGTCGATCGGGTCGACATGCTGCGCGTAGAGCGGCAGCCCTGCGCGCGCCAGCCGGTCGGCGATGCGGGCATGGACCGCGCGCAACCGCCGGATCGCGGTGAACAGCCCCAGCGTGCCGCCGCCCGCCGCGTCGATCAATCGCCCATAGGCGCCCGACAGCGCGGCTAGATCGCCGCGCTTGATGTCGGTGACGATCAGCACTTCCGCGCGTGCGGCATAGTCGAACGGGCTGCTCGCCTCGAACCGCCCGGCACCATGGGGCAAATGGGTCGCCCCGCTGCGGCTTTCCGCATTGCCCCAGTCGCCCCCGCCTTTCAGCGTCGCGGATGTGACGATCACCCCCTGCGCGGGCTTCAGCACGGTTTCGGCGAGCGGGCGGCTGGGGTCGAGCCAGTGGCGATGGATGCCGATATCATATTCGCGCCCCTCGACCCGATCGACCGTCATCCAGTCGACATAGTCGGGGTCGGCGGGGCCACCGATCCGCGCCAGCAGCGCCAGCCAGGCGCTGATCAGGTCGCGCCGCCAGCCCAATGAGGCGACCGCCCCCTCGATCCGCGCCCGTGCCGCGCCATCCAGCCAATCGGGCGCATCCTCGATCACCGCCTCCAGCCGCCGCGACAAATGCGTCAGCGGGCGCAGCAGCGCATCGAGCGCCAGCGCGGCCTCCTGCGCCGCCTCGACCAGCGGCCCGTCCGGCGCGGCCAGTTCGGTTTCCAGCCCATAGCCCGCATCCGCCTCGCCCGTGTCCGCCGCACGGGCAAAGACGGTGCCGCGCACCGCAGCGAACAAGGCTTCAAGCGGCCCGAACGGCTCCCCCGCCACCACGCGCTTGAGCCATTCATCAGCGGGCAAAGCGAGCGCGGCGTCGGCGGCGGCACGGATCGCCTCTCCCCCTTCGACATCATAGCTGGCCAAGTCCGACAGGCGCGCCGACAGGCCGCGTCGTCGCCCGCGCGATCCGCCCTCCGGTCCCATGATCCAGCGCCGCAGCTCGATCGCCTCCTGCCCCGACAGGGCAACGGAGAAGGTCGAATCCGCCGCATCGAACAGATGATGCCCTTCGTCGAACACGATGCGCTGCGGTCGCTGCCCGGTTTCGCGACCGCGCGCGGCGTTGATCATCACCAGCGCATGATTGGCGATGACGATGTCCGCGTCGGCGGACGCACGCGCCGATCGCTCGATGAAGCATTTGCGGTAATGCGGGCAGCCGGCATAGATGCACTCCCCGCGCCGGTCGGTCAGCGCGGTGGAGCCGTTGCGGCGGAACAAAGTGGGCAGCCAGCCGGGCAGGTCGCCGCCGACCATATCCCCATCCTTGCTGAACGCGGCCCAGCGCGCGACCAGCTGCGCCAATATCGCGGCGCGGCCAGTAAAGCCGCCCTGCAACGCATCTTCCAGATTGAGCAGGCAGAGATAATTTTCCCGCCCCTTGCGCACCACCACCCGCTTGGCCGCCACCATCGCATCGGGAAACAGGCGCAGCGATTCGCGGTCGAGCTGGCGTTGCAACGCCTTGGTATAGGTGGACACCCACACCGTCCCTTGCGCCTGCGCTGCCCAGAGCGAGGCGGGGGCGAGATAGCCCAATGTCTTGCCAATGCCGGTGCCAGCTTCCGCCAGCAGCATATTGGGCTGGTCGCGGTGCGCGCGCGGGCGAAAGGCGCTGATCGCGGCGGTGGCATAGGCGCGCTGGCCGGGCCGCGCCTCCGCCCCCGCGCCGGTCAGCGTATCGAGCCGGGCCAGCACCTGAGCTTCATCCAGCACCACGGTGCGCGGGGCAGGGCGGGGTTGGGCTTCCTCCCATTCGGGAAGCTTGGAAAACAGCCAGCGCTCGGCCTCCTTGGGCTTGGCGATGCGTGGGGCGACCAGCGGCGACCAGGGCCAGCGCAGCCGGTGCAGCGTTTGCGCCGATGTCCAGCTGCCCTCCCGTTCGCGCCAGTCGGGCGATTCGATCCGGTCGAGCAATGCCTGCGCCGCGCTCTGGAGCAGGGCGGGAATGTCGGCCTCAGCGCTCGGCACCGGCAGGCCAAGCGCCTGCGCCAGCCCCTTGGGCGTAGGGACGAGGAAGCGGGCCGGGTGGAGGAAGGCCCAAAGTTCGAGCAGGTCGAGGCCATTGAGATCGGGATAGCCGAGGCGCTGGCCAGTCAGCGGAGCATTGAGCAGTAATACCGGGGTTTCCGCCGCCCGGCCGATCGCCTGCCCCTTGGCCAGACCTTGTGTGCGGCCACCTTCGCGCAACCAGATGCCGCCATGGCTGGCGTGGAGAGCGGGCAGGGATGCAGGATCAATCACCCGCCCCGTTTAAGCGAGCGGGAACAAAAGGAAAACCTGTTTCAGCTCGTCCGGCGACCAAAACCGCCACCGCCACCGCCGCTGCTTGCGGCCATGGCGCGGGCGCGTGGTTGGAACGCGACAGGCGTGCGCAGCGCAGCGCGGGCCTGTTCCAGCTGGCCGTAAAGCGGGCCTTCGTTCAGCTCGTAAGGGAAACGGATGCCCATGCGATCCTCTTCGGACCAGCGCACCGTGCCGAAAGTGATATGGCCGTCCAGGTCGATCTGGCACGACGATCCGGCCGGCAGGGTGCAACCGACCACCTGCGCGCCGCCCTCGCTCAGGTCGACGATCGTGCCTTCCAGGCTATCGAGTACGGTCGTGACGACAATGGGAATGTCGACCACGATGCGTTCGCGGTTACGCAAGATATGCATGGTGCCTCCAGATACGTAAGTATCTTCGGTCAGGGTTAATGAAACCCTAATGTGCGAACGATTCTTAACGCAGATTTGCCACCAAAGGACGTTTCCTTTCGCCCTGCGCGGGGCTAGGGGGCGTAATCATGACCGAGACCGACATTCTCCGCACCGCCGCGCTGGCGGCCAAGGCCTGGCCCTATGAAGAAGCGCGCAAGCTGCTCAAGCGCTATCCCAATGGCGCGCCGGACAAAGGCCATATCCTGTTCGAGACCGGCTATGGTCCCTCAGGCCTGCCGCATATCGGCACGTTCAACGAAGTGCTGCGCACGACGATGGTGCGCAATGCCTATCATGCGCTGTCGGATATTCCCACGCGGCTGGTCGCGTTCAGTGACGATATGGACGGGCTGCGCAAGGTGCCCGACAATGTCCCCAACCAGGCGATGCTGACGGAGCATCTGGGCAAGCCGCTGACGCAGGTGCCTGACCCGTTCGGCAAGTTTGAAAGCTTCGCCCATCACAATAATGCGATGCTGCGCGAATTTCTCGACCGCTTCGGCTTCGACTATGAATTCGTCTCGGCGACCGAACGCTATCAGGCGGGCGCATTCGACGATGCGTTGCGGCAGGTGCTACGGTGCAATCAGGCGATCCTCGACATCATGCTGCCGACTCTGCGCAAGGAACGGCAGGCGACCTATTCGCCTGTCCTGCCGATCAGCCCCAAGAGCGGCATCGTGTTGCAGGTGCCGGTCGAGGTGATCGATGCCGAGGCAGGCCTGATCCGCTTCGAGGATGAGGGTGAAATGATCGAGCAGTCGATCCTGTCCGGCGGGGCGAAGCTGCAATGGAAGGTCGACTGGGCGATGCGCTGGGTCGCGCTGGGCGTCGATTATGAGATGGCGGGCAAGGATCTGATCGATTCGGTCACCCAGTCGTCGAAAATCTGCCGCGCGCTGGGCGCCCGCCCGCCAGAAGGCTTTAATTACGAGATGTTCCTCGACGAAAAGGGCGAGAAAATCTCCAAGTCCAAGGGCAATGGCCTCAGCCTTGAACAATGGCTGACCTATGGTCCGCAGGAAAGCCTGGCCTTCTACGCCTATCGCGAACCCAAAAAGGCCAAGCAGCTGCACATGGGCGTCATCCCGCGCGCGGTGGACGAATATTGGCAGTTCCGGGTCAACTATCCCAATCAGGCGATCGAACAGCAGCTGGGCAATCCGGTCCATCATGTCCATGACGGCAAGCTGCCCGAAGGCCGGTTGCCGGTGACGTTCGGGCTGCTGCTCAATCTGGTCGGCGTGATGGGCGACGCCAGCCGCGATCAGGTGTGGGGCTATCTCACCAACTATGTCGCTGATGCATCGCCGGACACCTATCCCGAACTGGACGCGCTGATCGGTCACGCCTTGGCCTATCATCGCGATTTCGTTGCGCCCACCCTCCAGCGCCGAGCGCCCGACGCCAATGAGGCGGCGGCCCTGCGCCGGCTCGACGCGGAACTGGCCGCGCTACCGGCGGACGCCACGGCGGAGGATATTCAGAATATCGTCTATGCCATCGGCAAGGATGAGGCGTTCGGCTTTGCCGAGCTGCGCGACTGGTTCAAGGCGCTCTACCAGACGCTGCTGGGCGCGGACCAGGGACCGCGCATGGGCAGCTTCATCGCCCTCTATGGCATTGATAACAGCCGCGATCTGATCGCGCAGGCATTGGCCGCCTGAATCCTTGGATTTTAGCGGAAAAACGGGAACTTTTCGGGCGGAGGTGCGTTCTGCGCAACGGTCCACCCCCCTTTCGGACTGATGGTGCGTCCTGCGTGCCATCGGCCGCGCTTGCCCGGCAACGGGCGGCGCGGCCAAGTTGGGGGGAAACATCCATAAAAACAGCCCCGGACATTGCTGTCCGGGGCTGTTTTTTTAGGCAGGCAGCTTACCAGAAGAAGCCGCGATGCACCTGGATCACGCGCCCGTTGCGGACATTGACCAGCAGCACATCGTTATAATGACGTACCCAGCGCTGGTTCACGCCCGGACGGGGCAGGCGATAGCGATAGGGATCGGCGATATAATAGCGCGAATTATAATAGGCCGGGCGAAGCTGGACGCCGACATTCCACTGGTTGTAGCGGAAGGGCGCGCGCCAATTCCCGCCGCGATAGACGTCGCGGTGATTGCGGCGATAGTCGCGCCAGTCCTCGCGGGCCTCCTGACGGGCATCGCGGACATCGCGCCGTTCCTCGCGCACATCGCGGCGGTCGCCATAACGCTGGGCCTGACGCAGATCGCGCTGTTCCTCACGCAGGTTGCGTTCGCTGCGGCGCGCTTCGCCATAGGACTGGGCGGACGCGACACTGGGCGCCACCGTTGCGGCCAGCAGGCCCAGGATGATCAGTTTACGCATAGCATATCTCCTATTTCCTCTGGCGGCTGAACCCTGTCCGGCTGGATCGGGTTCCCGGTCGCCAACACAAGGAGATATGGGGCAGCGCGCCTGAACGCCCGGCGAATGAAGCTGTCAGTTTTCAGTCATTTATGTCGCAAAGTGTAACGGGAAGGTTTTTGAAAATGCGCGGAAGGGCGCATTTTGAAGCCGCACCGGCCCTCTCCCCCACCCGGCCACCCATAGGCTACTATCGTGGGGTGGCCGGGTGGGGGAGAGGGCCGGTGCCGCACGCATGTGCGAAGGCACATGCTCAAACAGATCTCGGCGTCCATGGCCGTTCGCGAAACCATTTGGTGACGACATATTTGGTGCCCTGTTCGACCGGCCGGGCGGCGTGCAGGCTGAACCGGTTGGGCGCGCCGTCAGCGGTCATATTGTTCCAGATCAGGATCATCCCCTCAACCGGCGGCACCATGAATTCGCATTGGGGGAAATGGGTTTCGCCCCCGGCCTCGACCGGGGAGAGATAGATCATCGTGGTCCAGCTGCGCTGCCCGCCAGTGACGCGCATGGCGGGCCAATAATCGGCGGTGACCGGGAAATAGTCGCAATGCAGCCGATATTCCTGGCCGCTGGTATAGCGCTGGCCCTGCAATGTTTCGCCATGGTCGGCTGGCAGGCCAGTCAGCGCGCAGATGCGGTCGCTGATGGCCTTGATCAGCGGATCGAACGGATCGAGATTGCAACTATGGCTGGTGCGATAATCAGCGTTTGCGCTACCCGAAAAGAGCGTCGAAGGCTGCGCGCCCGCATCGATGATCGCGCGCAGATCGGCGCATTCCTCCGGGCTGAGGAAATCCTGCCGCCCGTAGATCGCAAGGTCTGGTGCGTCGATCCGGCTGACCATCGGGTTGCGCTCCAGCCGCGCCTGCACCTGCGCGCCTATGGCCGCGCGGCTGGGCGAAGCGATGCCGCCATCATCGTCACTGTCTGTCATGCGGCCCTCCTGCCACAGCGGCCAGTGCCATGAAAAGACCCCGGCGCGTCTCCGCACCGGGGCCAGTATTCCTGAAGGCCACTTCAGGGAGTCAGATTGGGGAGCATCGGCCCGTACCCCCACCCGGCCTTCCGTTCAGGATATACTGTGGGAGGTCGGGTGGGGGTGTGGGCCGGTGCGGTTCTTCACCAGAAAAAGTCATGGATCACGTCGACGACATAGCCGTCGCGAATGTCCACCAGCATGGCGTCGTCATAATAGCGGACCCAGCGCAGCGTGCCGTAAGCGGGCGGCAGGCGATAGGCGTAAGGATCGTTCAACCAATAGCTGTTGGAATAGAGCAGGCTGCTCAGCACGATGCCCACGGAGAAACGGCGATAGCCATAGTCCCAGCCGCGCGGCGCGTTGTAGCGGCCCATGCGATACTGGTTGCCATAGCGGTTGCGATAGCTGTTCCAGTCATAGCGCCGGTCCTGCCGCCAGCCATTATTCCAGCGTTGCTGGTTGCTCCAGCGGGTCCGGTCGTCATAGCGGCGACCATTATTCCAGTTGCCTGCCGCTCCGCGATTGTCGCTCCAGCCACGATCATCGCGCCGGTCGTCGCGCCTGTCCTGACGATAATCCTGCCGACCGTCGCGGCGATCGTTGCGCCAGTCCTGCCGATCGGCACGCTGGTCCTGGCGATAGTCCTGCCGGTCATTGCGGCGATCATCTCGCCTGTCCTGTCGTGCGTCCTGCCGCGCCGGTGCTGGCACGACCGCAGGATTGCCGGGGTTGCGCCACGGACGATCCGCACGCGGTTGCTGGACGGGAGCCTGCTGCACCGGTGCCTGCGCTACCGCGCGGTCCTGCCGCTGCTGCCAGCGTTGCGCCTGCTGCCCGTCACCGCCCATCGGCCGCTGTCCGTTACCGCGCCACTGATAGGATTGACGGTCTGCTCTGCCACGGTCTGCCCCACCGCGTTCTGCACGGTCGCCGCGATTGCCACGGCCATTCTCATTGCTCTGGGCATAGGCTGGCGCGACACCGCTCAGCAGCGTTGCAGCCATCAGTCCCGTCAGCATCATCTTCCTGAACATCATCGTGACTTTCTGTTTGCGGGAACCTTCTGTCCCCTCATGCCGCCCTTCTAGATGGCGCGCGATGTCGCAATTCTGAACCTGTCCGTCAGCTTGTTGAAAGAATCGCCGGGCGTAATGAACCCAATTTCCGCTTTGCGCGTTGTTCCGTGTTCGTATCGTTCTGTCCGTTAAAAATGGCCGGAACCGGGTCAAAAGCTGATCCAGATCAGTGCAGGGTGCCTGCCCCCTCTATAGGACTGCCGAGTGAAGAAATCTCCCAATGTCAGCGGCGTCCGCCAGGCTCTGCGCGAAGCGACGAGCGACAGCCATCACCGTGTCGACACGCTGTTTTCGGGCTATCGGCTTGATTCGCAAAGCCATTATGGTGCCTTCCTGACGGCCCATGCCTGCGCGCTTGGCGCGCTCGAATCGGTTGCGCGCCCCGCATCGCCACGCCTGTCCCTGATCGCGGCGGATCTGGCGGCGATGGATATGGCTATGCCTGCGCCGTTGTCGCTCGCTGATCCTGACCGGGACGGTTATCGCTGGGGGCTGCTCTATGCGCTGGAAGGATCGCGCCTGGGCGGCGCGATGTTGGCGCGGCAGGTCGCGCCGGGCATGCCCCGCGCTTATCTGTCGGCGGTCCACGGCAAGGGCGGCTGGGTCGCCTTTCAGCAGGCGCTTGATCAGGCCGCCGCTGACGGGGGCGAAGGCTGGCTGGACGACGCCGTGCAGGGCGCGCAGGCGGCCTTCGCCCTTTTTGCCGCAGCCGCCCGGCCCGAACCGGTCGCCGCCCATGGCTGACGGCGGTAGCGGCGCGGATTTCGCCGTCAACCTCACCAATTGCGATCGGGAACCGATCCATGTGCTGGGTACGGTCCAGCCATTCGGTTTCCTGATCGCGCTGACCGCCGACTGGCTGGTATCGCGCGTGTCGGCCAACAGCGCCGCGTTCGTCGGCCTGTCCCCCGACGACATGCTGGGCAAGCCGGTGAGCGCCCTGCTCGACGGCGAAGCCATCCATACGCTGCGCAACCGCATCACCCTGCTGCGTGGCCCCGATTCGGTCGAGCGTATCTTCTCCCTGCCGTTGATGCCGGGCGGCACGCCGTTCGACGTTGCCGTCCATTTTTCCGGTCAATTGGTGGTGATAGAGGCCGAGCCCGCTAGCGCTGACGAGATGGAGGCCAGCAGCACTGTCCGCTCGATGGTCGCCCGGCTGGCGCAGGCCGATGGCATGACCGCCTTTCTGCGTGATGGCGCGCGGCAGGTGCGGGCGTTGACCGGGTTCGATCGAGTGATGGTCTATCGCTTTGCCGAGGGCGGCGATGGCGAAGTGGTCGCCGAAGCGTTGCGGCCCGGCATCGACAGCTTCTTTGGTCTGCACTACCCCGCGTCGGACATTCCCGTGCAGGCGCGCGCGCTCTATCTGCGCAACATCTTCCGCGTCATTGCCGATGTGCAGGCGGTGCCCGTGCCGGTCGTCCCAACGCTGGATCCGACCGGCGCGGCGCTGGACATGTCGCTGTGTCTCACCCGCGCCGTCTCGCCCATCCACATCGAATATCTCCGCAATATGGGGGTGGGGGCGTCGCTCTCCATCTCGATCATTGTCGAAGGGCGGCTGTGGGGGCTGTTCGCCTGCCACCATTATGCCCCGCGCCTGCCGACCTTTGCCCAGCGCAGCGCCGCCGAACTGTTCGGCCAGATCTTCTCGATGATGCTCGAAAGCCGCGAGCGCGCCGAAACCGCCGCCTATGAGGGCAAGGCGCGGCAGGTGGCCGACCGGTTGATGTCCGCCGTCGCGCAGGATCATGACCTTCTGTCCAACGCCCGCTGGCTGGGCGACATCATCTTCGACACGATCCCTGCCGATGGCGTGGGCGTCTATATAGACGGGCAGATCAGCTTTTCCGGGCTGACCCCGGACAAGGCCGCCTTTGCCGGGATCGTCTCGATGCTCAACCGCGTCGCGGCGAGTCAGGTCTATACCACCGATACGCTGAGCCGCGTCCTGCCCGAAGCGGCTGCCTATGCCGATCGCGCCGCTGGGCTGCTTGCCATTCCCCTGTCGCGCCGCCCGCGCGACTATGTTGTGCTGTTCCGTGCTGAGCAACTGCGCGCGGTGCGCTGGGCGGGACAACAGGACAAGCATATCGAATATGGTCCCAACGGCCCGCGCCTGACCCCGCGCAAAAGTTTCGAGGAATGGTCGGAACTCGTGAAGGGGACGGCGCTGCCGTTCGCGCCCGCCCAGTTGCGCGTCGCCGAAGCGCTGCGCACCGCCTTGCTGGAAGTGGTGCTGCGCCTGTCCGATTCGGCGGATGCGGAACGGCAGCGCGCGCATGAGAAGCAGGAATTGCTGATCGCGGAACTCAACCACCGGGTGCGCAACATATTGGCGCTGATCCGTGGCCTCCTGTCCCAGACGCGCAGCAGTGCAGGATCGGTCGAGGATTTCATCGGCACGCTGGAAAGCCGCATCCATGCGCTGGCCCGCGCCCATGACCAGATTACCGCCGATCGCTGGAGTCCCGCGCGCCTCTATGACCTGATCGAGGTGGAGGCGGGCGCCTATCTGGGTGAGCGACGCGACCGGGTGCGCCTGTCCGGTCCCAATGTGCTGCTGACGCCGGGATGCTTCACCGTCATGGCGCTGGTGATCCACGAAATGCTGACTAATGCCGCCAAATATGGCGCGCTGTCGGACAATGGCACGGTGGCGATCGACTGGCATGTGGATCAGGATGGCAGCCTGATGATCGACTGGACCGAAAGCGGTGGCCCGGCGGTGGTGGCACCGACCCGTCGCGGCTTTGGGTCGACCGTGATCGAGCGCTCCATCCCCTATGACCTGGATGGCCATGCCGAAATCCACTACCGTCTGGCCGGGATAGAGGCGCATTTTTGCATCCCCTCCGTCCATGTCGTGTCGGTGCTGCCCGATGTCGTCGGCACGGATCGTCCGCTGCCCGTGATCGCCGCGACGCCCGAATTGCTCAAGGGTCGGCACGTCCTGCTGGTCGAGGATAATATGATCATCGCCATGGATGGTGAGGATGCACTGCGCGATCTGGGCGCGGACGTAACCACCGCCGCCAGCGTCGCACGGGCGCGTGAGGCTATCGAGCAGCATCCCATTGATTTGGCGGTGCTGGATTTCAACCTGGGCGCCGAAACCAGTATGCCGGTGGCAGACCTGCTGGTCGAACAGGGCATCCCCTTCCTGTTTGCGACCGGCTATGGCGACGGGCTGGAACTGCCGGATCGCTTTGCCGGGGTCACTTTGGTCAAGAAGCCTTATTCAGGCGCGACCCTGGCGCAGGCGATGATGCCGCTGGTCGATCGGAACGGTTAGAAACGGAATGTTTCGCGCTTGCCCGTTGCAGTTGGTCTCCCGCGCGCCAATGTGCTGGGCATGACACAGCCCAGCCTCTTCATCCCTCATGGCGGTGGTCCCTGCTTCTTCATGGACCCCGCCGATCCCGACCATCCGCATAGCGATCCGATGTGGCAGCCGATGCAGGACTATCTGGCCGGGCTGATCGCCAGCCTGCCCGAACGCCCCCGCGCCATCCTGCTGGTGTCGGGCCATTGGGAGGAGGCGGCCTTCACCGTCCATGCCGGTGATCGCCCGGCTTTGCTGTTCGACTATTATGGCTTCCCCCCGCACACCTACACGCTGCGCTGGGACGCGCCGGGCGCGCCAAATCTGGCCGCGCGCGTTGCGGCGCTGCTTGCCGGAGCAGGGTTTGCGACCGCGCAGGAGGCGGCGCGCGGCTGGGACCATGGCGTGTTCATCCCGATGAAGGTCGCGCTGCCCGATGCCGACATTCCGCTGGTCCAGCTGTCGCTACGCCACGATCTCGACCCCGCTGCCCATATCGCCGCCGGGCGCGCGCTCTCCGTGCTGCGCGAGGAAGGCGTGCTGATCGTCGGATCGGGCATGAGCTTTCACAATCTGCGCGTGCGGGGCGCGCAGGCGACCGCGCCATCACAGACGTGGGACGATGCGCTGACGGCGGCGGTGACCGATCCCGATCCGGCCCGCCGCGCTGCGCGCGTCATCGCGTGGGACAGCCTGCCTAACGCCCATTTCGCTCATCCGCGCGAGGAGCATCTGCTGCCGCTGATGGTCGCGCTGGGTGCTGGCGGCGATGACCCGGCGGTGCGCGACCATCATAGCACGGTGATAGGCTGGGCCGTGTCGGGCTATCGCTTCGGCTGAGGTGCAGGCCTGCCCAGCGCCGGGACGGTGCGGGCAGCCTCCTCCGGCGTAATGCCCGGCGGCGGGGCGGCGGCCCCTTGTTCGCCGATACCCGTATCCTCGCCCCGCATGATCCGTCCAGCCCGACGGATCGCGCCGCGCAGCCGGGGATAGATGCCGCAGCGGCAGATATTGGTGATCGCCGCGTCAATCTCCGCATCGCTTGGATCATTGGTCCGGCGCAGCAGCACGGACGCGGCCATGATCATGCCCGGGATGCAATAGCCGCATTGCGACACATTGTCGGCGGCGAACGCCTGTTGCACCGGATGGCCGCGATCGGGCGACAGCGCCTCGATCGTGGTGACGAACCGCCCCTCGGTCTTGCCGATCGTCACCTGGCAGGACCGCACCGCTTCCCCGTCAATATCGACGGTGCAGGCACCACAGTCGCCGGTGCCGCAACCATATTTGGTGCCGGTCAGGTTCGACGCATCGCGCAATGCCCATAGCAAAGGCGTGTCCGGGTCCATGCGATATTGCACCGGCCGGTCGTTGACGGTGAAGCGGGTCATTTTGCGTCCGGCTCTTCCGTCTCGGCCTCGTGATACAATACTTCGTTACGGATATGGATGATCTTGGACCCCAGCCGGATTTCCTGAATGAAGGTCGCAAAGCCGCCCGCCTGCAACAGCATCGCCAGACTGAACAATATGGCGATCGCCGTCCCCAGATGCGCATCGAACAAATTGCCCGCAAACAGCAGAATGACGACGAGGCACACGGCGCAGGCCGATGCGACCGACAGGAAGATCGCGATATTGACCACGCTCATCCGTTGGTCGAGGACGCGGATTTCATTGACCAGCCGGTCATGCTCGCGCCCCCGCGTGGTCAGGATCGCCGCCTCCACCGTCCGCGCCCGGTCGATGATCCGCGCCAGCCGACTGACACAGACATTCAGGAACGCGCCGATCCCCGCCAGCAGGAACACCGGGGCGAGCGCCAGCTGGATGGTCTGCGCGACCTGAGAGACTTGTGGCAGGGGGATCATCGCGCGGCACCTCTTACGAGGCAGCTATCCTTCATTGTGGCTGGCGGGGCAAGGGGATCACAAGCGGCGGTGGCCCAAAGGACGCGCCTCATCGCACCGAACATCGTGTTCCCGCGTAGGTGGGAACCCAGTCCGACCGTATGATCTGGGTTCCCGCCTGCGCGGGAACACGCAGCGCTTTTAACGCAGGATAGTCTTTTGGCTCAGGCCGCGCCCTTGGCTGGCGTATTGACGCCCATCGACTTGAGATAGGATTTGATGTTGCGGGCCGCCTGCCGCAGTCGTTGTTCATTCTCCACCATGGCGATGCGGACGAACCCTTCGCCATCCTCGCCATAGCCCACGCCTGGCGCGACCGCGACCTTGGCATGGGTCAGCAACTGCTTGGAAAATTCCAGGCTGCCCATTTCTTTGAGTGCAGGCGGCAACGGCGCCCAGGCAAACATCGACGCGGGCGGGGCGGGAATGTCCCATCCGGCGCGGCCGAAGCTTTCGACCAGCACGTCGCGGCGCTTGTGATAGAGTTCGCGGTTCTTCTGCACGATATCCTGCGGCCCGTTGAGCGCGGCGCAGGCGGCTGCCTGAATCGGCGTGAATGCGCCATAATCCAGATAGGATTTCACCCGGCTCATCGCCGCGATCAGCTGCTTGTTGCCGACCGCAAAGCCGATCCGCCAGCCCGCCATCGAATAGGTCTTGCTGAGCGAGGTGAACTCGATCGCAATATCCTTCGCGCCCGGCACCTGCAAAATGGAAGGGGTCGGGTTGCCGTCATAATAAAGCTCGGAATAGGCAAGGTCGGACAGGACCCAGACCTTATTTTCCTTCGCCCAGGCGACCAGCCGCTCGTAAAAGGCCAGGTCCACCGTCTCGGCGGTCGGGTTCGACGGATAATTGACCACCAGGATCGAAGGGCGCGGCACGGTGAAGGCCATGGCCCGGTCGAGCGAGCGGAAATAATTGTCGTCCGGCGTCGTCGGCACCGACCGGATGGTCGCGCCCGCCAATATGAAGCCGAACATATGGATCGGATAGCTGGGGTTGGGGGCCAGCACGACGTCGCCCGGCGCGGTGATCGCGGTGGCCAGGCTGGCGAGGCCTTCCTTCGACCCCATGGTCACGACGACCTCGGTTTCCGGGTCGACATCGACGCCGAAGCGGCGGCCATAATAATTGGCCTGCGCCTTGCGAAGCCCCGGAATCCCCTTCGACTGGGAATAGCCATGGGCGTCGGGCTTGCGCGCCACCTCGATCAGCTTGTCGATGACATGCGGCGGCGGCGGCAGGTCGGGATTGCCCATGCCCAGATCGATAATATCCTCTCCCGCCGCACGCGCGGCGGCCCGCATCGCGTTGACTTCCGCGATGACATAGGGGGGCAGGCGCTTCATGCGATAGAATTCTTCGGACATTATAAGGCTTTCCTGAAAGCTCTAGGTAAGGAATAGTGCGCGACGCGCCGTTGCCGCGTCACAATCTGGCTATAACCGGCCCGATGGCGACGCGCCAGAGAAAGCGGCGCGCAGAAACGATGCCAGGAGGAGCAGGGTGGCCATGGATAAAGCCGATATCATGGAGCCGCATCTGCCCACGCTGGAACAGATGCAGCAATGGACCCACGCGATAGGGCAGGCCCAGCAACTGATGCTGGAGCAGGCGGCGGGGGCGGCGGGCCAGACCCTGCCTTTCTCGCCAGAAGCGGTGGCGCGGATCCAGACGAGTTTTGCCGACGAAGGGCTGGCGATGTGGCAGCGTTTCCTCGATTCGGGCGGCATGTTCCGCGACAAGCCTGAGCCGGCTCCGGCCGACAGCCCCGCCGCGCGCAAGGACCGTCGCTTCGCCGATCCGGCCTGGACCCAGCACCCCTTTTACGACCTGATCCGGCAAAGCTATCTCCTCGTCTCGGACTATATGCTGCAACTGGCCGATGCGGTCGATGGCGTGGACCCTAAGCAGAAGGCCAAGCTGCGCTTTGCGACCAGCGGGATGCTCGATGCGCTCTCGCCCTCCAATTTCCCGCTGACCAACCCGACGGTCGTGGAAAAGACGATCCAGAGCGGTGGCGAAAATCTGGTCAAGGGCTTGCAGCATATGCTGGCCGATCTGGAAAAGGGACAGCTGACCCATACCGACGGCACCCAGTTCGAACTGGGCCGCAATATCGCCGCGACACCGGGCAAGGTGATCCACGAAACCCCGCTCTACCAGCTCATCCATTATGCGCCATCGACGCCGGACGTGCTGGCGACCCCGCTCATCATCTTTCCGCCATGGATCAACCGCTTCTATATTCTCGACCTGTCCCCGCAAAAAAGCTTCGTCAAATGGGCGGTGGATCAGGGGATCAGCGTGTTTCTAGTCTCCTGGAAGTCCGCCGATGCGTCGATGAAGGATCTGGTCTGGGACGATTATATCCTGCGCGGGCAGATCGACGCGATCGACACGGTGCGCGATCTGCTCAAGGTGCCCAGCGTCCACACGATCGGCTATTGCGTCGCGGGGACCACGCTGGCGGCGACGCTGGCGCTGCTGGCGGCGCGCGGGGAGGGGGACAAGGTGGCGAGCGCGACCTTCTTCACCGCACAGGTCGATTTCAGCCAGGCGGGCGACCTGACCCTGTTCATCGACGATGAGCAGATGAAGCTGGTCGATCAGCTGTCGTCCAAGGGATTTCTCGATGGCCGCTACATGGCGCTCACCTTCAACCTGTTGCGCGGCCGCGACCTGATCTGGTCCTATGTCGTTAACAACTATCTGCTGGGACAGGATTATCCCCCGTTCGACCTGCTGTACTGGAATGGCGACACCACCAACCTGCCCGCGCGCTGGCACAAAGATTATCTGACCCAGCTCTATCGCGACAATCTGCTGGTTGTCCCCGGCGCCATCACGATCGACGGCACGCCGATCGACCTAAAAAAAGTCATGACCCCCGCTTATGTGCAGGCGGGCAAGGAGGACCATATCGCCCCGCTGGAAAGCGTGTGGAAACTGACCGAAAATCTGTCCGGGCCGATCCGCTTCCTGCTGGCCGGGTCCGGCCATATCGCCGGGGTCATCAATCCTCCGGCGGCGCACAAATATCAATATTGGGCCTGTGAGGACAGCCAGCCGACGCTCGACGCCTTCCTCGCCGCGGCGCAGGAAACCAAGGGCAGCTGGTGGCCCGACTGGCGCGCCTGGATCGAGCGACTCGATCCGCGCACTGTCCCTGCCAATGGCGCGCGCCAGCCGGGCAAAGGCCGACTCAAGGCGATAGAAGATGCGCCAGGACGCTACGTAAAGGGACATTAACGCCAATTTTTCCGACCCTTGCGATTGTCCCCATATGGCCAGGTGACGGTTTTGTTGCACTGCACAATAAGTCTTGCAATTGCATCGACGAATCATTATTGTGCAGTGCAACAAATGGAGAATAGTCCATGGCCGTAACACCCAAGACCGGACGCAGCGCCCCGCGCGCTAAAAGCGCATCGACGACCTTGTCGGCCAGCGAAGCGCTCAAGGCTGCCGAAGCGGCGATCGCCCCTGCACCCAAGAAGCCGACCGCGCGCAAGGCGACGGCATCGAGCGTCAAGGCGATCGACGCCAATCCGTCCGCGATCGTTGCAGCGACCACCGCCGTCGACGCGCCGCCGCTCCCGGAGCCGGTCGCTGAACCAGTCGTGGAAGCGGAACCAGTGGCCGAGGCACCTGTAGCCGCCGCGCCGCCGCAAGCCCCGGCCGCACCCGAAATGACCAAGAGCCTGCCCAAGCAGGCCGAACCGTTCGCAATCAAGACGCTGTCCGCCTTAGAAGGAACCAAGACGATGAACGACGTAATCGAAACCGGCAAGAAGTTCGCTGAAGACGCCAAGGCCAAGATGGAAACCGTCTATGCCGACCTCAACGAAAAGGCGAAGGCCGGCGTCGAAAAGTCGACCAAGGCGATCGAAGAACTGAGCGACCTGGCCAAGGGCAATGTCGAAGCACTGGTCGAATCCGGCAAGATCGCGGCCAAGGGCATGGAAACGCTGGGCCAGGAAGCCGTCGATTACAGCCGCAAGAGCTTTGAGAAGGCGACTGCCTCGTTCAAGACCTTCTCGACCATCAAGACGCCGACCGAATTCTTCCAGCTGCAGAGCCAGCTGTTTTCGAGCAGCTTTGACGATTTCACCAAGGAAGCCGCCAAGAGCAGCGAAGCGATGATGAAGCTGGCCGGTGACGTCGCCAGCCCGCTGACCGCTCGCGTGACCCTGGTCACCGACAAGGTGAAGTCGCTCGCCGCCTAAGCGATCGGACTAGCCGCATCAGGGGCGCGCCCTCCATATCGGAGGGCGCGCCCTTTTGCTGTCTGCAAAATAGATGGTTACCACAGGGGCATGTCCCTGCGGACCCCTTGCCATGCGGCGACAAATCGCCATATTCTCGTCCATCATGACCAGCATTTTGACAGCATCGATGATCCCCGTGACGATGACGGGGGAGGATCGCGACGATCCGGGTGATGGCACCGGTCCCAGCGTCGGCATTGCCACGCGCACCCGCACCCGCACGAAAAAGCCGTCGCTCTACAAGGTGCTGATGCTCAATGACGATTACACGCCGATGGAATTCGTCGTGCATGTCCTCCAGCAATTTTTCCGCATGGATATGGAGCAGGCGACTCGCGTGATGTTGCATGTCCATCAGCGCGGCGTCGGCGTGTGTGGTATTTTCAGCTATGAAGTGGCGGAGACCAAGGTCAATCAGGTGATGGATTTCGCCCGGCAGAACCAGCATCCGCTACAATGCACGCTGGAAAAGGCCTGACCATCACCGCGGCGCACTGACTGTAAAATTCGATCAGTCAGCATGTTTTAATCAATTTCACCGGAACCTGTTTGCGGCCTATCCTTTCTCCATTCGCAAGACGAGGAGGATGATCATGGCTGACAAGCCGATAATGACGACCAGCGGTGGTGCGCCGATTGGCGACAATCAGAACAGCCTGAGCGCTGGCCCGCGCGGCCCGCTGCTGTTGCAGGATTATCAGCTGCTCGAAAAGCTGGCCCACCAGAATCGCGAGCGTATCCCTGAGCGCGTCGTCCATGCCAAGGGCTGGGGCGCGCATGGCACGCTGACCATCACCGGCGACATCAGCGCCTATACCAAGGCAAAGGTGCTGCAACCGGGCGCGCAGACGCCGATGATTCTGCGCTTCTCGACCGTGGCCGGCGAAGCGGGCGCAGCGGATGCCGAACGCGACGTGCGCGGCTTTGCGATGAAATTCTATACGCCCGAAGGCAATTGGGATCTGGTCGGCAACAATACGCCGGTCTTTTTTGTCCGCGATCCGCTGAAATTCCCCGATTTCATCCACACCCAAAAGCGTCACCCGCGCACCAATCTGCGCTCGCCCACGGCAATGTGGGACTTCTGGTCGCTCAGCCCGGAATCGCTGCATCAGGTGACGATCCTGATGTCGGATCGCGGCCTGCCTACCGATGTGCGTCACATCAACGGCTATGGCAGTCACACCTTCAGCCTGATCAACGACGCCAATGAGCGTTTCTGGGTCAAGTTCCACTTCAAGACGATGCAGGGCCACAAGCATTGGACCAATGAGGAAGCGGCGCAGGTCGTGGGCCGCACCCGCGAATCGACGCAGGAGGATCTGTTCGAGGCGATCGAAAAGGGCGACTTCCCCAAATGGAAGGTGCAGGTCCAGATCATGCCCGAACTGGATGCGGACAAGACGCCCTACAATCCGTTCGACCTCACCAAAGTGTGGCCCCATGCCGACTATCCCCCGATCGACATCGGCGTGTTGGAGCTGAACCGCAACGCCGACAATTATTTCGCGGAGATCGAACAGCTGGCCATGTCGCCCTCCAACATCGTGCCGGGCATCGGTTTCTCGCCCGACAAGATGCTCCAGGCGCGCATCTTCGCCTATGCCGACGCGCACCGTCATCGCATCGGCACCCATTATGAGGCGCTGCCAGTCAACGCCCCCAAATGCCCGGTCCATCATTATCACAAGGACGGGGCGATGCGCTTCACGCCCAACAATCCCAATCCGGCGGCCTATTATGAGCCGAACAGCTTTGGCGGGCCGGTCGAGGACAATAAATTCCTGGAGCCGCCGCTGCGGATTTCGGGCGATGCAGACCGGTGGAACCACAGGGAGGGGAATGACGATTTCAGCCAGCCCCGCGCCCTGTTCGAACTGTTCGACGCGGGCGAGAAGGAACGGTTGTTCGCCAATATCGCCGCGGCCATGGGCGATATCCCCGACTTTATCGAGGAACGTCAGTGCAAGCTGTTTGATCAGGTTCACCCTGATTATGGCGCGGGCGTTCGCGCGGCGCGGGCGACGATCAAGGATCGCAATCCGTCCATCTCCGCGCCCACCGATCAGTTGCTTTCCGATGCTTCTGCCTAACGGTTAGGCCAAGCGTCGCAACGTTCGGCCCCGGCGCCCATGCGCCGGGGCTTTTGCATGGCTATTACAGCGGTTTTTCCCTCCATTACGGGCGGATGGTGAGCAAATATTAAGGATGCCGCGTTAACCTCCTTGCCAACATGCAGCGGTCCGCCCTTCGTCACTCCTCTTCGATATTCGCGCCGGTCATCACCGGCAGCGTGTACTTCGTCGTGGCGACGCTGGCGCTGCTGCTATCCCGCTTTGAAGGTGGGCTAGCCTTCATCTGGGGCGCCAACGCTTTCCTGATGGCCGAACTGCTGACCTCGCGCACCCGCTACTGGCCGCGCGCCATCATCGCCTGCGCCATCGCCAGCGCCGTGGCCACCGCCCTGTTCGGCATGGGACCGCTCGCTGCCATCCCGATGGCGGCGATCAATATCGTCGAATCGCTGATCGTGGCGATCATCTGCCGCCATTTCGTGCCGGATCGTCGGATCATCGGCGCGATCCGCCCGCTCGTCATATTCATCATCGCCCTGTGCGGCGTCGCCAATGTGATCGCCGCTGCCATGGCGGCGACGGTCGCGGCCTTCCTGACGCCGGTGCCGTTCGGCGCATCCTGGCTGCAATGGTATAGCGGTCATGTGCTGGGCGGGCTGACCTTCGCGCCGATCCTGATCCTGTTCTTGCAGGGCGAATGTGGCCGCTGGCTGCGCGATACGCCGGCGCGGGCGAAGGTCGAGATGGTCGTGCTGCTGGCGCTGTTCGCACTGGCCATCGTGCATATTTTCTTCTGGGCGCGCTACCCGCTGCTGTTCGCATCGCTCCTGCCGCTGGTTCTGATCGCTTTCCGCACCGGCCAGATGGGGGCGGCGGCTTCCATCATCATCCTGGCGGTGATCGGCGGCGTGGCGACCATGCACGGCGTCGGCCCGATGACCATGCTGCCTGGGTCGATGGGTATGCGAGTCCAATATTTTCAATTCTACCTCGCCCTCAGCTTCCTGATGAGCATGTTGGTCGCGGCCGAACTCAACAGCCGCCGCCGCCTGTTCCTGATGTTGCAGGATAGCGAGGCGCGCTACCGCGCCATTGCCGAACATAGCGGCGACGTGGTCCTCAATATCAGCGTGGATGGCATCATCCATTATGCCTCACCCTCGGCCGCCGAACAGATTGGTTGCGCGCCCGAATTGCTGATCGGTCAGTCTGCTGCCAATCTGGTCGATCCGCAGGATCGCGCGCTCGTCATCGCCACCCACCGCCGCGCGCTGGCGCACCCTGGCGTGAACCACACTGTGGAATTCCGTCCGCTGGTGTCCGTCGGCGACCTGCAATGGTGCGAAATGGTCAGCCGCGCCGTGGTGGACGAACGCGGCGTTGCCAGCGGCGTTGTCAGCATGATTCGCGACATGTCGCGGCACAAGGCACGCCAGCAGGCGCTCCAACAGGTCGCCGCACGTGATTCGCTGACCGGCGCAGACAGTCGCCGCGCCTTCCTCGAAAAGCTGGAAGCGGAAATATTGCGGGCGCGTCAGGGCGCGCGATCCTGCCTGTTGCTGATCGATATCGACCATTTCAAGGCGGTAAACGACCGTTACGGCCATGGTGCGGGCGATCGGGTGCTGAGCGCCTTTGTCGAACGGCTGCGGCCGGGGCTGCGGAGCATCGACAGCATCGGTCGTCTGGGTGGCGAGGAATTTGCGATCCTGCTGGCTGACAGCGACATTGATCGTGCCAGCATGATCTGCGAACGGCTGCGCCTGCGCATGGTCGATCCGATCCCGGTCGGGGACGCGGGGAGCGAGGCCATCTCCGTCACCTTCAGCGCGGGTCTGGTCAAACTGGACGGCGAATCGACGCGATCGGCGATGCTCGAAGCGGCGGACAAGGCGCTCTATCGCGCCAAACATAGCGGCCGTAACTGCCTGCGTCTGGCGGCTTAGGCGCGGTGGACGGCAGGTTCGCGTCGACCCATAAAAACATCCAATGATATGTTGTAACTTATGATTGGCTAGCCTATGTAGCAGCCACCATGCCGCAGTCCCTTCGCCACTTCCTGTTGTCCGGCCGGCTCGATCGCTTCGCGATCGCGCTGTCGGGCCTGTGCCTGGCGCATTGCTTCGTCACTGCCGTGGTGCTGGGCCTGCTGGCGACGGCGGGTGGTATCTTTGAAAGCCCGATCTTCCATGAAGCCGGACTGGTGCTGGCCATATTGCTCGGCGCAATTGCGCTGGGCCATGGCGCGCTGGTCCATCGCTTCATGATGCCCGCTGCGATCGGATCGCTGGGGCTTGGGGTGATGGCAGGCGCGCTGACCATGGACCATGGCTGGCAGGAAAGCGTCTATACGCTGATCGGCGTCGGCATCCTGGCGCTGGGTCACGATCTCAACCACCGCGCCGGGCGCTAGCCCAAAAAAAAGGGAGCCAGTTGGCTCCCTTTCACTATGTTCGGCTCACTGTCGCTTACAGCGGCTTGTGGTCCAGCCGATGCTCGCCCTTCACCCAGCGCACCGTGCCGGTGCTGGCGCGCATCACCACGCTTTCGGTCGTCAGCTTGCCGCCCGGCAGTCGTTTGACCCCGTCGAGCAATGACCCGTCAGTGACCCCGGTGGCGGCGAATATGCAGTCGCCTTTGGCCAGTTCCTTCAGGTCGTAAATCTTGTCCAGATCAGTGATCCCCCATTTGCGGGCGCGCTGCTTTTCATCCTCATTGCGGAACAGCAGCCGCCCCTTGAACTGTCCGCCGACGCAGCGCAGCGCGGCGCAGGCCAGCACGCCCTCAGGCGCACCGCCCGACCCCATATAGATGTCGATCGTGGTTTCAGGATCGGTGGTGGCGATCACGCCGGCGACATCGCCATCGGGGATCAGCATGATGCCGCAGCCAATGGCGCGCAATTCCGCGATCAGCTTTTCATGGCGCGGCCGGTCCAGCACGCACACGATGATGTCGGACGGTTCCACGCCTTTGGCCGCCGCAACCGCCTCGACATTTTCCTTCGCCGACCGGGCCAGATCGATGATCCCATCGGGATAGCCCGGTCCCACCGCCAGCTTGTCCATATAGACGTCGGGTGCGTTGAGCAGCCCGCCTTCTTCGGAAATGGCCAGCACGGCCAGCGCATTCGGCCCGGCCTTGGCGGTGATGGTTGTGCCTTCCAGCGGGTCGAGCGCGATGTCGATCTTCGGCCCGGTGCCGATCGCGTTGCCGACCTTCTCGCCAATGTAGAGCATCGGCGCCTCGTCGCGCTCGCCTTCGCCGATGACGACGGTGCCGTCCATATAGAGGTCGTTAAAGGCCAGGCGCATGGCTTCGACGGCGGCGGCATCGGCCGCCTTTTCATCGCCCCGGCCGATCAGCTTCGACGCGGCAATGGCCGCCGCTTCGGTAACGCGGACCATTTCCAGCACCAACACGCGATCCAGTGTCGAACTTGCCTGCACCATCTTCATTCCTCTGCCTTTTCTTATGGGCAGAGCGGATAGGCCGTTGCCCCGTCCTTGTCGAGCGGGGAAGGGGAGTCGCCATTATGCAGCCATGTTTCCATGGTGGATTGGGTACAATGAAAGCCCTGGCCAGCCTCCTTATTCTCCTCTTGCCGTTAGATGCGCACGCGGCGGACGAAGCGTTGATGGCCGCCTATCGCGCCAGGACTCAGGTGGTGAAACCGTGCGACCGCAGCGGCAATGCGATTGTCGTGTGTGGGAATCGTGCCGAACGCAATGCCCGCGAGAGGCTGCCCCTGCCGCGCGAATCTACACAGGGCGGTGTCGTGAGGGGGGATGCCCCGCGTGCATCGGCAGCGGCGGTACGGCAGGGAAGTTGCGGCGTGATCGGCGGGCAGGGGATGGGATGTGTCGGCGGTCTATCGGTTTTCAAGGTGGCGGACGTTGTGCGCAAGAGCGTGACCGCGATCATCGATCCCGATGCCGACCTCGCCCCACCGCCACCACTCCCGGACCGTTTCAAGGGCGCCGGGCAGCATTGAATTTGCTCAATCGAGAATATGCATCACCATCGGCGTGCCGAGCAGGCTTTCCGATCCGGCAAGCCGCTCCAGCGTGTCGCGGATGCAGCGTTCCTCGCCCGCATGGGTGACGATGGCGACCAGCACGCCATCCTCCTGATGCGCCCCGCGCTGGATCATGCTTTCGATCGATACGCCCGCGTCGCGGGTGGCAGCGGCGATTTCGGCCAGCACGCCGGGGCGGTCCTGCACCATGAAGCGCAAATAGGTGCGGCCCACCCGTGCGCCGGCATCGGCGGTGTTTTGCGGCGTCAGCGCGGCGACCGGCATGGCGAAGGCGTCGCCATATTCGTCGCGCGCGACGTCGATCAGGTCGGCAACCACCGCCGACGCCGTCGGGCCATCGCCTGCGCCGCGGCCCTGGAAGAAGAGACGCCCGACGAAATTGCCCTCTGCCACCACCGCGTTCAACGATCCATCGACATGCGCCAGCGGATGGTCGAGCGGCACCAGCATCGGGTGGACCCGCTGGAACAGTCCATCCGCACCATTCTGCGCCATGCCGACCAGCCGGATACGGAAGCCCAGCGCGGCGGCTTCAGCAATGTCTGCGGCGATGACATGGCGGATGCCAGTGGTGGCGACTGCGGCGAAATCCAGTTCGGTGCCGAATGCCAGGCTGGCGAGGATGGTCAGCTTGTGCGCGGCATCCACCCCGTCAATGTCGAAACTGGGGTCAGCCTCGGCATAGCCCAGTTCCTGCGCTTCCTTCAGCACCTCGTCAAAGCCCCGGCCTTCCTTCTCCATCGTCGTCAGGATGTAATTGCAGGTGCCGTTGAGGATGCCATAGACGCGCGAAATCTCGTTCGCCGCCGCGCCTTCGCGCATCCCTTTGATCACCGGGATGCCGCCCGCGACCGCAGCTTCATATTTCAGCGCAATGCCGCCCTTTTCAGCAAGGCGCGCCAGGTCCAGCCCATGATGGGCCAGCATTGCCTTGTTCGCGGTGACGAACGGCTTGCCTGCGGTCAGGCAGTGGCGCGCCAGCGTGAGCGCCGGGCCGTCCGACCCACCGATCAGTTCGACGACGACGTCGATATCGTCGCGCGTCGCCAGGCTGTTCATATCGTCCACCCATTCATAGGGGGACAGATCGACACCGCGATCCTTGTTCCGGTCGCGCGCCGAAATGGCGACGACTTGGATCGGGCAACCCGCGCGCCGGGCGATCAGGGCGCCATTGGTGTTGAGCAGCCGGATAACGCCCCCGCCCACCGTGCCGAGGCCGACGAGCGCGACGCGCAGCGGGGCATGGCGGTGCAGATTGGTCATGGGGACGTCTCTCTCTATAAACGGCGCAGGTGATGAAGCCCGCGCTGATAGCGACAGGTGCGCGCCCGTCCAAGCAAAAGCTGTATCAGGTGGGCGTCCGCGTCCGCCCGCACGGCCCCAGCGCATCGATGACCACCCGATAGTCGGCGCGCGCCGCTTCGGCGTCTTGGACAGACAGTGTGCGCACCGCGCGGGCGGGCAGGGCAGGGGGGAGCGCGCAGGCTAGGCGATACCACAGCAGGCTGCCGGGGACGGGCGCGCGCGCGGCTTCGTCCACAATCTCGCCCAGCGCGACCGCCCAGCGGGGTGGCTCGCCAGGCCGCCGGAGAATCGAGAGCGACACCGGATCGCCATTTTCGGTGCGCAGGAAAATCTGCGTCTCGCCCTCGCCCGCCACCGTGCCGGCGACATGGAAGGCATCGCCCAGTCCCAGGATACGCGGCGGGGCATCGCGCGCAACCAGTGCCGACAATATGCCTTTGACCCGGTCGATCTCGACAGGGGTAGCCGGAATCTGGGCGTCACGGGCAACCAGCTGAATCTGGCCGGGGCGGCTGCCGGGCCGCGCAAACAGGATGACCTGCGCTTTCTTTAGCTTGGGCAATTTGCCGCGCGCATCGATTGGCGCGTCGTAGAGCCAACTGACAAGGGGGGCGATTCCCGCCTCGCCGCGAATCAAACCCGTCACATCGCCCTCGATAAACAGCCGTTTATAGCCAGCTGGGACGTCTCCGGCCTGTTCGGGCTTCAATGTGATGATGTTGCGGATTCGCACATGCGCCACCAGCGGCGCATTGTCCGCCAGGTCGACAATGTCGGCATAGGATAGGCCGGTCGCCGCACCTGTTGTTTGCGTTGTCACAGGCCGTTGTTGCGCTAAAGCAGGGAAAACCGGGAGGTTTGCGGCTGAAATGAGGCATGGCAGCGCGAACCGGTATAACATGGTGGTGGATTTCATGATCAGCTTCGTCCTATGTTTTCGGCTCGTGGCAAGGATGTCACAGGCAAGTCATTCCGCTATGAAATGGTAACCGCAAATGAACATATCGATAAAGCGTTTGCGTGCCACGATGTGCCGCGATAGGAGTTTGCACGGTAGCAATTGGACGGACAGGGGCCGAAGGTGGCCGGGGTAGCCCGGTCGGCTTGGGTCGTTTTTGGCTGATTTGTATAAACCACTGGTAAGATGAGTTAAGGAGTGTCGTTGCCGAATGGCCTATGCTGACCACTCGCAAGGATCGAGTCGGACTGTCTCGATCATCATCGTCGCCCTGATTCACGCTGTTCTTGGCTATGCCTTCGTCACCGGTCTTGGCATGAAATATGTCAAAAAGGCGGCAGAACAGCTGAACGTGATCGACGTGAAGGAAGAGCCGCCGCCACCGGACGAGGAGCCGCCACCGCCGCCGCCAGACCAGCCGGTCGAGCCGCCGCCGGTCGTGGCCCCGCCGCCGATCGTGCAGACCCCGGCGCCTGCGCCGACCATGACCGTTGTTCGGACACCCCCTCCGGTGTTCAACCCGGTTCCGGTCGCCGCTCCGCCGCCGCCGCCGCCGCCCGCGGCGCCGCCTGTCGCCGCAAGCCGCGCTACCCCGCGGAGTTCGCCTGGCAGCTGGCTCAGCGATGCGGACTATCCGAGCCGCGCCCAGCGTGAAGAACGCTCCGGTACGGCAGGGTTCCGCCTGCAAATCGGCGCTGACGGTCGGGTGACCGACTGCACCATCACCTCCTCGACCGGCCACCCGGATCTCGATGAGGCGACCTGCCGCCTGCTGCCGCGCCGTGCGCGGTTCAAGCCGGCCAAGGGTTCCGATGGTGCGGAAATGCCCGATACGTACAATGGCCGTATCACCTGGCGTCTGCCGGAATAATCCAAACGGGCAAGGTGCGCGCCCGGCGCCGCCTTGCTCTAGCTTGATCTCATTGAGAGGGAAGTCTTGAACATGTTGATGTATCTCGCAGCTGCGGCGCCGAAGCCGGAAAACCCCTATGGTCTGATGGAAGCTCTGGAACAGGGCGGCACGATCGCCTGGACCGTGTTCCTTATCCTGTGCGGCATGTCGGTCGGCACTTTCTACATTCTCTTCACCAAGCTGATCGAACAGCAGAAGGTGATCAACCAGGGTAAGAAGGTCCGTGCGACCTTCTGGCGCGCCGCCAACATCAAGGAAGGCTCGGCCAAGCTGGAAAAGAACTCCGCCTACAAGCAGATCGTCGATGACGGCATCAAGGCGCAGGAAGAACATACCAAGCTGACCGATCCGGTCGAAGCGCATGACTGGCTGCACGGTTCGCTCGGCCGTTCGGAAGCCGCGATCAACTCGTCGCTGGGTGGCGGTCTCGCCTTCCTCGCAACCGTGGGTTCGACCTCGCCGTTCATCGGTCTGTTCGGTACGGTTATCGGCATCTATCGCGCGCTGATCAAGATCGGTGCAGCCGGTCAGGCGTCGATCGACGCGGTCGCCGGCCCCGTCGGTGAAGCGCTCATCATGACCGCCCTGGGTCTGGCCGTGGCCGTTCCCGCGGTGCTGGCCTACAACTTCCTGCAGCGTCGCAACAAGTCGATCGCCGAACAGCTTAACGGCTTCACGGTCGATCTGCTGGCCTATCTGGTGTCGAACGGCGCGGTTAAGCCCAGCGTTGCTCCGGCTCCCGCCGCACCTGCTGCCAAGCCGGTTGCTGCGCCGACCAAGGCCTGATTGTCTTGAGATGCCGGCGCGGGAACGGGATGGCCGCTGCGACCATCCCGTTCCCCGCCGACCATGGGCCTCGTCGCGATGGTGAGGCGCCATCGACACCAATGTTAGGATATTATCAATGGCAATGAGTGTTGGCCCCGGCGGCGGTGACGACAAACCGTTGTCCGACATCAACACGACGCCGCTCGTCGACGTCATGCTGGTGTTGCTCATCATCTTTCTCATCGCGGTCCCGGTCGTCGTCCAGACGGTCGAACTGCAACTTCCCAAGGTGGCGTTCGAGCCGACCACGACGAAGCCCGAAAATGTCTCTCTCTCGGTCACGACCGGGTCGGATGGCAGCTGCGCTGTTTTCTGGAACATGACCAAGGTCGATTCCAGCGATCTGCTCAACCGGGCCGTTGCGAAGCTGGAATCGGATATCAAGAAGGCAGGCGGCGTCGAAAATATGACGCCCGAAGACATGCCCGAAGTGCATATCCGCGGCGACATCAACACACCCTACCGGTGCATCGGTGGTACGATCTACACGATGCAGCGCGCCGGTTTCCCCAAGGTGGGCTTCATCTCCGAGCCGGAACCCGGCACGACGACGACCCGCCTCTGACCGGCTGATTAAGGAGATTTCGCTATGGCCATGAGCATGGGTTCCGATGAAGGCGAACCGATGATGGAAATGAACACGACGCCGTTGATCGACGTCATGCTCGTTCTCCTCATCATGTTCATCATCACGATTCCGATCCAGACCCACGCGGTCAAGATCGACCTGCCGCAGAGCGCACCGCCGACGGATAGCCCGATCGATCCGGTGAAGAACAAGGTTGCCATCGACCAGGCCGGGATCATTACCTGGAACGGTTCGGCGATCGACCTGCTGACCCTGCGTCAATATCTGCAGCAGTCGCTGCGCCTGCCGGTCGAGCCGGAACTTCAGTTCCAGCCGAACGCGCAGACCCGTTATGTCACCGTTGATGAGGTGCTGGCGGAGATCAAGCGTGCGGGCGTGACGAAGCTGGGCTTCGTCGGCAACGAACAATATGGCAATTTCTAAACGCTGATTGCCCGCGCCTGCCAGTTTGTGTCAGGACTTCCCGTTTTTCCAGGCGGGCAGGGCGGCATCGGAGTTTTGACAATGCCAATCTTTCAGGGGGTCGCCTTCGGGCGGCCTCTTTTTTTGTTATCGTCTTTCGCGCATTCGAGGCAGACTCTTAACCCTTTGCTTACGCCAATCGCCGATAATGGCGGCGAAGGACGGGCGATAGCGAGCCATGAGCGCCGAACGACAGACCGACTTGGATCGAAAGGCACGGCTGGCCGAGCGCGCCTATGTGCAGATCAGCGTCCGTGTGCGCCGGCCGGGTGAAACCTGGTTCAACAGCCGCATCGCCGACGTGTCCGTCACCGGCTTTCGCCTCCAAAGCTTCATGAAACTGACCAGCGGCAGCGAATTATGGGTCATGCTGCCTGGCTTCGAGGGGCGTCGCGCCCGCGTCCTGTGGTCACGCGCGCATGAGGCAGGCTGCGCCTTCGAACGCCCGCTCCATCCCGCAATTCTCGATCATATCATCAAGCTGAGCAGCGGCCCGGCGTTCGTCTGATCGCAGAGTTTGATCTGAAACACCAATCTCCGTCCGTTTCGGGGTGAGGCCGTCGCGCTCTAGCTGAGCGGCGCGTCCTGAAACTGCAAACTGGCAAGGCGCGCATAAAGACCGCCCTGCGCGACCAGCGACGCATGATCGCCCTGTTCGACGATCCGCCCCTCGTCCAGCACGATGATCCGGTCAGCGGCGCGCACCGTCGCCAGCCTATGGGCGATGACGATGGTGGTGCGCCCCTGCATCAACCGGCCGAGCGCATCCTGCACCAGCCGCTCCGATTCGGCGTCGAGGGCAGAGGTCGCCTCATCCAGCAGCAGGATCGGCGCATCGCGCAGCAGCGCGCGTGCGATCGACAGCCGTTGCCGCTGCCCGCCCGACAGGCGCGTACCCGCTTCACCCATCGGACTGTCCAGCCCCTGCGGCAGCGCGCGCAGGAAGCCCTCGGCATTGGCGGCGCGGGCGGCATCCCAAATCTGCTCGTCGGTCGCGTCCCACCGGCCATAGCGCAGATTGTCGCGTGCCGACGCGGCGAAGATCACGCTATCCTGCGGCACCATCGCCATCATGTCGCGCAACGCCGCCGGGTCGGCCTGTGGCAGCGGCACGCCATTCAGCCGGACCACGCCGGACGACGGATCGTAAAATCGCAACGCCAACTGGATCAGCGTCGATTTCCCCGCGCCCGACGGCCCGACCACGGCCACTGTCTCACCCGGTGCGACGTCGATCGACACGCCATTGAGCGCGGCTTGATCGGGCCGGGTCGGATAATGAAAATGCACATCCTCGAACGTCAGCCGCGCGCCATGCGCCGCAGGTGGAATGGTGGTCGGGCTGGCGGGTGGCAATATGTCCGGCGTCGCTGTCATCAACTCATGCAAGCGACTGGCCGCCCCCGCGCCGCGCAGCAGATCGCCCCAGCTTTCAGAAAGCGATCCGAAGGCGCCTGCGACCAGTCCGCCGGTCAGCACGAACGCGGCAATGCTCCCGCCCGACAGCTTCCCCGCCGCGACATCCAGCGCGCCCTGCCACATCACCGCTGTGATCGATCCGAACACCAGCGAGATCACCACCGCCGTCATGATCGCGCGCAACCGGATGCGCCGCCGCGCGGTGCCGAACCCGCTTTCGACAGTGGCGTCGAAGCGCGCCGCCTCCCGCGCCTCCTGCCCGAACGCCTGGACGATCTTCATCGCCGCCAGCACCTCATTGGTCACGCTGCCGACATCGGCCAGCCGGTCCTGACTGGCGCGCGACAGGCTGCGCACCTTTCGGCCCAGGCTGACCAGCACCAGCAGGATGATCGGGATACCCAGCAGCAGCATCGCCGCCAGCTTGGGCGCCAGCGCGAACAGATAGATGAGGCCGCCAATGCCGGTCACCAGATTGCGTAGCGCGATCGACACGGTCGATCCGACCACGTTCTCGACCACGGCGGTATCGGCGGTCATGCGCGACGCGATTTCGGACGGGCGGTTTTCCTCAAAGAAACGGGGTGCCTGCCGTAGCAAATTGGCCTGGGTCGCGCTGCGAATATCGGCAACCACCCGCTCGCCCAGCCAGGACACGAAATAAAAGCGCAGCGCACTGGCGACCGCCAGGATGATGACGATCAGCAGCAGATATTCAAACCAGCGGCTGATATCGCCCCCGCCCATAAAGCCCCGGTCGATCACCAGCCGGAAGCCGCTGGGGATGCCCAGCGTCGCGGCGGACGACACGATCAGCGCAGACAGCGCGCCCGCGATCCGCCCCGGATAGCGTTTGGCGAATATCCACAGCATCGCCAGGCTGCCAAGCGCGGGACGGGCGCTGGCGCGCGGCGACGGGGTGGGTTGTTCCTCCATGCGCGGCGCTTAGCAGGCTGCCCGCCGCGCCTCAATGGGCGGGGCTGGTGGCGCCGGCGACTTTCGCGCATAGGCGGTCAGTCTGTTCACGCCATTGGAGCCAGCAATGATCCACCTATTGTCTGCGACCGTCGAACGCTGGCCGGTCGCAGGCGCGTTCATTATCGCTCGCGGGGCCAAGACCGATGTCGACGTGGTCGTCTGCACCGTGGGTGACGGCACCTATGTCGGCCGGGGCGAGGGGACGGCAATCTATTATGAGGGCGAAACGGCAGAAGCCTGCGCAGCTGCGATCCGCGCCTACGCCGGGCCGCTCGACCGGCAGGCGCTGTTGACGCAAATGCCGCGCGGCGCGGCGCGCAATGCGCTCGACTGCGCGCTGTGGGATCTGGAAGCGAAGCGGGCAGGCGTACCGGTGTGGCAGCTCGCTGGCCTCAGCGCCCCCACGCCGCTGCCCACCGCCTTCACGATCAGCCTCGGCGATCCTGCGACGATGGAGGCTGCCGCCCGCACGGCGGCGGGGCGCGGCTTTGCCCTGCTCAAATGCAAGCTGACTGGCGAGGGCGACCGCGCGCGCATCGCTGCCGTGCGAACTGGCGCGCCAAACGCGCGCCTGATCGTCGATGCCAATGAAAGCTGGCATGATCTGGATATAGCCGCAGAGGCGCAGGCGCTGGCGGACCTTGGCGTCGAGATGGTCGAACAGCCGGTGATCCACGACCGGGAAGCGGCGCTGGCCGGGGTCCGCGCGCCGCTGCCGCTCTGCGCCGACGAAAGCTGCCACACCAGCGCGGACCTTGATCGGCTCGGCGATTTCGACGCGGTGAACATCAAACTCGACAAGGCAGGCGGCCTCACCGAAGCGCTCGCCCTGCGTCAGGTGGCGCGGGACCGCGGGTTCCGGGTCATGGTCGGCTGTATGCTCGGCACATCGCTCGGCATCGCGCCCGCCGCGCTGGTGGCGCAGGGGGCGGACTGGATCGACCTTGACGGTGCGCTGTTGCTGGCGCGGGATCGCGACGGCGGACTGGCGCTGGAGGACGGCCTGCTCCTGCCCGGCAGCCTGTGGGGAATGGGTGAATGAGCGGCGTCAGGCGGATCGCACCGGCTGCACCTCTGGATAGGGCATGATGGGCCGCCCATCCGGCGCAGCGGTGAAGCTGGTCTGGGTGGGATAGGCGAACTCTATCCCTTCCGCGTTAAACCGCTTCCAGATCGCCAGCCCCATGCGGTGCCGCGACAGGAAATAATCATGCGTATCGGGGTCCGGCACGTCGAAATTCACCTCATAGTCCAGCGAACTCGCGCCAAAGCGCACAAGGCCCGCATTGACGAAGATGAACCCTTCTGCCTCGACAATCTCGCGCAGCATCTCCGGTATCGCTTCGGCCTTCTCCTCCGGCGTCTGGTAGATGATGCCGATGGCGAAGGTCACCCGGCGCTGGATCAGCGTTTGCAGGCTGGTGATCTCCTTCTGGAGGAGATTGGCGTTGGAGATGACCTTCTTCTCCCCGCTCATCGCCCGCAGCCGCGTGCTTTTGAGGCCAATCTTTTCGACCCGCGCGGTCGTCTGGTCATAGGTGATGATCTCGCCGCGCCGGAACGGCTTGTCGAAGATGATAGACAGCGCGGCGAACAGGTCGGAAAATATCCCCTGCGCGGCCAGGCCAATGGCGATGCCGCCAATGCCCAGACCCGCAACCAGCCCGGTGACGTTGACGCCCAGATTGTCCAGCACAACGATAGTGGCGATCGCAAACAGGGCAAAGGTCACCAGCACGCGAATCAGGCCCATCGCGTTGGCCAGCGTCTCACCCTGGCCATCCTCCGCCAGCGTCTTGCGCTCGATCAGTCCCAGGATGATCTCCCGCGCCCAGATCGCGCCCTGCAACACGGCGGCGATGGTGAAGAGAAACGCAATCGTCTTGAACAGCACCGCAGGCGGATCGGCATAGCCCGCGACCAGCTTGGCCGCGACCATGACCATGAAGAAATGGGATGTCCGCGCCACCGCCCGGCCCAGCACATTGGCATAGCCCAGCGGGTCGCCATAGGCACCGCGCCACCTTTTGCCGAACGAACGCAGCGCCGCCAGCAGGAGGTAGATCAGAACGCCCGCGCCAATGGCGACGATGATCTGGACATAGTGAACAGCGAACCAATCGCTGGTCGATCGCCACATTTCGACGAAATCGGGCGCGCGCACCGATGCGGCGGCGGCGGCAGGTTCAGTTTTATTGGCCATGCTGGTCCCGTTAGTCTGTATCAGGCTAAAGTGTCGAGAAATGCGATGAGTCCGCGTTCCCCGCGGGACAGATAGCGTGTTGAACGCGGCAGGCGAAGCCCCGCGCGCCAAGCTTCCTGTCCATCCTTGCACAGGTCGAGCAGGGCAGGGTGGATATAGCTTTTGCGGCTGATCGCGGGCGTATTGCCCAGCGCGGCCGCCACCGGCTCCAGCAAGCCCTTCATCGACACCGGCCCGGCGGCCAATGTGGCAAAGGCGACAGTCGATGCGCCCCAGGTGCGGAAATGCTTGGCGGTGAAGGGACCGCCCATGGCCTGCGCGATATAGGCGTTGACGTCGCTCGATGTGATAGGCCGCGCCTCGCCATCCTCATCCAGATATTGGAACAGATGCTGGCCCGGCAAATCCTGCACCTGCCGCACGAAACGCAGCAGCCTTTTGTCGGTCAGCGTCACCTGATGCTGCTTGCCCGACTTGGCGCGATAGCGCAGCGTCAGCGCCTTGCCGGTCAGGTCGATATGACGGCGGCGCAATGTCGTCGCGCCGAAACTCTTGTTGGTCGTGGCATAATATTCATTGCCCACGCGCAACCGGCCCAAATCCAGTAGCCGCACGACAGCCGCGATCGTCCGTTCCTTGCGCAGCCCGCGCCGCGACAGGTCCGCCTCCAGCTGCGCGCGCAATTTGGGCAGGGCGCGACCGAAGCCGGCGCAGCCTTCATATTTCTGTGCCTCCCGGTCAGCCCGGAACTCCGGGTGATAGCGATATTGCTTGCGGCCCCGCTCGTCATGCCCCGTCGCCAATATATGGCCATGCGGCATCGGGCAGAACCAGCAATCGCGATAGGCAGGGGGCAGGGCGATGGCGTTCAGCCGCCCAATCTCGTCCCGGTCGGCGATGCGTCCGCCATCGGGCTGGTAATAGCCCCAGCCGCCCTTGAGCGCGCGTCGTGAAATGCCGGGGATGCTGTCATCGACATGGATAAGGGGTTGGGTGGCCATATTTTCCTTCTCATGGCCAAAAACCCACCTTTCATCGCTTCGTTCCGCAACGGGTCGGGCGGTGGTCCGTTAGCCTGTCTCCCATCAGGCGCAAGGAGAAGCCCCATGCCCGCCATTACCAACAGCCGCATCCTCATCATCGCGACCGACGGATTCGAGCAGTCCGAATTGTTCGACCCCCGCGACGCCCTGATCGCGGCGGGGGCCAGCGTGACGCTCGCCTCGCCCGACCTGGACCCTATTCAGGGGATGAAGCATGATGAAAAAGGCGACACGATCACCCCCGACATCCGGCTCGATGCCGTCAGAATAGAGGGATATGACGGGCTGATACTGCCCGGCGGCGTCGCCAATCCCGATACGCTGCGCACCAATGCCGCCGCCGTGTCGCTGGTGCGCGCCTTCGTGACCACGGGCAAGCCGGTCGCCGCGATCTGCCATGGCCCATGGCTGTTGGTGGAGGCTGACGTCGTGAACGGCCGGACCGTCACTGGCTGGCCATCGGTCCGAACGGACCTTCGCAATGCTGGCGGAAATGTGGTCGATCAAGCCGTCGCGGTGGACGGCAATATCATCACCAGCCGCAAGCCGGACGATATCCCCGCCTTCATCGAAGCCTTCAGCAAGGCCGTGGCAGAAGCCGGAACCGTTACGGCCTGACCTGTGTACCGCCGCCCGCCCGCCACGGGACCGGGCGGCGGCGCAGCGTCGAGACGTGCGCCAGCGCCAGCGTCGCGCAGACGATTGCGGCGGGGAAGGCGACGGGCAGGGCGGCAGGCCAAAGCACCGGCGCTATCGCCGCAGCCACCAGCCCGCCCAGCGCCAGTCCCAGCGCATGAGCCTCGCCATCGGGACCGCGCAGCCAGAAAAGACAGGCGCTCATCCCGGTCATGAAGCCGATCATGTAGCGGATCGTCTCGCCGACAGCGCTCAACCCGATCAGGATCAGCAACACCAGCACCGCGCCGACCACGCGCCGCGACAGTCGGGCCAGCACATGGGTACAGACCGGATAGACCAGTAATTCGCACAGCGACGCGGCGATCAGGATAGCCTGCGCCCGCCCGCCATTGCCTGCGATCAGCGCGACGGTCGCCGCCGCGCCCCAGGGGATCAGCCGCAACGGGGCCATGCGGATATGGCTGATCCAGCTGCGCCAGCCATCGCGCATGTCCCAACGCCGGTCGGCCAGCCGCAACTGGAACGCGCCGATGATGAACAAGGCCTCGACCCCCCAGGGCAACAGCCCCGGCGCGATCAGTGGCGACGCCAGCAGCAGCCCCAGCAACAGGCCATGGACCAGCCCCAGCGCGCGCAATTCGCCGCTCATGCCAGCGCCCCGCGCGGCCGGTTCATCGCCGCATTCAGGTCGATCCGTGCCGCGGCCTTGCGCCTACGGCTTAGATAAGTGTCCAGACCGATCTGGAGCGCCAGCATCATGAAGATGAAGGGCTGATAGGCGATGCCTACGAACAGCGATCCGATCATATAGATAATATGCCCCTGTTGCAGCGCCAGCGCGAAGGGCGCGATCCATGCCTCGTCCGGTCCCGCTCGTTTACGATACAGGCGGCGGATCATTTCGGTGCGGATGAAGCAGATGCCGTGGATCAGCGCCCAGAGCAGAAAGCCGAAATAGCCCTGCTCGCCCAGCATCTCGAAATAGGCGCTGTGATAGGCGCGACCCTTGTCGGTCACCAGCCGCCGCTCGATCCGTTTGGCGTCGCCATCGCCCACTTCGCTCTGCGCGAAATAGGTAAAGCTGTTCTGGAGATAATTGTCGAAGCCGCCGCCGCCCGGATGGGTTTTCACATAGTCGAGCGTCCACATCCACACTGCCACGCGGGTCGACGCGCTCTCGTCGCCCTGATGATTTTCGATCGTCTGCATCCGCTGGGTGAAGCTGGCGGGCAGGAAGGGGATGGAGACAAGCGCCGCCAGCAGCATCAGCGGCCCATAGACGAAGCGGCGCGGCGATCGCACCAGCATCAGCCCCGCCAGAATGACGATGCACACCAGTCCGGTGCGTGCCTCAGTGCCGATCGGCATCAGCAGGCAGGCGAGGCACAGGCAGTAGCAAAATCCCTTCACCCGCCAGTCGTCCGGCGAAAAGATGGTGCCATGTTTCGACAGCCACAGGATCAGCGGGATCAGCGAAATAGCGACGCAGCTGATGATCGACCCTTCATAAAGGCCGCTATTATTGTCGACCATCAGGTTCAGCACGCCATAGCCGCCGCCCGACAAAGCGGTTTTCATGCCGCCATTGATGATGATCGTGCTGGCGCACAGGATCATGAAAACCGTCATCGCCTCGATTCGCAGCCGCGTGCGCAGGGTGAGCGGCAGGAAGATGCCCGCGATGATCGCCTTCCACACCCAGTTCCATTTTGTCAGCGCCTCGGCGGGGAAATCGGCGGTCGCGGTGGTATAGCCGCACCAGATCAGCAGGATCAGCAGCAGCACCTGCCGCGCGGAAAAGCGGCAATCCTTCTTGTCGTCGATGACCAGCCAGGCACCCACCATCGCGGCAAAGGCGATGGCGGAAATCGGGATCGAATTGAGCAGGAAATAGGACAGGCGCTGGGGCGACACGATGTCGATATAGGCATAGACCGCGACCAGCAGGAACGGCCGCCTAAGCCCCATCAGGAAAAATACGGCCAGGAAGGCGAGGAAGAACAGGTCACGCATCGCGTGGGCTCTCCTCTACCGGTGGATCACGATCCAGATCGGCGCGCGGCAACAGCCGCCACGCGGCGAGCAGGATCACGCCATGGCTGATCAGCAGGGACAGGGTGTCGATCATTGCGTCTTGGTGGTTCCACTGGCTACCAGACCCTCCCTAACGCGACACAGTTGACGGGCCGTTAAACCTTTTGTGGTTAAGTCCATGGGCTATGACCCATATTCTTCATGTGCTGGACCACAGCCTGCCACTGCACAGCGGCTACACCTTCCGCACCCGCGCCATATTGCGGGCGCAGCTGGCCAGGGGCTGGGAGGTGCGCGGCATAACCGGGCATCGCCACAGCGCGACAGGGCCGCTGGAGGAGCTGGTCGATGGTCTCCATTTCCATCGCACCCCCGGCGCGCCCGCCACCGGCAATCCGGTGCTGCGCGAATGGCGCGACATTGCCGCCCATGCCGACGCGATCGAGGCGCTGGTGCAGCAATGGCGGCCCGACATCATCCACGCCCATTCGCCCGTCTTGAACGCCATCGCCGCGCAGCGCGTCGCCAAGCGCCATGGTATCCCCCTGGTCTATGAAATCCGCGCTTTCTGGGAAGATGCGGCGGTAGGCAACGGCACGGGCACGGAAGGCAGCCCGCGCTACTGGCTGACCCGTCAGCTTGAAACCCATGCGGTGCGCAATGCCGATGCGGTTGCGGTCATCTGCGAAGGACTGCGCAGCGATCTCGCCACGCGCGGCATCGACCCGGCCAAGATCATCGTGTCGCCCAATGGCGTCGATATGGACCAGTTCGGCACACCCGTGCCGCGCGATCCGGCGCTGACGGCGCAACTGGGCCTTGAAGGGGCGGACGTCGTCGGCTTCATCGGAAGCTTCTATGATTATGAAGGGCTGGACGATCTGATCGCCGCGATGCCGCGACTCGTCCGCGCCCGACCAAAAGCCAAGCTGCTGCTGGTGGGCGGTGGCCCGCGCGAACAGGCGTTGCGCGATCAGGCGCTGGCCTCCCCCTTTGCCGACCATATCGTCTTTGTCGGGCGCGTCCCGCACGATCAGGTCGAACATTATTATGCCCAGATCGACATATTGGCCTATCCGCGCAAGGCGATGCGGCTGACCGATCTCGTCACGCCCCTAAAGCCGCTCGAAGCCATGGCGCAGGGGCAGTTAGTCGCCGCGTCCAGCGTCGGCGGCCATCGCGAACTGATCGAGGATGGCGTCACCGGGACCTTGTTCCCGCCCGATGATCCGGCGGGCATGGCCGCTGCGCTGGCGGGCCTGTTTGCCGATCGAACGATCTGGGACGAGCGGCGCGCCGTCGCCCGTGCCTTTGTCGAGCGTGAGCGTAACTGGTCGTCAAACATTTTGCGTTACGAACCTGTTTACCAGCAGCTGCTGGCGCGTCCTACCGGCACGCGCGCGGCTGCCTGAGCGAGGGTTGAAGAAGCAAAGTGGCCATGAAGGCAGCACAGACAAGGGGGATCGCCATCATGGCGCTGGGCGGCCTGGCCGCGGCGCTGTTGGTGCTGTGGATTCCGGTCGGGCTGATCGAAATGGTCGTGGCGTCGAGCGGCCTTTCGGAAAGTTTGCCCGCCGCCGCACCGCCGCTGGGGTTGAAAGCCCGGCTGCTGCTGGCGGGCTTTACCGCGTTGATGGCGGTGGGACTGATGGGGATGATGCGCCGGCAGGACCGGCCAGCTGAACAAGAGGGACGCAGGTTGCGCGTCCAGGGAGCAAGAAAAATGGGTTTCGCCTTTTCCAAACTGACCGCGCTGGCGCGGGGACGTGCTGCCCCTGTCGATGACGCTATTCCATCGCTGCGCCGCGCCGATGCGCACCCCGATGCGCCCGCCCGCGCGCCCATCTTCGCCAGCCGCGACTTCAACGGCCTCGACATTTTCGCCCGCCCCGACGCGATCCGCAGGCCGCTGGTGATGCATCCCGAGCCGGAGCAGGACGCTATCGTTCCGTCCGTCGGTCTGGTCATGCCCAGCGCGCCCATGCCGATCGCCGAGGAAGAATTGCCCCAGCCGACCTTCCAGCGGCCCGCCGCGCCGCTGGTCGAGCCGGATGTAGCGGAGGAAGCGCCGCAAGACGCAGCGCCCGTCACGCCCCCGCCGCTTGATCCCATCCCGACCCAGGGTCTGTCGATCACCGAACTGACCCAGCGGCTGGAACGCGGCCTCGCCCTGCGCAGCCGCGCCCCGGCGGCGGAAACAGGTGCCGTGCGGGTCATCGCCGACATGCCGGTCACACCCGCCGTGCCGGTGCGCGACATGGTGGCGCAGGACGCCGACGACGCCCTGCGCGCAGCGCTCGGTGCATTGCGCAGCATGGCTGGCCGGGGGCGCTAACCCCCTACCAGTCCTCGATCGTCAGCGCGGACAGCTCCAGCCAGATTTCATCCTCGCCCTCCCGCGTGTCGTCGATCGTGATGTCGGCGACGAAATGGCCAGGCAGCTGCCATTCCGCGCTCTCTATGCCTTCGACAAAATCGCAGAGTCGCGTCGCGACCTTCGCGCCCGACAGGCGCAGCGCGATGACATGGCGACGCCCCTCGAACAGGGCGCTGGCCCAGGGGCGGCTGACCGCCCGCTCGATCGTCGTCGGCGCGCCAGCGCGCTTGAGTAGTTGCTCCAGCAGACGCGGCAACGGGTCGCGCTGGGTTTTTCCTATCGGTTTGTTTCGGACCAGATTTTCAGGCCGAAATCCATGATGCACGCTTGTCATTGGCTGATGCTCCTGCGATATGTGTTCATGAAATGTTCTATTCGTCTCCTCACGCGGTCCCCTGGCTCGCGCCCTTGGCGCAGGTCGAAAACCAGCCGTGGATCGCGCGTGCTGGCGCGACCGAAGGTGGTTGGCGGCATGTCATATTGGCGAAGGAATCGTTCGATCGCATGCAACAGCATCGGCTTCTTTCTCCCCTGTTGGTCCGACTCGCCCGCTGCAAGCCGATAGGTATATTCCTATCTCTTAGCCAATTTCCTACTTGTCTAGGAAAATTCCTATCATTATGGACTGGATATGGATGAATCGCAGAACGCCCGGATCGCGCTGGATCGGCTGATTGCCGAACGGGGGGAAAATTATGCCGATCTGTCCCGGCTGATCGGCCGCAACCCCGCCTATATCCAGCAGTTCATCAAACGCGGCACCCCGCGCAAACTGGATGAGGCGGACCGGCATGTGCTGGCCCGCTATTTTGGCGTGGCCGAACAGATGCTGGGGGGCAGCGCCGCGCCGGTGGCTATCCCCTCTCGCACGCGGGGGATGCCCGCGGTGGTGGCGGTGCCGCGCCTGGCGCTGGGCGCGTCGGCGGGCGGCGGCACGCTGGACGATGATGAGCGCGCCGCCGGGGTGATGGCGTTCGACGCCCATTGGCTGCGCCATCTGGGAGTGCGACCGCAGCGCGTCTCGATCATCCGGGTCGACGGCGAATCGATGGCCCCGACGCTCAGCGATGGCGACGACATCATGGTCGATCATGACGATGACGCGACCCGGCTGCGCGACGGCGTCTATGTATTGCGGCTCGACGGAGTCTTGATGGTCAAGCGGATCGCGATGGGCCCCTTGCGCGGGCGCTTCAGCGTCGTCAGCGACAATCTCCATTATCCCGACTGGACCGATATCGACCCGGCGCTGGTGGATATTGTCGGGCGGGTCGTCTGGACTGGCAGGCGTCTGGTCTAGCGGGGTAGGCCTTCCTATCTGTGCGTCGAAGGAGTCCCGGTTTGAACGATAATGGCGCGGTGATTCGCAAGGCTGTGGAGTGGCGCGGCGCAAGGCTGGCGCTGGCGACGGTGGTGTCGACCTGGGGGTCCGCCCCGCGCCCGCGCGGCAGCCATATGATCGTGCATCAGGACGGGCGCTTTGAAGGTAGCATTTCGGGCGGCTGCGTCGAAAGCGACGTGCTGCATCGCGCTGCCGAGGTGATCGCAGGGCGCGCCGCGCATGTCGCCACTTATGGCGTGGCCGATGGCGATGCGTGGGAAGTCGGCCTACCCTGCGGCGGGGAAATCGCCGTCCTTGTCCAGCCGGTGGGGGAGAGCGGCTTTGCGCCCGACCTGTTCGACCGGATCGAGGCGGCGAGTGCGCGGGGCCGGGCGCTGACGCTGGCAACCGACCTTGTCAGCGGGATCACCCGCGCACAGGCGGGCGAGGGCGATTTCCTCAACCGCTATGATCCGCCACGCCGCCTGCTTATCGTCGGCGCGGTGCAGATCGCCCAGTCGCTCGTCCCGCTGGCACAGGCGATCGGCGTGACCCCGGTGGTGATCGACCCGCGCGGTCGGTTCCTGACCGCGGAACGCTTCCCCGGCGTTGAACTGGACGATCGTTGGCCCGACGAAGCGATCGCCGCGCGCTTTCCCGGCGAATCGACGGCGGTGGTGACGCTCAGCCATGATATCAAGATTGACGATCCGGCGCTGGAGGCCGCACTGCGTGCGCCCACCGGCTATGTCGCCGCGCTTGGATCGCGCAAGAGCCATGCCGCGCGGCTGGAGCGGCTGGCCGCGCAGGGCTTCGGAGCGGATGATCTCGCGCGAATCGACGGTCCGGCAGGGCTGGATATCGGCGCGATCGGCGCGGCGGAAATCGCGCTGTCGATCACGGCGGGGATGGTGGCGGGGTTCAACGCCCGGCGCTGAAACAAACTGCCCCCTGCCGCAAGGGATGGGGCAGGGGACACATCCCTCACGCTGTCGGGCAAAAAGGACGCTGCCCCCTAGCAGGATGACCGCACAGATCAATCCTGTTTTGCACCCAGCCTGTAATTTTCTGTCCCAGATTGATATTTTACAGTAGTAATATTACTCGTTTCAGCAACATTTTCCGCCATTTTTGCCGCCATAGCGCGCTTCCTGCCGGTCGCGAAAAAATTGTGTCCGGTCCATGGCAGTCTGGTCGGGATGATGGGTCAGCATATGGCGCAGATAGGCGTCATAGTCGGGCATCCCGACCATCAGCCGCGCGGTCTGCCGCAGCATGGTCAGAAATCCGCTCATTCCGCCGGCACCAGTTGCGCCGGAATTTCCCGCGCTGTCGGCGCTGCGATTCGCCGTGCGGCGATGCAGGTGCGGATGGTAAAGACCAGCAGCGCCAGCACAACGGCCAGGAACAGCGCGACGAGTGCCGCGTCGACCCGGTCGTTGAAGATGATCCGCTCCATCTGCGCCATCGACTTTGCCGGGGCCAGCACCTCGCCCGCCTGCGCCGCCGCGCTGAATTTGGCGGCATGGGCCAGGAAACCGACCTTGGCATCAGCCGAAAACAGCTTCAGCCATCCCGCTGACAAAGTGCAGACCAGCAACCAGGCGGTCGGGATCATCGTGACCCAAGCATAGCGGTCGCGCTTCATGCGGAACAGCACCACCGTCCCCAGCATCAGCGCGATCGCCGCCAGCATCTGGTTGGAAATCCCGAACACCGGCCATAACGTATTCACCCCGCCCAGCGGATCGGTGACCCCCTGGTGCAGGAAAAAGCCCCAGGCCGCGACCGTCAGCGCCGTGGCGACGATGCCCGGCATATGGCCCTTGCTCTCCTTGAAGCTTGGCACCGCCAGCCCGATCAGATCCTGCAACATGAAGCGCCCGGCGCGCGTCCCTGCGTCCACGGCGGTCAGGATGAACAGCGCCTCGAACAGGATCGCGAAATGATACCAAAAAGCCTTCATCGCCGGGCCGCCGACGACATGGCTGAATATCTCCGCCATCGCGACCGCCAGCGTCGGCGCGCCGCCCGCGCGGCTGATGATGCTATGTTCGCCGACATCCTTCGCCGTCTGGGTGATGAGGTCGGGCGAGATCGGAAAGCCCATCGCAGTGACGGCTGCCGACGCGCTGGCCGCATCGGTGCCGATCAGTGCGGCGGGGCTGTTCATCGTGAAATAGATGCCGGGGTCCAGGATCGACGCACCGACCAGCGCCATGATCGCCACGAACGCCTCCATCAGCATCGCGCCATAGCCGATCACCGGGGCATGGGCCTCACTGGCGATCAGCTTGGGCGTGGTGCCGCTGGAAATCAGCGCATGGAAGCCCGACACCGCGCCGCAGGCGATGGTGATGAACAGGAAGGGAAACAGGCCGCCCGCCCATACCGGCCCGCCGCCATCCACAAACTGCGTCAGCGCAGGCATTTTCAGCGGCGGCGCCATGATGACGATGCCGACCGCCAGCGCCGCGATCGCCCCGATCTTGAGGAAGGTGGATAGATAATCGCGCGGCGCCAGTAGCAGCCACACCGGCAGCACGGACGCGACCGCACCATAGCCGATCAAGATCCAGCAGAGCGTCAGCGGCGTGAAGGTAAACACCGGTCCCCAGAAGGGCGACGCCGCCACCGCCTGCCCATAGACGATTGCGGCGAGCAAACCGACCAGCCCCAGCAATGACACTTCGCCAATCCGCCCCGGCCTGATCCAGCGGGTATAAGCCCCCATGACCATCGCCAGCGGCACGGTCGCGGCGACCGTGAACATGCCCCACGGACTCTCGGCCAGCGCCTTGACCACGATCAGCGCCAGCACCGCCAGGATGATGACCATGATCATGAACGCACCGAACAGGGCGATCGTCCCGGCCCATTGCCCCATTTCCATGCGGATCAGTTCGCCCAGCGACTTGCCGTCACGGCGCATGGAAATGAACAGGATCATGAAATCCTGCACCGCGCCCGCCAATACGACGCCGACGATGATCCACAATGTGCCGGGCAGATAGCCCATCTGTGCCGCCAGCACCGGCCCGACCAGCGGACCCGCGCCCGCAATCGCTGCGAAATGATGGCCGAACAGGACCGTGCGATCGGTCGCGACATAGTCCAGCCCATCGGCGCGGCGCAGCGCCGGGGTGGGCCGCGACGGATCGAGCCGCATCACTTGGCGCGCGATGAACAGCGCATAGTAGCGATAGGCGACCAGAAAGCAGCTGACCGCCGCGACGACGATCCACAGCGCATTGACCGCCTCGCCCCGCGACACCGCAACGACGCCCAGCGCCACTGCGCCGATGATCGCGACTGCTATCCAGGGAAGATGCCGGGTCATCATGCTCTCTCACACTCTTCAGTAGGAAAGGGCGCACAGTAGGGCGCTGAACCGGAAAGACAATCGCTGGCTAGTCCCGCCGGGTAAAGGGCCAGTCGATGACATGGGCCGCCCACAGCGCCCACCACATGATCACCGGCTGCAATGCTAGGCGCGGGCCATGATAGGACCAGCCCAGATGCACGCCGCCAATCGCTATATCATGGACAGCATGGTTGATATTGGCAGGCCACACGCACAGCGCATAGAGCGCCAGACCAAGGCCCGCTGCCTTGCGCAACCGCGGCACCATCAGCCCGACCGCCCCGGCGATCTCGGCCATCCCTGTCAGGAAAATCACCGTCGCAGGGTAGGGGACCCAGCCCGGCGTGATCGCGATGAAGCCGCCGGGCGACCGCAAATGCGCGACCCCCGCAACCAGATAGGCCAGCGCCAGCACCCACCGCGCGATCCTGCGGGCGCGGCTCTCGATCACCGCTTGCGCACAAATTCGGCGCGCAACACCAGCCCCTTGATCCCGTCAAACTTGCAGTCGATTTCCTGCGCGTCCCCGGTCAGCCGGATCGATTTGATCAGCGTTCCGCGCTTCAGCGTCTGGCCCGCGCCCTTGACCGTCAGGTCCTTGATCAACGTCACCTGATCGCCATCGGCCAGCACATTGCCAACCGAATCGCGCACTTCGACACTGTTCGGCTCACTGTCGGCCTGTGCCGCATCGGCGGCGCTGATCCACTCGCCGGTCGCTTCGTCATAGACATAATCGTCGTCGGCCATGGTCAATTCCTAAATGCAGTTCGATCGAGACTGTCCAGGCATCTCGCCGTTGTGAGCAGGGCTATCGAATATGAAACTGTCCCGTCCTTCATCGTCATCCTGAACTTGTTTCAGGATCCGTTTCTCGTCACGAACAGCCGCTTTTGGGGCATGATGGATGCTGAAACAAGTTCAGCATGACGTTTGTGGATAACGGAAAGCCATACGCAATAGCCCTGCCTCGCAGGAGAAAATTCTTCGCGTGGACCTTTTATCCGATCGTCACCGCTTCCAGCACCGCCGCGCGCAGTTCGGGCAGACCCATGCCCTTTTCGGCGGAGGTGGCGATGATGTCGGGATGGGCGGCGGGCCGCTTGCGGATGGCTAGTGCAGTCTGTTCGGTGACCGCCGCCAGTTCCGACGCCTTGATCTTGTCCGCCTTGGTCAGGATGATGCGATAGCTCACCGCTGCGCCGTCCAGCATGTCCAGCATGTCGGTATCGACCTCCTTGATGCCATGGCGGCTGTCGATCAGCACCAGCGCCCGCTTCAATGCCGCGCGCCCGCGCAGATAGTCGTTCACCAAGAACTTCCATTTGCGCACCACATCCTTGGGGGCCTTGGCATAGCCATAGCCGGGCATGTCGACCAGGCGAAAGCGCAGCGGCTCGCCCACGTCAAAGAAGTTCAGTTCCTGCGTCCGCCCCGGCGTGTTGGACGTGCGGGCCAGATTGTTGCGGTTGGTCAGCGCGTTGAGCAGCGATGATTTGCCGACATTGGACCGGCCCGCAAACGCCACTTCGTTCACCGCCATATCCGGCAGGAACTCCAGCGTCGGCGCGGATTTCAGGAAGGTGATCGGCCCGGAAAAGGTCTTGCGCGCTTCTTCCGTCAGGTCGGTATTGTCTTGTTCGGTCATATATATCTCCGTTCGCCCTGAGTAGCCGCTGAGCGCAGTCGAAGCGGCGTATCGAAGGGCCGAAGGCCGCGCGATGCTTCGATACGGGCCTTCGACTTCGCTCAGTCCCTACTCAGCACGAACGGGGACTTTAGATTTGGCCCTGTCTACTTCGCGACCGCCGTACTCAGCACGGGGTGGCGCCGATACAGCCACCATTGCTGCGCCATCGACAGGCAGTTGTTGGTGATCCAGTAGACCAGCAGGCCCGCCGCGAACGGCGCCATGATGAACATCATCATCCAGGGCATGATCGAGAAGATCTGCTGTTGCATCGGGTCCATCTGCGCGGGGTTCAGTTTGAACTGCAACCACATCGAAATGCCCAGCAGCACCGCCAGCACGCCGATCGCCAGGAAGGATGGCGGGGTGAAGGGCAGCAGGCCAAACAGGTTCAGGATATGCAGCGGATCGGGCGCGGACAGATCCTTGATCCACAGGATGAAGGGCTGGTGCCGCATTTCGATCGTCAGCATCAGCACCTTGTAGAGGGCGAAGAAGATCGGGATCTGGATGAAGATCGGCAGGCACCCGGCCAGCGGGTTGACCTTCTCCGTCTTGTACAGCGCCATCATCTCCTGCTGGAGCTTGGGCTTGTCGTCCTTATATTTTTCCTGCAGCGCCTTCATCTTGGGCTGCACCGCGCGCATCGCCGCCATGCTGGCGAACTGGCGCTGAGCGACCGGGAACATCAGGCCGCGCACCACGAAGGTCAGGCAGATGATCGCCACGCCGAAATTGCCCAGCGTCTCGAACAGCCAGTGCAGCAGCGCGAAAATCGGCTGCTCGAACCAGTAGAACCAGCCCCAGTCGATCGCGCGGTCGAACAGCTTGACGCCGTCACGCTCATAGGCCTGGAGCGTCTTGACCTCCTTGGCCCCGACGAACAGGCGCAGCGTTTGCGTGACTGCCTTGCCCGGCGCCAGCATCGTCGAATGGAGCGCGACATCGGCCTGATATTGGGTGCCAGCCCCTTTGCGGAACTGCGCCGCGACGTCGGCATCCTTGCCCGGCACCAGCGCCGACAACCAATATTTGTCGGTAAAGCCGATCCAGCCGCCCTTGGACTGGAAATCGCGGGTGGACGGACCTTCGTCCAGATCCTTGTAGTTCACATCATAATTGGCCGCATTGTTGAACACGCCCATCGGGCCGATATGGATGGTCCAGGTATCGGGGTCCTTGGGGATGCTGCTGCGGCTGATATAGCCATAGGGCTTCACACCCACCGCGCCGTTGCCGCTGTTCGACACTTTCTGCGCGGCGGAGATCATGTAATTTTCATCGACGCTCAGGCGAATCTCGAACGTCTGGCCAGCACCATTATTCCAGCTGAGCGTAACGGGACTCGTCGGGGTCAGTTCGCGGCCCTGCGCGGTCCAGACAGTATCCTTGTTGGGCGTTTTCAGCCCTTCGCCCTGCCAGCCGAAACCGGCGAAATAGGCGTCCTGCGTACCGGCAGGCGAATAGAGGCGCACCGCAGGCGAATCCTTGGCGATCGTCTCGCTATAGGTCGGCAGCACGATGTCATCGATGCGCGCGCCCTTCAGGTTGATCGACCCGTCCAGCTTGGGCGTGCGAATGGGGATGCGCGGGCTTTCCTTCAGCACCAGCGCGCGGTCGCGAATCGCGGTTACACTGTCGGCGGCCGGGTCCGCTGCGGGGTTGGCGACCGCTGTCGTCTTGCCACCTTCGATCTTCGTTGCGGGCGGATTGGCCGCCGGGAAGAAATAGGTCGAAACATAGGGCCAGCCGAACAGGATCGCCGCGGTCAGCAGCACCGCCAGAATAATATTCTTCTTGTCGTCCACGTTGTTCGGCTCCGCCGTCTTATATCTGTGTCAGGGGACCGGGTCATAGCCCGAACCGCCCCATGGGTGGCATCGCATTAGCCGCTTACCCGCCAGCCAGCTACCCTTGATCGCGCCATATTTGCGCACGGCCTGGATCGCATATTCCGAACAGGATGGGGCATAACGGCAGGAAGGGGGCAGGATGCGCGAAGGGCCGATCTGCCAGAAGCGCGCGATCAGGATCAGGATGCGGGCGATCATTTGCCGACTTTGCCCTTGCCCCGGCCATGACCGGCACGCGGCCCGTTGCGCGCTGGCGCATCGCCGGACAAGGGCGCGCGCGCAATCTTGCGCAGCGCCTTTTCCAGTTCGGTGCGCAGCAGGGCGAAATCGCGTTCCTTGCCACCGTCGCGGCCAATCAGCACATGATCGGCACCGGCATAGCCATGCAGCGGCAGCAATTCGCGTGCGAGAACGCGAAAGCGGCGCTTCATCCGGTTACGGATGACGGCGCCGCCAATCTTTTTCGTGACCGTGATGCCAAAGCGCATCGCCGGATCGCCATCGTCGCGTTCGCGCACCAGCAGGACGAATCCCGGCATGGGTGCGCGCTTGCCGCGATTGGCCGCCAGGAAATCGGCCCGCTTGCCCATGATGGCAGGCGCAGCCGAAGGCGGCCCTTCGATCAGGCGCTCAGGCTCTTGCGGCCGCGCGCACGACGGGCGCGGATGATGTTGCGGCCGCCGGGGGTCGCCATGCGGGCGCGATAACCGTGACGGCGCTTCCGAACCAGATTGCTCGGCTGAAAAGTGCGCTTCATCGTTCATTCCTCAAAAAACAACTAGAGAATCGGGCGTGACAAAAAAGGGCCGCCAAAGCAGCGGCCGCATGTTCAGGGGGCGTCCGATAGGCAAATGGGGGGGGGAAGTCAATGGTGGAGCGCGTCTCGTTCCGTCATGATAATTCCTCCCTTAAAGGGGAGGGGGACCGCCAGCGAAGCTGGTGGTGGAGGGGTGTCACCCTCTCGATGGCGCGACACCCCTCCGGCTGGCCTTCGGCCATCCACCTCCCCTTAAAGGGGAGGATGACTCATTTACTTCCCCCGCGCCGCCGCCACGCCGCCCTTTAGCGCGTCGAAGCCGACCGCGCCGTTCAGCACCTGGTCGCCGATCACGAAGGTCGGCGTGCCGCTCGCCTGCAATTTCTGGGCAAGCGCGATGTTGGACTGGATTTCGGCGTCATATTTGCTCGATGTGATCGCGGCTTCCGCGTCAGCCTTGCTGATCCCAGCCTTTGCCGCCGCCGCGACGATCGTATCGCGCGTCACCTTGCCCGCGCCATAGAGCGCCTTGTGATAGGCCATATATTGGCCCCGCTCGGCCGCCAACAGCGATACTTTGGCCGCGTCACTGCTTTCTTCAGACAGGATCGGCAGTTCGCGATACACGACCTTCACCTTCGTGTCCGACCCGACCAGCTTCGCAAGATCGGGCAGCGACGCGCGGCAATAGCCGCAGGCATAGTCGAAAAATTCGACCACGGTGACGTCGGCATTGGCCGCGCCTTCCCACGCCCCGGCATAGGGTTTTTCCAGCGCCGCGCGATTGTCGGAAATCGTCCCCGACATCCGCTTCGCCTGCAATTTCTCAATCGCCTGCGGGATGATTTCAGGATGTTCAAGAATATAGTCGCGGACGATTTTTTCGATCGCGCTCTTGTCCGTGGCAGTCACGCCAGCGGGAGCCTGCACGGCCAGTGCGGTCCCGGCGGCCGCCGCGATAAAGGCGAAAGCGCCAAGGGTCATCTGGATCATCCTGTTGGAAAGGGCCGTGCGGAATGTCGGCCGGTTTTGCTGCGTCATCTTATCGTTTCTTCCGCTGCTGCTCGATCGCGGCGCGCGATACCATGGCGATATCCTGCGCCCGCAGATAGTCAACTGTGCCGGGTTTCAGCCCCTGCATCGCCGCGTCGGCGCTGCGCAGCGCCATCGGATGTTCGCCGATCATGGCATAGCGTTCCGCCGTCGCCAGCGCCGCGCGGGGCGTGTCGCCGCGCCGTTCATAGACGACGCCCAACTGATACCAGGCGAAGGGATTTTCCCGGTCGCGCGCCACTGCCAGCCGCAACACCTGCTCGGCCTCGGCAAAATTCGCCTCATCCTCGGTCGCGATCAACGCATGGGCCAGCAGCACCGAAATCAGCGGCTGGTTGGTCAGCCGCACCGCCTCGCGCAGCGGCGCAACCGCATCCTTGGGGCGACCGCTTTCCAGCAATATCTGGCCCTTCAGTTCCAGAAAATAGGGATCGTCCGGGGCCGCCGCCAGCAGTGCATCAGCCTCATAGAGGGCGCGCTGCGGATAGGCGCTTTTATGCCAGGCATAGGCTCTGGCATAATGGGCCGGGATCGACTGGTCGCTTTCGGGATATTTTTGCAAGGTTTGCGTCGGTTCGGACACGAAGCCGACCAGCTTGGCCTTGATCCGCTCGAACCGCTGCTCCAGCCCCCGGTCGACCGGCTTGTCCCACGCGGGATCGACCGTATAGACCTCGCGCAGCACATTGATGCGTTCGCCGGACAGCGGATGGGTGCGGCCATAACTATTGTCCTGCGGGATCGCGAGGCGATATTCCTGATTTTGCAGCTTCTTGAAAAATTCCAGGCTGCCCCGGCCACTGAGGCCCGCCGCGCTCAGATAGCGCGCCCCCGCCAGATCGGCGGAGCTTTCCTGCCCGCGCGAAAAGGCCAGGAATTTGGTCATCGCCGCCTGCTGGCCCAGGCCCATAATGCCCATGCCCGCTTCCGCACCGCCAGCCGCGATGGCCGCGGCACCCAGCACCAGGCTGAGCAGCGTGACGCCGGTCGCCTCGCGAATCCCTTCGCCAAAACGGACGACATGGCCACCCTCTATATGCCCCAGTTCATGCGCCACCACGCCCTGCAACTGGTTCACATTGTCGGCCTGCGCGATCAGCCCGCTATGCACCCACACATATTGGCCGCCCGCGACGAAGGCGTTGATTTCGGGATCGTTGATCACCAGCACCTGGACATTGCGCGGGTCCATCCCCGCCGCCTTGACCAGTGGCCCGGACATGTCGGCCATGAAGGCTTCGGTCTCGGCATCGCGCAAGATGCTCTGCGCCAGCGCCGGGCGCGCCATCAGCATGAACGCGCCCAGCAGCAGGGCAAGCCATCGGAACAGTCGGACCATCACGCGCCGCCACTGCCATGCAGGCCATGAACCGCCGGTGAAGCGTCGGCCCGAACGAAAAACGCCCCTGCGCACCGGATATGACCGGACGAGCAGCGGCGTTTTTTCATGGGCTTACGCTCCGGCCTTATTGGCCAAAGGTGCGCTGCCACCAGCCGCGACGCGGCGAGCCGTCTTCATTGACGCCTTCGGCTTCGCTTTCCGCTGCCACTGTTTCGGCAGCCGGGGCTTCCTCGACAACGGCAGGAGCTTCGACGGCAGGTGCCGCTTCTGCTTCCACCGCGACGTCGGCCTTCTTGCGCCGGTTGCGCTTGGGCTTGGCAGGCGCTTCTTCTGCTACCGGCGCTTCGACGGTGACGGCTTCCGCCGCGGCGGCGTCAGCCTCGATCTGCGCCTTGGTGCGACGACCACGGCGGGGCTTGGTGGGTGCGGCCTCGGCCACGGTCTCGGCAGGGGCTTCGACTGCGACCTCAACCGGCGCTTCCTCGGCGATCGCTTCGGTCACGGGTGCTTCGGTCACCGGCGCGCTGTCGGCCTTGGGCTTGCGGGCGCGGGGACGACGGCGGGTCTTGGGGGCTTCCTCGGCGGGAGCCTCCTCAACAGTGGCATCCTCGACCACGGGCGCGTCCTCGATAACCGATTCAGCATCCACGGTTTCTGCACCCGCTTCGGCAGCATTTTCACCACCTTCGCGACGACGACGACCGCCACGGCGACCCCGACGGCCACGACGACGGGCAGCGCCCTCTTCCTCGGTTTCGGCGGTGGTTGCAGTGACTTCGGCCTCGCCTTCGCTGTCCTCCGCAGTGCCTTCTTCGGCATCCGTGGCTTCGGCACCAGCTTCGGCTTCTTCCCCGGCTTCACCCTCGACGCGATTGTCGTCGCGCTGGCCACCACGACGCCGACGACGGCGACGGCGTCGGCGATTGCCATCGCGATCCTCGCCCCGGTCGCCCTGTTCGCGGTCGCCACGCGGCTCACGCTCGGCAACGACCTCTTCCTCGTCCTCGGCCTGCGCCTCTTCTTCTTCCTCTTCCTCCTCGATCAGGTCGAGATCGTCGTCATCCTGATCCATCGGGGCGTAGGTCACGACACGTTCGGGACGCGGGCCGCTCGGCTCGACCGACATGCGCGCGCCTTCAACCTCGCCATCGGGCAGGACGACGATGCTGACGCCATAGCGCTGCTCGATTTCGTCCAGTTCGCGACGCTTGTTGTTGAGGACGTAGAAAGCCGCTTCCTGGCTGGCGCGCAGCGTGATGACGTTGCCGCGACCCCGCGCCGCTTCCTCTTCCAGCATCCGCAGCGCGGACAGGCCAGCCGAAGAAGCCGTGCGGACCAGACCTGTGCCTTCGCAATGCGGGCATTGGCGGGTCGATGCTTCCAGAACGCCGGTGCGCAGGCGCTGGCGGCTCATTTCCATCAGGCCAAAGCCCGAAATCCGGCCGACCTGGATGCGCGCGCGATCGTCCTTCAGCGCGTCCTTCATCGCCTTCTCGACCTTACGGATGTTGGAGTTCACCTCCATGTCGATAAAGTCGATGACGACAAGGCCCGCCATGTCGCGCAGGCGCAGCTGGCGTGCAATCTCGCGCGCCGCTTCCAGATTGGTCGCAACGGCGGTCTGCTCTATACCATGTTCGCGGGTCGAGCGGCCGGAGTTGATGTCGATCGACACCAAAGCCTCGGTCGGGTTGATGACCAGATAGCCGCCTGATTTCAGCTGCACCACCGGGTTGTACATGGCGGCCAGTTGATCCTCGACGCCCGCGCGCTGGAACAGCGACACCGCGTCGGCATAGCCCTTCACCTTGCGCGCGTGGCTGGGCATCAGCAGGCGCATAAAGTCCTTGGCGGCCTTGTAGCCATGCTCGCCCTCGACGATGACTTCCTCGATATCCTTATTGTAGATATCGCGGATCGCCCGCTTGATGAGGTCGCTGTCATTATGGATCAGCGCAGGCGCTGCCGACTTCATCGTATTTTCGCGAATCTCGTCCCACAGCCGGGCGAGATAGTCGAAGTCGCGCTTGATCTCGACCTTGGTGCGTTGCAGGCCGGCGGTACGCACGATGCAGCCCATGGACGAAGGCAGCGCCATGTCGGCGATGATCGACTTCAACCGCTTGCGGTCCGCCGCATTGCTGATCTTGCGGGAAATGCCGCCGCCATGCGACGTGTTTGGCATCAGCACGCAGTAACGACCGGCCAGCGACAAATAGCTGGTCAGCGCCGCGCCCTTGTTGCCGCGTTCTTCCTTGACGACCTGGACCAGCAGCACCTGGCGGCGCTTGATGACGTCCTGGATTTTGTAACGACGGCGCAGCGCCATGCGCTTGCGGCGCAGTTCGTCGGCGGCATCATCGCCACCCCGGCCACGGCCACGCCCGCGACCATTGCCGCGCCCGCCATTGCCTTCGGTCTCGCCGCCTTCGGGCTGCTCGCCGCCATCCTGCTCGTCATGGCCATCTTCATCATCATGATGATGGGTCGCCTCGACGGTCTCGACGCTGCCTTCGCCGTCCTCGTCATCCTCATCGTCGAAATCGGCGCGCAGCGCGGCCTCTTCCTCGGCATGGGCGCGTTCTTCGCGCAACAGCGCTTCGCGGTCCTCACGCGGGATCTGATAATAGTCGGGATGGATTTCGCTGAAAGCGAGGAAGCCGTGGCGGTTGCCGCCATAGTCGACGAAGGCGGCCTGCAACGAGGGTTCGACCCGCGTTACCTTGGCCAGATAGATATTGCCCTTGAGCTGCTTGTGCTCAGCGGACTCGAAGTCGAATTCCTCGATCCGGTTACCCTTGACGACCGCGACACGGGTTTCTTCCCGGTGGCGCGCATCGATCAGCATACGCATTGTCATGTAATGGTCTCCGGCGTGGACGGGCTGCGGCACTGGGCCGCGCCGCCACGCGATAGTGAAGGGACGACCACGCGCGCGCCGAAAGGGGCGCGGGTTGCGGCGTCGTCCAGGTTTGAAGGAAATGTTGCGTGTCTGCTGCGTCGGCAGGGCCGGACAAATCGCCGGGCCGGACCATCCACGCCGCATCGCCCGTTACCGGGGCAAGCGTGGAATGGAATTCATGCCTCATGCAGCGTCAACCTGTTACTGGCATCCTTTGGCGCGCAGAGTGCGCGCCGATGCCTCTCTTGATGCCCCGCATCGCCGCCATGAAACAGGCAAGTCTTGCGGGAATGTGAATGGGTAGCAGTCAAAGACCCACGGGGCAACGGCTGCCTGAAATATTATGCTTCGACTTTTGTGGACCGCACCAGCCCGCCCAATCAGGATATACTGTGGGAGGCCGGGTGGGGGAGTGGGCTGGTGCGGCACGAATGGGCGAAGCCCATTCCCACAACCACTCGTACTGAAAATCATATTAACCCTCTCATTTTACGGAGCCACAACAGGCTGTGCTTAATCCGGGGTTTAGCGTGGGGACGCTGAACGGATAAGCGCATGACATTTGGCTGGACGGTCCGCATCGATGCGATGCACAAACGGCGCATGTTGCAGAGCCTTGCCCTTGCAAGCACCCTGACGATGGCAGCGCCCGGCAGCGCTGGCGGCATCTATGCCGTCGACGTGCGCGATGATCGCGTCATCGTCCGCTTCGATGATCGGGTCGATGGCGCGTCCGCCTTCCTGCTCGACACGCCACGCCGGATCGCTCTCGACATTAGTGGCGCGCAGGTCGGTCGCGGCCAGTTTGCCCCCGGCAATGGCGCGATCGCCGCCGTGCGACAGGGTCAGTTGAGCGAAGGCACGGCCCGCGTAGTCCTAGACCTTTCCAGCCCCGCGACGCTGGGCGACGCCCAGATCGCGCCCGACGGCAAATCGCTGAGTTTCTCGCTCAAGGGCGCAACCGACAGCGCGTTTCGCACGGCGGTGGGCCGGGGTCGCACCAGCTTTGACGCGCCAGCCAATATGAGCGCCCGGCCGCAAAAGCGGCTCCATTCCATCACCGTGCCGATCCCGTCGATGGCGCGCGGCGTCGCGCTGCCGCCCGTCGAAGGTGCGCGCGACGGCGCCCGCCCGCTGATCGTGATCGATGCAGGCCATGGCGGCCATGATCCAGGTGCGATCAACAAGGAAAATGGTAAGCGCGAAAAGGACGTCACCCTCGCCATTGCCCAGGCGATCCGCGACCAGTTGGTCAAGTCCGGCCGCGTCCGCGTGGCGCTGACCCGCGACGATGACAAATATCTCGTGTTGCAGGAACGCTATGGCATCGCCCGCAAGCTGGGGGCGGACCTGTTCATCTCGGTCCATGCCGACGCGGCGGAAAATGCCGAAGCCCATGGCGCGACCGTCTATACCTTGTCCGAAACCGCCTCCGACCGCGAAGCGGCACGGCTGGCCGCGCGCGAAAACAAGGCCGACATCATCAATGGCGTGAACCTTGGCGGCCAGTCGGGCGACGTCTCCTCGATCCTCATCGACCTGACCCAGCGCGAATCGATGAACATCTCGGCCAGTTTCGCCCGCCTGCTCCAGCGCGAAGCATCGCCCTATGTCCCGTTCCGCAGCGCCTATCACCGCTTCGCCTCGCTGATGGTGTTGAAAGCGCCCGACACGCCCTCGGTCCTGTTCGAAACCGGCTATATCAGCAATGCCGACGACGCCGCCTTCCTCGCCTCGCGCGAAGGCCAGCAAAAAATCGCCCGCGGCGTGGCCCGCGCGATCGAGGTCCACTTCGCCCGCAAGCTTGCCATGCACGGGGGGACGACGGGGGGCTGATTGCTACCGCCACTAGGAGATATTCATTCACCCTCAACCCCGTTCGGGCTGAGCCTGTCGAAGCCTTGTCCTTCTTCTCTCTTCGCAGGAAGTACAGCCCTTCGACAAGCTCAGGGCGAACGGCGTTGGGTTAGGCGCATACATTCTATGACATCACGATCGACCGTTCGTTGATCACAGCACTGGCCTTAGTCGCAATTTGACCTTAGAGCCTGATCCGTCATGGAAGAGGCCCGTTCCAATCCGCCCGCATCGTCCTTCGCCTATCGCCTGCGCCGCGACGCTGGCGGCGTGCTGGACCGTCTGCGCCCGCTCTGGCAGCGCCGCCTGTTCCGCTGGGCGGCAATCCTGCTGGGCGGCTTCCTGCTCTTTTGCGCGCTATTCTGGCTGATCTTCGCGCGCGGCCTGCCGGACGCGGCGACCTTGCTGGAATATGAGCCGCCGTTGCCCACCATCGTGCGCGATATCAATGGCCAGCCGGTCCACAGCTATGCCCGCGAACGGCGCGTCCAGCTGCAATTCAGCGATTACCCCCCGCAATTGATCCACGCCTATCTGGCGGCGGAGGACAAGACTTTCTTCGACCATCATGGCGTCGATTTCCCCGGTTTTGCAGGGGCCGTGGTCGATTATGCCAGCAAGCTCGGCTCCGGCCAGCGCGCGCGTGGCGGCTCTACCATCACGCAACAGGTCGCCAAGAATCTGCTGATCGGCGACGAATATTCGCCCACGCGCAAGGTGAAGGAGATGATCCTGGCCTGGCGCATGGAAAATGTGCTGACCAAGCAGCAGATCCTCGAACTCTATCTCAACCAGATATTCCTCGGTCGTAACGCATATGGGGTGCAGGCCGCCGCCCGCGCCTATTTCGACAAGGATGTGGCCGACCTCCAACTCCACGAAATGGCCTATCTGTCGATCCTGCCCAAGGGTCCGGCCAATTACCGCCCCGAAAGCCCGACCGGCCATGCCCGCGCGATCGACCGGCGCAACTGGGCGCTCGGCGAAATGGTCAAGAGCAACTGGATCACGCCCGCCCAGCGTGACGCGGCGATGGCCCAGCCGCTTGGCACAGTCGCGATGCACGGCTCCGGCTTTGATGCGCGGGCGGGCGGCTATTATATGGAAGAGGTGCGCCGTCGCCTGATCGCCCTGTTTGGGGAAAAGGCGAGCGATGGTCCCAACAGCATCTATGCCGGTGGCCTGTGGGTGCGCAGCCCCTATGATCCGGTGGTGCAGGAGAGTACCCAGAATGCCCTGCGCGGCGGGCTGCTGCGCTTTGACGCCGGGCGCGGCTGGTCCGGTCCGGTCGGCCATATCAATATCGACAAGGGCTGGGAGCGGGAACTGGCCGCCAGCTATATCGACGTCGATTATGCGGAATGGCGCGTCGCCGTGGTCGTCAGCCGCACATCGACCGACGCCCAGCTTGGCTTTTCCGACGGCAGCACCGGCACGCTCCCCGCCAGCGCCGCGCAGACCCCCTATCGCAAGACCGGCGGTCCTGCCTTCTCCGCGATGAAGCCCGGCGACCTGATCGTGGTCGCGCGCAACGGGGGAAGCTGGGCGCTGCGTTCCATCCCCGAAGTATCGGGCGGCATGGTGGTGGAGGAAGTCCATTCGGGCCGCATCCGCGCGATGCAGGGCGGTTTCGATTCGCGCCTCTCCAGCTACAACCGTGCCACCCAGGCGCTGCGCCAGCCCGGCTCCACCATCAAGCCGTTCGTCTATGCAGCCGCGCTCGATGGCGGCATGACCCCGGCCTCGATCATCGTCGATGGTCCCCTGTGCGTCTATCAGGGCGCGGGCCTTGGTCAGAAATGCTTTCGCAACTTCTCCGGCGGCAGCGCCGGGCCGCAGACGATGCGCTGGGGCGTCGAACAATCGCGCAACCTGATGACCGTGCGCGCCGCCAGCCAGACCGGCATGGAACGGGTCGTCCGCACCATCAAGACCATGGGCATCGGCGATTATCAGCCCTATCTCTCCTTCGCACTGGGCGCTGGCGAAACCACGGTCGAACGCATGGTCAACGCCTATGCGACGCTCGCCAATCAGGGGCGGCAATTCCCATCGCGGGTGATGGACTATGTCCAGGACCGGCGCGGCAAGGTGATCTGGCCCGAACGCTGGCGCGCCTGCGATGGCTGCAACGCGGCCAATTGGGACGGAAAGCCGATGCCGCGCTTCGGTTTTGAAGGCAAGCAGGTGATGAACCCGATGACCGCCTATCAGGTCGTCCACATCACCGAAGGCGTGGTCCAGCGCGGCACCGCCACGGTGCTGGCCGACCTCAACCGCCCGCTCTTCGGCAAGACCGGCACCACCAACGGCCCGACCAATGTGTGGTTCGTCGGCGGATCGCCCGATCTCGTCGCGGGCGTCTATATCGGTTACGACCAACCGCGCAGCCTTGGCGGCTGGGCGCAGGGCGGCCGCATCGCCGCACCGATCTGGAAGGCGGCGATGGCCCCCATATTGGAAACCATGCCAAAGACGCCCTTCGTTGCCCCCGCGGGCATCCGCATGGTCGCGATCGACCGGCGTTCGGGCAAGCGCGTCTATGGCGCCTGGCCGACCAGCGAACCCAAGGCTGCGGTCATCTGGGAAGCCTTCAAACCCGAATCCGAACCCCGCCGCACCATCCGCAAGGAAGAAGCCGAGGAACAGGCCAAAGTCGCCGCCACCCGCGCCGCCGCCCGGACGAGGGCGCGCACCGACAGCGACTTCCTGTCCGATCAGGGCGGGATTTATTGAAATCAACCCCACACCGTTCGGGGAGGATTGTGAAATTGCACGCGTGCGACCAATTGAGTTCCTCCCCCTCAAGGGCAGGGCTTTCGCATGTGACTTTTCGTTATCTCTCAACGTCATCCTGAACTTGTTTCAGGATCCATCATGCGCCAAAAGCCGCCGCTCGTGACGAGAAATGGACCCTGAAACAAGTTCAGGGTGACGAGTTAGGTGGGTACGGGTTCATCTGCGATAGCCCTCACCAGTCAGGGGAGGATTGATCTTCCCAAATCCGCCGCCCTCGGATAGGGGCGGTCGCTTGATGCGTTGACACGCCAGCCAATACCCGGAGACCACCCATGCGCGCCGAAGCGCTGCAATATATTGATCGCATCGACGCCGCGCTGGCCCTGCTGCGCCAGTCGCTCGACTGGGACCGCGCGCTGCGTCGCCTCGACGAGCTGAACGCGCGCGTCGAGGACCCCACGCTGTGGGACAATGCGAAGCTGGCGCAGGAGGTTATGCGGGAGCGGACCCGGCTGGACAGCGCCATCGGCGCGACCCGCGCGATCGCCTCGGAAAAGTCCGACACCGCCGAACTGATCGAAATGGCCGAGGCCGAGGGCGACGAGGAGATGGTGGCCGAAGCCATTGCGGGCCTGAAGGCGCTGGCCGACCGCGCGGACGAGGACAAGATCAAGGCGCTGCTGTCGGGCGAAGCCGATGGCAGCGATACCTATCTGGAAATCCACGCCGGGGCTGGCGGCACGGAGAGCCAGGACTGGGCCGAAATCCTCAGCCGCATGTATCGCCGCTGGGCCGAACGGCGCGGCTATAAGGTCGAACTGGTCGATTATCAGGCGGGCGATCAGGCGGGCATCAAGTCCGCCACTTTCCTGATCAAGGGCGAAAATGCCTATGGCTATGCCAAGACCGAAAGCGGCGTCCACCGCCTGGTCCGCATCAGCCCTTATGACAGCGCCGCGCGCCGTCATACCAGCTTCTCGTCGGTCTGGGTCTATCCCGTGATCGACGACGACATCGACATAGAGGTCAAGGAAAGCGACCTCAAGATCGACACCTATCGCGCGTCCGGCGCGGGCGGGCAGCACGTCAACACGACCGATTCGGCCGTCCGCATCACCCACGTCCCCTCCGGCATCATCGTCGCGTCACAGAATGACCGATCGCAGCACAAGAACCGCGCCACCGCAATGAACATGCTCAAGGCCCGGTTATACGAAGCGGAACTGGCCAAGCGCGAAGCCGTGACCGCAGGCGAATATGCGGCCAAGACGGAGATTGGCTGGGGCCATCAGATCCGTTCCTATGTGCTGCAACCTTATCAGCTGGTGAAGGATCTGCGCACCGGCGTCACATCGACAGCGCCCGACGATGTGCTGGACGGCGCGCTCGATCCGTTCATGGCCGCTGCCTTGAGCCAGAAGGTCACCGGCGAAAGCATCGATGTCGAGGATGTCGACTGATGCCATGGCGGGTGGCTCTGGCGGGCGTCCTTGCCTTGCTGGCCGCCTGCGATCGCCTGTCGCCCGGCAACGAAACGGAACGCGCGCCCGCCGCCGCGCCTTTCCCGCTCGCGCACCGTCCGGTCGCCCCGATCGTATCGACCCGCTGGTCGAGCGAGGAGGCGCGCGACCGGGTGAATGAGGCGGAGGACATCATGGACCGCGCCGGCATCCGTCCCGGCATGACCGTGGCGGACATTGGCGCGGGCGAGGGCTATTATACCGTCCGCCTCGCCACCCGCGTCGGCAAAAGCGGGCGAGTATTGGCCGAAGATATCATGCCCGAAGTGATCGAGGCGCTATCGCGCCGCATCACGCGCGAAAAACTGGACAATGTCAGCGTCAAGCTGGGTGCGCCGGAAGATCCGCGCCTGCCGGTCAACAGTTTCGACCGCATATTGATGGTCCATATGTATCATGAGATTGCCGAGCCATACGCTTTCCTCTGGCATCTCAGCCCCGCACTCAAAAAGGATGGCGAGCTGATCGTGGTCGATGCCAACCGTCCTACGGAACAGCATGGCACGCCGCCGCGCCTGCTGGCCTGCGAACTGGCGGCCATGGGCTTCCGGCTGGAAGAGGTCATCCCAAAACCGACCGCAGGCGGCTATCTCGCCCGCTTCCGCCGTATTGCCGCACGGCCAGACCCGGCCAGCATCGTCCCCTGCACCTTCCGCAGTGAAAATCAGGGTTAATACCGCCCTGATCCTTTCTGGTGATTGGCTGTTGTTCGCTGTTGCAATATGAAGATGTCGGGGAGATTCCAATCATGACCGACCATGCTTCGCTCGCCCCGCTTGGGCAAAAGCCCCGCATCGCCGCGCGGCACAAGATGTTCGAGCCGGTGGTGCTGCGCCTGCGCGGTACGCCGCTGCGCGCGCATATATTGGACCTGTCAATAACGGGCGCGCTTGCCCATTGTGATCATCCCCCGCAAGCGGGTGATCGCGTCAGGATAGAGGCGGAAGGGATTGTCGCCATGGCCCATGTCGTGTGGGTCCGGGCCAAACGCTTTGGCCTGCATTTCGACATAGCCCTGTCCGACGCCATAGTGCAGCAGGTCGTGCGCGGGGGTTAACCCTTGCGCCGCCAGCGCCGGAACAGCGATACGCCCAGAACCCCGCCGCCGACCACCGCCGCGATCGCCCCGCCAGCAGACGCCAGCGCCCATGCGCCCGCCGCCAGCAGCCCGGTCAGGAAATCGACGATGATGAGGGTGAGGTGGATCATCCGGGAAGGATGGGGCTATTGCCCCAATTCCTTCGCCTCCTGATATTTCAGCTCCAAAAAGCGGTTCTGCGTCGCCAGCTTGTCCAGATCGCCACTGGCCAAATTCTCGCTCATCCGTCCGATTTCCGCGTCGATGACGGCCAGCCCCTCGACCAGCTGCTTTTCCGGCACCCGGCCATTGCGTTCTTCGCGCCGCAATGGCTGCGGGATCGACTGATAGCCGGTCACCAGTTCGGGCAGATGGTCGGCCAGCAGCTTGCGCACCTCCAGCGCGGCAGGGTCTTGCGGTCCCAGCCGCTCCAGTTGCGGAGCCAATATCTCCAGCTTGACGCCGATACTGTCCACCAGCGTCACCGCCGGGGCGGGCAGCGCCTTGCGCTGATTCTCCAGCCAGATTTCGGTCTGGAGCGGCAGGGCGGTGAGCGGCGTTTCCGCCAGCGCCTCGGTCCGCACGCGGGTTTCCGTCGGCAGCAGGCCGATCAGCAGCAAAGCCGCGATCATCACGCCCAGCGCGATCATGATGCCGGTCGTCCCCAGCGGCACGACAAAGCCCGCGACCGCGCTGCCCAATATCACCGCCAGCACCGCCCAGAAGGCATATTTGACCTTGCGGATCAGCCCGGCATTACGCCGCTGCCGCGCCCGCGCGGTCAGGCTCTGCCCGCGCTCGCTATGACGCCGCAGCACCGCCTCGGCATCGGCCAGCACACGATCGGAACGGCTCATTGGACCCCGTCCTCGTTCGGGCTGAGCGAAGTCGAAGCCTTCCACTGAGCGGAGCGAAGTAGCCTCCCTATCGGTCGGCCGACCCCTTCGACTTCGCTCAGGGTGAACGGGAGATGTTTCATCCTCACCCCTCGATCGCGCTCAGCAAGGGATTGTCCGCCCGCGCTTCCTTCGACGCCTGCGCCTGCCCTTCGGCCCGCGCGATATAGCCCTTGGACTTTTCGACCTCGTTCGACAGCGTCGTCACCGTGGTTTTCATATTCTCCAGCGCTTTCAGCTTGAAGCTGTCGATATTGTCCATCGTGTCGTAGATATTCTGGAACGCGCGCTGCAATGTCTCGATCGGGATCGTGCTGGACGCGGCCTGCTCGTGAATCTGCGCGGTCTGGCTTTTCAGCAATTCGCCCGTCGAATCGATCATGTTCGCAGTGGTGGTGTTGAGCGCGGTGATCTGCTCCAGTACCAGCCTTTGCCCGACCAGCGCCTGCGCCACCGTCACCGCGGTGCGCAGCGCCGCGACCGTGGTGGTGGAGGCGCGGTCCACGCCCTTGACCAGTTCGACATTATTCTTCTTCACCAGATCGAGCGCCAGATAGCCCTGCACCGTCACTGCCATCTGGGTCAGCAAATCCTGCGTGCGCTGGCGAATGTAGAATAGCGCGCTCTCGCGGATCGCCTTCGCCTTGGTCGGGTCGGTCGAATCCAGCTCCAGCGCCTTGGCCTCCAGCCGCGCGTCCATGGTCTTGCTGATATGGATCATCTGTTCCAGGCGACCCATCGTCGCCCACATATTCTGCCGCTCGACATCGATCGCGGCATTATCCTTGATCAGCGTATCCTTGCCGCTGGCCAGCGATCCCAGGATGGAATTGATGTGGCTCTGCGCACTCTTATAGCCGTCGAAATAGTCGCGCATCTTGTTGCCGAACGGGATGATCCCGAACAGCTTTTTGCGGCTGGTCAGGCTGCCGCGCTTGCCGGGGTCCAGATCCTCGACCGTGCGGCGCAGTTCGGCCAGGTCCGCGCCGACCTTGCTGTCGCTGTCCATCGCCCGCACGGGCCGGTCGAGGAAGCGGTTGGAGTGGCCCGCTGCCTCGGCAATTTCCTTACGCCCCATATTGGTGAGCTGATCGACCCGAGCGCCAAATGCCGGCGAATTGGCGTCCTGCGCCACCAGATCGTCGATAAAGGCATCGACCTTCTCGTCCAGCTTGGACTTTTTGCCCTCGTCGATCGGCACCAGCCCGGCGGCCCTCTCGGCGCTGACGACCGGCACCGGGTCGGGGGGCGTCAGGCTGAACGGATCGCCGGAGGATGTTGCGGTCGTGGTGGGCGCGGTGCTGGCCATGCTATCTCCTTGCGGCTGTTATATGCGACTATAACACTGCATCTTCAATGCGGAACAGGCCCGAAATATGGCGCGGCCCCGCGCCCGATGCAAATGGATCGGGACATCGGGACGGAAAAGCCACGTCAGCGCTCGATCGCGCTTGTTTCGCACCTCGTCGCTCACGGCGTTGGCTGGACGCATTTGCTGCAGGAAAAAATCCTGCACGGCCATGATCGGTTAACGCGCTGATTTGGCACCATCTTGACGATCAAAACGTCAACATGACCGACAATATTCGTTCAGTTAATTATGGTTAACGGAAATACAGTTATCATTAAAATTGATGGCATAGAGTCATACTGCTAATATTCGAGTCGCCGAGATACTGGCGGTGGTCGCTCCATAAAAAATCCAAAATCGTCATAACAGACTGATCTTCGCGTATATTCGTCGGGGAGGATAGGATTTTGTCAGAATATGAAGATTTGAGAGAATGGTCCGCCATTCTTGAGAAGGATGTTCTTGTCCTCAACACAACGATGACATGCCCTTTGTCATGCGATTTCTGTTGTTACGGCTGTCATCCCGGTCGTAGCGAACGGATGCCGATCGACCAGGCGTTAAGCCTGATCGACCAGGCCGCGGCCATTGAGCATTTTTCCTCGGTCGGCTTCACCGGCGGCGAACCCATGGTGCATCGCGACGATTTTCTGGCGATGATCGACCGCTGCGCGCTGCACGGCTTGCCCTTCACCGTGGCGAGTTCTGGCTACTGGGGCGAAAGCGGGGAGGAAGCACGGGATTTGGCGGCGCGCATGGCGGCGTGCGGCCTGCGCCGGATGAACATCAGTTGCGACCCGTCCCACGCCGAATTCGTCACACCGGACGCGGTGACGCGGGCTGCCCATGCCTGCGCGGCACACGACATTCCCGTTTACATCGTCGGCACATTTGACACGCCCGGCGGCACGTTGCGCGAATTCGTACCGGAATTGGTCGATGTCCCCAATGTCCATCTGATCGACAAGATCGTGGCCAAGACCGGCCGGGCAACCAAATGGGATGTCGATTATGCCGCGCTGACGGGGCCGAAGGTCAAAACCTGCTACCGGCGCGTCCATCATGACATTGTCATATTCTGGGATGGCAAGACCTATCCCTGCTGCTCGACCTTCAACCGGGCGACGCCGGGTCTGGTCATGGGCAATGCATTTACCGAGCCATTGGCGCTGATCCGGGCGCGAATCGAGGCGTCGCTTTTGCTGCGCGTGATCAAGCGGGAGGGATTTCCGCAATTTTACGACATCATCGAACGGCTCGATCCGGCGCTCCATGCCGACATGCCGAAATTCGAGGATTATCCCGGTGCGTGCAGCACGTGCCATGCAGTGCTTCGCAAACCGCACATCGCCGCCCGCGTGCAGGCCGTGTTCGAAACCTACCGCACGCAGGAAATCATCAAAACAATGGACCGGGTCGAAGGGGTTTTGGGGAAGGAACGCGCTGCAGCCTTCTTCGGAAACATGCTCGAACACTGCAGCTGAACAGAGAGGAATATGGATATGGGTACGGCAAGAGCTACTCTGACGACCAAGTTGCAAGCCAGTCCTGCGGCGCGCGTGCGCTTCATGAACAGCTTTCTGGGCTTGCTCAAGGAACAGGGCGTCGACATTGACGATGCCGCTGCGATCAAGGATCTGGGCCTGCATCTTGATCTGACGGACGGCAAGGCGTGGTTCGACGGCAGCGTTGCGTCGACGAACATCATCACCATCAATCATTGATCCGGCGCGGGAGCGGGACGGCCGCCCGCTCCCCGCATCACTTCCCCAACCCCAAACCCCCAAGCCTTGCCGCGGCGCATCAATTCCTGTAGGGGCGCGCCCGAAGCCTCTGTGTGACCTCGTGTCGGCCAGGGGAGCCCATATCCCAAAGGCAAGACATGTCCCTGCGTAATATCGCGATCATCGCGCACGTCGATCACGGCAAAACCACCCTCGTCGATCAGCTTTTCCGCCAGTCCGGCACCTTCCGCGACAATCAGCGCGTCGAAGAGCGCGCGATGGACAGCAACGACCTCGAAAAAGAGCGCGGCATCACCATCCTGGCCAAGCCGACCTCGGTCGAGTGGGAAGGCACCCGCATCAACATCGTCGACACGCCCGGTCACGCCGACTTTGGTGGCGAAGTCGAACGCATCCTCTCCATGGTCGACGGTGTCGTCCTGCTGGTCGATTCGTCGGAAGGCGCGATGCCGCAGACCAAGTTCGTGACCGGCAAGGCGCTGGCGCTGGGCCTGCGTCCGATCGTCGTCGTCAACAAGGTCGACCGTCCCGACGAGCGTATCCAGGAAGTGCTGGACGAAGTGTTCGACCTGTTCGTGTCGCTCGACGCGACCGATGAGCAGCTCGACTTCCCCGTCCTCTACGCGTCGGGCCGCAACGGCTATGCCAATGAAGATCCCACGCTGCGTTCGGGTACGTTGAAGCCGCTGTTCCAGAAGATCGTCGATCATGTGCCGGCGCCCGCCGTGGAAGTCGACGGCGTGCCTTTCACCTTCCTGGTGACGCTGCTTGACCGTGACAATTTCCTCGGCCGCATCCTCACCGGTCGCGTGACCAGCGGTTCGGTGAAGGTCAACCAGGCGATCCACGCGCTCGACATGGATGGCAAGGTGATCGAAACCGGCCGCGCGTCCAAGATCATGGCATTTCATGGCCTCGATCGCGTCCCCGTGGATGAAGCCAAGGCTGGCGACATCATCTCGCTCGCCGGTCTGGCGGTCGCGACCGTCGCCAACACCATCTGCGACACGTCGGTCACCGTGCCGATCCAGGCCCAGCCGATCGATCCGCCAACCCTCTCGATGCGCTTTGCCGTCAACGATTCGCCGATGGCTGGTCGTGAAGGCACCAAGGTAACGAGCCGCATGATCCGCGATCGTCTGGCCCGCGAAGCCGAATCGAACGTGGCGGTTAAAGTGACTGAGAGCGCCGACAAGGACAGCTTCGAGGTCGCCGGTCGCGGCGAGCTTCAGCTCGGCGTCCTTATCGAAACCATGCGCCGCGAAGGCTTTGAACTCTCGATCAGCCGCCCGCGCGTGCTGTTCGGCGAAGATGAAGATGGCGGCAAGACCGAGCCCTATGAAACCGTCATGATCGACGTCGATGACGAATTTTCCGGCACGGTTGTCGAGAAGATGAACCTGCGTAAGGCGGAAATGACCGACATGCGCCCGTCGGGCGGCGGCAAGACCCGCATCACCTTCTCCGCCCCCTCGCGCGGCCTGATCGGCTATCATGGCGAATTCCTGTCCGACACGCGCGGCACCGGCATCATGAACCGCCTGTTCGAGAAATACGGCCCCCACAAGGGCAAGATCGAAGGCCGCAAGAATGGCGTCCTGATCTCCAACGGCGCGGGCGAAGCCAATGCCTATGCGCTGGGTCCGCTCGAAGAACGCGGTATCCTGATGGTCGGCGTGGGCGAAGCGCTCTATGAAGGCATGATCATCGGCGAAAATGCCAAGCCCGACGATCTGGAAGTCAACCCGATGAAGTCCAAGGCGCTGACCAACTTCCGCGCCAGCGGCAAGGACGACGCTGTCCGCCTGACCCCGCCGTGGAAGCTGACGCTGGAACAGGCCATCGCCTATATCGATGACGATGAACTGGTCGAAGTCACGCCCAAGACGATTCGCCTGCGCAAGCGCTACCTCGACCCGAACGAGCGCAAGCGCATGAGCCGCTCGAAAGCGGCCTAAAATAATTCCTCCCCAGGCTTGCCTGGGGAGGGGGACCGCCGACATAGTCGGTGGTGGAGGGGCAGGGGCGTCACAACGCTCCCGCCCTTTTCCCATTCCAAGGACAGACCCATGGCCGACCTCTATCTCAAAGCCCTTACCTCCGAGCGTCGCGCCCTGTGGGCCGAATGTCGGCTCAAAGGGTTGGCCAAGGACACGGTCCAGCGCCAGCGCATAGTCGAGATCGACGCTTTGCTCGCGGCGCATAAGGCAAAACAGGACGGCAAGCCCACTGCCTGACAGTCGTGGCCACTACCTACGTAACTAAGTTGCATATCAACACCCTGTCGTGTCACTTTAGGACGTGACGCAAACCGAATCGCAACCTTGCTGGTGTGATATGCGTTGGCTGGGCCTTTTGATGCCTTTGGTTCGTTCATAGGCAAAAGCGTCCAAGCAAGAGGAGCGATGGAGTGGCGGACACCCTGCCAGCCTTGAGCGAGGGAGAAAAGCAGTGCCTGCGGCTGGTGTCGCAGGGCTTCAATTCTAAAGAAATCGCACGGCAGCTCCATGTCTCGGAGCATACGGTGGATCAGCGCGTCCGCACCAGTTTGCGCAAGTTCGGCGTGCCGTCCCGCAAGGAAGCCGCGCGCCTGTTCGTTTCGTTCGAGCAACCACAGCCCCAAAGTGGCACATATCAGCCTTTGATACATCAAACGCAGCGGCTTGCCTCCGATGCCTGTCCTGCGTCATCCATCGCTCAGCCGGACAGGCCGGATGAGCAGACGGAACGCAAAACGCTCCTGCGCCGCATCCTCGCCTTCGGCCCGCCGCTAGGGGGATCGATCAATGAACTGAGTATCGATGGCCGCATATTGGCGATGATCCGCGCCGCCGTACTGACCGGCGTTGGTGTCGTCACTCTGCTGCTGCTCATTGCCGGGGCCTTCAAGGCGCTGGCCTGATCCTTCCTACATTGCCACGCTGACAACGCACCGCCTGCATGGCGTCGTGCGAAGGAGATGACTTGTGCTTAATCTTGATCCCGCAAAGACCCAGGCCGTCGCCGATCAGACCAAGCAGGCTTTTGCCGCGCTGGACGTCGCGCTCGTCGACACCGCGCAGCTGACCACCGCCTTCCTCACCGCTGCCCAGGATTCCGGCCTCACCGCCGCTGAAAGCCAGCGCATCATCCTGCGCATCCATGAAAGCGCGACCAAGATTATCGAGGGGCGCAGCGACATGATCCGCGCGACAGCGCTGCTGACCCGCTGTATCGAACAAAGCCAACATGCCGTCACGGCTTTTGGATGCCCGTTGGGGATGGACGCGCCCGTGCAGGACGATGTGCAGCGCCACCTGACCCTGGTCGCCTGACCAGGTGGAGCCGTCGGCATTGGGTAAACGTTTGATTTCTCCCCCCTCTCAACCGGTGATCAAATGCTGGCGGCTTCTTTTTGGCTTCTGATGCTTCTGACCTGCGCTTTCGCGCTGGCGTTTGGCGGGCGGGACGGGCGACGCTTCGTCGTCATCTCGGTGGCAGCGGTGCTGTTCACCATTCCCGCCCAACTCGCCGGATCGTGGCAGGCGACGCAATATTGGCTGATGACGGTCGATTTGTTCACCTTTGCCGCGATGCTGTGGCTGATGCTGCAAAGCCACCGTTACTGGCCGGTCTGGGTCTCCGCCTGCCAGCTGATGACGGTGCTGTCCCATGTGGCGACGCTGCTGCTCCAGAGTTTTTCCGACCGCATCTACGAAGGGCTGAACACGGTCTGGATCATTCCCCTGATGCTCTTCACCATCATTGGCATCGAACTTGATCGAAAGTCGCTCCATGACCGCGCATATCCCGCCTGAGAGCATTGTCCCCAGCCAGGAAGCGGCCGACCTCATCGTCGCGCTGCAACGCTGTCTCAGCAATGTGCATGCGCGGCAGGAGGATGCGGCGGTTCTGGATGGCGATGGCGGTGGCCAGCTCGCCACGCTCGCGCGCTACATCGAAGCGCGGCGGGCGCGTGCCACCTTGCTGGGCCAAAATCTGTTCAGCGACCCTGCCTGGGACATGCTCCTCCTCCTCTATCAGGCGGGGCTGGAGGGACGGGCGCTGACGCTGGAGCAACTGAGCGAAAAATCGCGCCTGTCGATGAGCGTCGTTGTTGGCCAGGTCGGTGTGTTGGAACGGCGCGGCCTCCTGGACGAACATCAAACCTCACCCAACAGCCGCCGCCGCCGCGCGATCTGCCTGTCGCCGCTGGCGGTCGATGCCATGTCCTCCTGGTTCTCTCTCGCCTTTGTGACAAACGTCTGAGACTTGCCGGTCAGCCCCGCGCGAACGCCGGGCGGGGCAGGCTGGCCAGCGTCACACTGCTCCCGGCCATCAAAGCGATGGTCAGCCACAGAAACGGGCCATAGCCCCCGGTTGCATCGAACAATGCCGACGCCCCCAGCGGCCCGGTGGCGGTGCCGACCGAAAGCGCCATCAACAGCCCGCCATAAAGCCCGCCAAAGGTCTTGAGGCCGAAATGCTGGGTGGTCAGATAGACGATCACATCCACTTCTGCGCCGAGGGTTAGCCCGACCATCGCCGCCGCTGCCGCCTGCGCCATCCAGCTGTCGCCGCCCGTCAGCAGCAACAGGCATCCGATCGCGGGCAGCAGGAACACGGTCGCCCCCACCATCGACGCGCGAAACCGGTCGAGCAGCAGCCCGGTCGCCAGTCGCCCGATGACGGAAAACAGCCCGACCAGCGCAGCCACGCCCGCCGCCGCCATCCGGTCCGCGCCCCGGTCGGTCAGGATCGGCACGAAATGCACCACCAGCGCGATGATCGTGAAGGTGAAGAGCAGGCTGGCCAGCAGCAGCCGGTGATAGATGGACGATCGCAACCCTTCGCCCAATGTCACCCCGGTCAGCGCCGGCCGCGCCTCCACCGCCGCCTTGCCGCGCCGGTCATGCGCGCCGCGAAAAAAGAGGAAGATCATCGGGAAGGCGATCACCACCCAGATCGCCGCCTGGAGCGGCGCGGCTGTTTGCCAGCCATATCGTCCGATCAGCCAGCTACCCAGCAATGGAAACAGCGCCGCGGCCAGCGATGCGCCGCACAGGGTCACGGCAAAGGCCAGCCCGCGCGATGCGGCAAAGCGGGTCGCCACCGCACTCGTCCACACCGTCGCCTGCACCGGCAGCGTCGCCAGCGCCAGCAGGCTCCACAGCATCAGCCATTGCGTCTTGTCGCCGCTCGCCGTCCCCAGCATCGCAAAGGCGCCACAGGTCAGCAGCACCCCCACCAGCCCGAACAGACGCGGCCCCAGCCGGTCGACCATCAGCCCGATCGGCACGGAGAACAGCGCCTGCACCAATGTCGCCAGCGTCAGCCCGATAGTGGTCTGCGTCCGGGACCAGCCGAAAGACTGGCTGATCGGCTCGATATAGGGGCCAAGCCCGTAAATATGGATGACGCTGGTGGCATAGCCCAGCCCCGCCGCAATCGGCAGCACCGGCGACCGCCGCCATTCCGCCCCGGCCGTCAAAGCCCCCGCCTGCGTCATCCCGCTCTCCTCATCCGATTCTGTCTTGCGCCCAGACTAGCGCGTCCGATCAGAAAAGCGAGAGTATCTCATTTATATCGTGACAATGACCGGGCATATCACGCATCCCTAAACTCAGACTCGCCATGCCCGCACGCCGCTCATATAGTCGCGCCCACCATCCTTCCCCGTGAAAGCCCTTCATGCATCTTCTCATCGGTCTTGCGGGCATCTTGCTCATCCTTGCCATCGCCATTGCCCTGTCGTCCGACCGCCGCGCCATCCGGTTGCGGGTCGTGGGCGCGGCCTTCCTGTTGCAGGCGGGCATTGCCCTGCTGGTTCTCTATGTTCCCGCCGGACGCGCGGTCATTGCGGGCATGTCGAAGGGGGTGGCCAATCTGCTCGGCTATGCGCAGGCGGGCACCAATTTCATCTTCGGCCCGCTCGCCAGTCCCGAAATCGGCGGAGCGAGCTTTGCCATCGCCGCGCTGCCGGTCATCATCTTCTTCGCCAGCCTGGTGTCGATCCTCTATTATCTGGGCGTCATGCAGTTCATCGTCCGCTGGGTCGGCGGGGCGATCGAGGCGGTGACGGGCGTGTCGAAGGTCGAAAGCCTGTGCGCCGCCGCCAACATCTTCGTGGGGCAAAGCGAAAGCCCGCTCGTCATCCGCCCCTATCTGGCGGGTCTCACCCCGCCGCAGCTGTTCACCGTGATGACCAGTGGCATGGCCGGGGTCGCGGGCACCATCCTTGCCGCCTATGCCTCGATGGGGATCAAGATCGACTATCTCCTCGCCGCCAGCTTCATGGCCGCGCCCGGCGGGCTGCTGATGGCCAAGATCATGATGCCCGACACGCGCCTGCCGGTGCAGGGCGAATTGCCGCTGGGTGACGATCCCGACATTCACCTGCCCGAAGCGCGGATCAGCGGGGCGGGGCCAGCCGCGCTGTTGCCCGAAGGCACGCCGGGCGAACCCATGCCGGTCGCCAGCCATGACGAGGAAAAGCCCGCCAACATCATCATGGCCGCCGCGCAAGGCGCGCAGACCGGCGTGAAGCTCGCCGTCGCGGTCGGCGCGATGGTGCTGGCCTTCGTCGCGCTGGTCGCGCTGGCGAACGGCATATTGGGCGGCATTGGCGGCGTATTCGGTTATCCCACGCTCAGCTTCCAGCAACTGCTGGGCTATGTCTTTTCGCCGGTCATGTATCTGCTCAACATCCCATGGGAGGAGGCGCAGGTCGCCGGCGGCCTGTTCGGCACCAAGGTCGTGCTGAACGAATTTGTCGCCTATATCAATCTGGGGCAGGTGCAGGGGACGCTATCCCCCGCCAGCATTGCCATCGTCACCTTCGCGCTGTGCGGGTTTGCCAATTTCAGCTCGATCGCGATCCAGATGGCGGTGACCGGCAACCTGGCCCCCAACCAGCGCCCGATGATCGCCAAGCTCGGCCTGAAAGCGCTGGTCGCGGGCAGCCTCGCCAACCTCATGAGCGCCGCGCTGGCCGGCCTGATGCTCAGCCTGCGCTGAAACATTGCGTGTTCCCGCGCAGGCGGGAACCCAGTCCCGCCGTCGAACTGGATTCCCGCCTGCGTGGGAACACACTGTCTCCAAACGCCGGTGGACCGTCCAGCACGGACCCGTAACGAAACTCTATCCCTCCCCAAGCAAATCCATTATGGTTAACCACATGGGGGCAAACAGACTTTTCGCGGCCGCGCTGGTGGTCACGCTGGGATCGGCTACGGCCATGGCGCAGGCGCCAAAGCCGGGGGCGCTGGAGACCTATAAGGACTGGACCATCGGCTGCGACAATCGCAACCGCTGCGAAGCCGTCGCGCTGCTCCCCGAAGGCGGCGACCTGCCCGACATTCCGCTGATGATCGGCATCGCCCGCGCCGCCGGACCCGATGCCCAGGCCGAAGTCTGGATCAGCCGCGAGGGCAAGGGCCAGGCCGACATCACCCTGTCCGTCGATGGCCGCAAGATCGCCAGCGCCATCGCCCGCGACGGCGAAGCCATAATCCGCGGGCCACAGGCATCGGCCCTCGCCATCGCCATGGCGCGCGGCTCCACCATGGAAGTGCGCGCTGGTGCCAAGCTCTATGGTCGCCCCTCGCTTGCCGGGGCAGGTGCGGCGCTGCGCTATATGGATGCGCGGCAGGGCCGGGCAGGAACCACCACCGCTTTGGTCGCGACCGGCGCGCTTGGCCCCACGGCTGTGAAACCCGCACCGGCAACCCCCGCCATCCGCCGCGCACTCGTCCCCGCCGGTCCCGCGCCCGCCGCCCTGTGGCGTGAGGAACTGACCGCGCTCGGCAAATTTACCGGCTGCACCGACGAAATGCGCAGCGACCAGACCCTGGACCTGCAACGCCTCTCCAAAACCGAAACGCTCATCCTCGTCCCCTGCGGGTCGGGTGCCTATAATTTCTCCTCCGTGCCGGTCATCGCCACCGGCGTGCCGGGCCGCCGCGCCTTCCGCTTCGCCGCCTTCGATTTCAAGCCCGGCTGGAGCGAGGAAGCGGGCCACCCGATGCTGGTCAATGTCGGCTGGACCCCGGAAAAATCGCGCCTCGACAGTTTCGCCAAGAGGCGCGGGCTGGGCGATTGCGGCGGCAGCGAGGCCTATGTCTGGGACGGTCAGCGCTTCCGCCTGATCGAAGCGACCAGCATGGGTGAATGTCGCGGCGCCTGGCACTGGATCACCACCTGGACCGCCCGCGTCGTCGAGTAAGCAGGCGACAATCCTTCCATTACCATCGGAATTTCCCAAACCCGTTCGCCCTGAGCTTGTCCGAAGGGCTGTCCTTCTTCTGCGCAAGGCAGGACAAGGCTTCGACAGGCTCAGCCCGAACGGGTTTGGGGGGAGAGGGGGATAGCCTCTCCTCACACCATCTGCACCGCCGCCGCAGCACGACAAATCCGGTCGCGTCCCGATTGCTTGGCCTCATAGAGCGCCGTGTCCGCCGCAGCGATTGCGCCATCCACCGCGTCCCCGGTCCAGCGGCATACCCCGGCGGAAAAGCCGATCGGGCGACCATGAATCCGGCCGATCGGTTCCTGCCGCATCTGGCTGGCGATCCGCGCCAGCGACCAGCAGGCTTCGTCCTCCGCCGCGCCATGGAAGAAGATCACAAACTCCTCGCCACCCCAGCGCGCGACCTTGTCGACGCGGCGCAACTGCGCGGACAGGCGATCGGCAAAGGCGGCCAGCACCCGGTCGCCCTCATCATGGCCCAGCTGATCGTTCACCTGCTTGAAATGGTCGATGTCGATGATGGCGACACAACCCCGGCGTTGGTCCTTGGACAGGGTATCGATCTGCGCCAGAAAGCCGCGCCGGTTGGCAATGCCGGTCAGCGGATCTTCATGCGCTGCGACCTGTAGGTCATCGATCTGCGCGCGCGCCGTGCTGGCGGCGCGATGCACCCCGGCATAAAGCGTCTGGATCACATCGCCCATTTCGGGCAGCGCGGTCTCCGCCTTGCGATTCAGCGTCTCCGCCAGCGCATGAATGGGATTGAGCAGCGCGCCGATGCCAATGAGGGCGATTGCCGTGCCGAAGAGCGTCATCAGCGTCAGCAGGACAAATTCGGTCAGCGCGATCCGCCCGGTCGCCAGCCCCCAACTGCTATAGCCCAGCAGCGGCAAATGGGTGGCAATGAAGCAGAGCGTGAAAAGACGCAGGCGCAGCGAGCGCGGGAAGATGAAAGATGTCGCGAGATAGAAATGCATGGACAGCCCCGTAATTGCGAATGAGCCGCAAAGTCGGGGGGCGAGCTAAATGGATTCCAAAGAAACAGGGTTAATTTGGCCAAGCGGGACGAGCCGTGCCATAGCTGAGTCAGATGGCGGCGCGATCAGCGCGACGCGCCCGGCACCCATTTGACATCGCCCGCGCCATTATCATTCACCCGCCGCGCCAGCACGAACAGCAGGTCGGACAGCCGGTTGAGATAGGCGAGAGCCTGCGGGTTGAGCGCGACCTCGACCGCCGCAGCGGTCGCGCTGCGTTCCGCCCGCCGCGTAATCGCACGGGCCAGATGGATGGCGGCAGCGGCAGGCGATCCACCGGGCAGGATGAAGCTGTCGAGCGGGGCCAGATCGGCATTCATCGCGTCGATCTGATCCTCCAGACGCTTGACCTGACTGGCTATGATCCGCAGCGCCCATGGCTCGTCCGCCCCATCGGGGATCGGCGTCGCCAGATCCGCGCCCAGATCGAACAGATCATTCTGGATCGTCGTCAGCCATCCCGCTTCGGGCCTATCGCCCATTGCGATGATCGCCAGGCCAATCGCGCTGTTCGCCTCGTCGACATCGCCCACCGCCTGCATCCGCGGCGCGTGCTTGGGCAGGCGCGATCCATCGACAAGACCGGTCGTCCCCGCGTCGCCGGTGCGGGTGTAGATCTTGTTCAGCTTGACCATGGGGGTCAGCTATTGCCCTTGGCAAGCAGCATGATGGCAACGATGATGATCGCACCGGCCTGAAACAGCACGCGGTTCAGCATCATCTTGTTCTGCTTGAGCCGCGAGGGGCCGGGACCGCTGCCTTCGGGCGCGTTCAGTTCTTCCTTGGTGACCTGAAGGAAGCTGATGATGCCACGGATCAGCGCAAACAAGGTTGCGGCCATGGCAAGGGCAAGGGCGATGACAAGGACGGTATTCATAAGATGGCTCTAGGCGCTTGCCAGCCTGATGCCAACCGGAAAGCGCCTGTCCCTTAGGTCAGCGACCAGGCGCGCCGGGTCCATGCCCTGCGCCCGCAAATCCGCCAGCGCGATCGACCCGCTCCGCTTGGCCAGCCGCCTGCCATCCGCGTCCACCAGCAAGGGATGATGGATATAGACAGGGGAGGGGAGGTCCAGCAGCGCCTGCAACAGCCGATGCACGTCCGTCGCGCCCAGCAGATCGTCGCCGCGCAACACATGGCTCACCCCCATCGCCGCATCGTCCAGCGTGCAGGACAGATGATAGCTGGCGGGCGCATCCTTGCGCGCCAGCACCACGTCGCCATGGGCGAGGGGATGGGCAGTGTGCCAAATCACACTCAATTCGTCATCCCCGCGCAGGCGGGGATCCATCTCCCAACTTTGCGTCCATTCGATACCGTCGGAGATGGATTCCCGCCTGCGCGGGAATGACGGGGAGGAATAGGACGTCGCCCGCCATTCCACCACCCCGACCCGCGCCACCGCCTGCCCCATATCGATCCGCCAGGCATGAGCCTCCCCCGCGTCAATCCGCCGCGCCCGCTCATCCGCGCTCAAGCCCCGGCACGTCCCCGGATACACCGCCCCCTCCGGCCCATGCGGCGCGCTGGCGCTGGCGGCAATATCGGCCCGCGTGCAGAAACAGGGATAAAGCAGCCCCATGCCCCGCAACCGCTCCAGCGCCGCGTCATACTGCGCCAGCCGCTGCGACTGGAACATGACCTCGCCGTCCCAGCCTATCCCCAGCCAGCGCAAATCCTCCATGATCCCAGCAACATGCTCCGCGCGGCTGCGGGTGCCGTCGATATCCTCGATCCGCAGCCGGAACGCGCCGCCCGCCGCCCGCGCCATGTCATGCGCCAGCAGCGCCGACCAGGCGTGGCCGACATGCAGCCGCCCGGTGGGGCTGGGGGCAAAGCGGGTCACCATATGCTGTGGTGCGACGGATGATGTCATACAGGCTCTTGACGGGCGATATTGGTTGATGCTGTCATGCGGATGTCATGTTGCTGATGGATCAGCAGCGTCGGCAAGGGGGTAGAGGCTTTCTATGTACCATCCCGACCTTATACGGCACCCGGAGAATTGTCCGGCACTGGTTTTGAACGCTGATTACACGCCGCTCAGCTATTATCCGCTGAGCCTGTGGCCGTGGCAGACCGCGATCAAGGCGGTTTTTCTCGACCGGGTCGACATCATCGCCTCCTATGCGCGGCAGGTGCATAGCCCCAGCCTGGACATGAAAATCCCCTCGGTCATCGCGCTCAAACATTATGTGAAGCCGTCCGAGCATCCCGCCTTCACGCGCTTCAACCTGTTCCTGCGCGACAAGTTCAGCTGCCAATATTGCGGCAGCACCAGCGACCTGACCTTCGACCATGTCGTCCCGCGCCGCGCCGGTGGCCGCACCACATGGGAAAATGTCGCGACCGCCTGTTCACCCTGCAACCTCAAAAAGGGCGGGCGCACCCCCAAGCAGGCGGGGATGCAGCTCCACGTCCAGCCGATCCGCCCGACCAGCTGGCATTTGCAGGAGCATGGCCGCGCCTTCCCGCCCGGCTATCTGCACGAAAGCTGGCATGACTGGCTCTATTGGGACGTCGAGTTGCTGGCGTGAGGCTGGCGCTGGCGCTGCTGCTTCTGACGCCCGCACCCTTGGCCGCGCAGGAGGATCATTCCGGCCTCACCCGCGCCAAATATGTCCGCAACTGCCTGATGTGCCATAGCGCGGCCGCGCCGGAGGGGGTGTCGCCCGCCATATTGACCGGCCTCTATCCCAAACCCGGCCTTCAGCCCGCCGCCGCCATGCCCGGTGTCACCTGCTGGCGCCGCTGCACCCGCTGCTTCGCGCCCGATCGCCCACCGCCACAATCGCGCTAGGCATTGCAGAGAAAACATGTTCCGGCGCAGGCGGGAACCCAGTCCCAGCGCCGAACTGGGCCCCCGCCTGCGCGGCAGCACACAAGCGAACCTCAGCCTACCGGCAACCAGTCCAGATCCATATCCTTGTGCCGGTTGGTATAATGGCCGATCTCCTCCAGCCGCGCCATCTGGTGCAGCGTGATGCGGCCGTTGGAACGGCTGATCAGCCCCTCCTGCTCCATCTGGCGGATCATGCGGTTCACATGCACCGATGTCAGGCCGATCGAATCGCCAATCTCTTCTTGCGTCAGCTTCAGGTCGAAACTGTCGATGACGCCGTCGTCGGTCACCCGCAGCCGGTCGAACATGTCGAGCAGGAAGGACGCCACCCGCGCCTTGGCCGATGTGCGGCCCAGCGACGCCAGCCGGTCGGTCATCGCCACCCGCTCCGCATTGGACAGCAGGAACAGCAAAGCCGCAACCCGCGGATATTCCTCCAGCAAACGGCGCAGCGCGTGCTTGTCGAACGGACACACCACCACATCGGTCAGCGCGACCAGCGATTCGGGGGCCTTGCTGTAAATGGTGCTGGCCGACCCGATAAAGTCGCCGGGGAAATAGACGCGCAAGATCTGGCGGCTGCCATCGGGCAGGATGACAAAGCTCATCACCCGGCCTTCGCGCAGCACGAACAATTCGGTCACGGTATCATTGACCCGCTGGATCATTGCGCCACGCTTCACCTTGCGCGGATTTTCCTCCAGCCGGGCAAGGGCCGCCTTTTCCGCGTCGGACAGCGGCACATGCTTGGCCAGCCTTTCTGCGAAACAACTCGTTACCACCAATAAACCTCTTAAAAATTCTCGTTACGATGGCAAAACGCCCCACGCGCCTTTTGGCTGCATTTTGGTTGGCCGCACTAAACTCGATCAAGATCGCAGCATTTGTTTCGGCTGTTACAATCCGGCGCGACAAATCGCCCGCTGCCCGCCTTGCACGGCGCGCGTTTGCCGCTATTAACCCTGACCAATGGACCGCATCATCATCCGCGGCGGCAAAGCGCTCAATGGCCGCCTTCCCATCTCCGGCGCGAAAAATGCAGCGTTGACGCTGCTGCCCTGCGCCTTGCTGACTGACGAGCCGGTCACGCTGCGCAACCTGCCGCGCCTCGCCGACGTCGACAGTTTCGGTCATCTGCTCAACCAGCTGGGCGTATCGACCATGATCGAGGGGGCAAGGCCGGAGGATTTCGGCCGGGTCATGACGATGCGGGCCGGGCGCGTCACCTCGACCGAAGCCCCCTATGACATCGTGCGCAAGATGCGCGCCTCGATCCTGGTGCTTGGTCCCTTGCTGGCCCGCGCGGGTGAAGCGCGGGTGTCGCTGCCCGGCGGCTGCGCCATCGGCAACCGCCCGATCGACCTGCATTTGAAGGCGCTCGAAGCCTTTGGCGCGATTATCGAGATTGCCGCAGGCTATGTCCGCGCCAGCCTGCCCGATGGGGGCCTGCCCGGTGGGATCTACACCTTCCCGGTGGTGTCGGTCGGCGCGACCGAAAATGCGCTGATGGCCGCGGTTCTGGCCAAGGGCACCTGCATCCTGGAAAATGCCGCGCGCGAACCCGAAATCGTCGATCTGTGCAAATTGTTGCAGGCTATGGGTGCGGACATTGAAGGCGTCGGCACCGACAAGCTCATCATCCACGGCCGTGAACGCCTCCACGGCGCGACCTATCGCGTCATGCCCGACCGGATCGAGGCGGGCAGCTATGCCTGCGCTGCGGCCATCACCGGCGGGTCGCTCGACCTGATCGGCGCCAATGGCGAAGATATGCACGCGATCATCGCCGCGCTGCGCGACGCAGGGGTTCAGGTGGACGTCCACAAGGATGGCATCCGCGTGTCGTCTGATGGCAAATTGAAGCCGCTGACCCTCTCGACCGCGCCTTTCCCGGCCTTCCCGACCGACATGCAGGCACAATTCATGGCGATGCTGACCATGGCGGACGGCGCATCGGTGCTCACTGAAACAATCTTTGAAAATCGCTACATGCATGTGCCTGAACTGGCGCGCATGGGCGCGGACATCGCCGTCAACGGCCGCACCGCCGTCGTGCGCGGCGTCGACAAGCTGGTCGGCGCGCCGGTGATGGCGACCGACCTGCGCGCCTCGATGAGCCTCATCCTGGCGGGCCTGGCTGCCGAAGGCGAAACCCAGGTCAATCGCGTCTATCATCTCGATCGCGGTTACGAACGGCTGGAGGAAAAACTCTCCGCCGTCGGTGCCGATATCGAGCGGGCCAGTGATGGCTGACGGAATCGGTCTGGAAACGGATCGCAGGGCGCTTCTGGCGCTCTATGATCTGGATGCCGGTGGTTTTCGTCATCTGGACGAGATTACCGCCTTCGCCTCCACCCTGTGCGATGCGCCCATTGCCCTTGTCAGCATCGTCGAAGAGGCGCGCCAGCGCTTCCTTGCCCGCACTGGCCTTGATGCTGAAGAAACCCCGCGTGACGTGTCCTTCTGCGCGCTGGCGATGCTGGGCGGCGATATTTTCGTCGTGCCGGATGCGTGCAACGATCCGCGCTTTGCCGACAACCCCCTGGTCACCGGCCCGCCGCATATCCGCTTCTACGCCGGCGCGCCGCTGGTCGATGGCGCGGGCGTGCCGCTGGGCGCGCTGTGCGTCATCGATACGCAGCCGCGCGCCGACCTGACCCCGATGCAGCGGCAGGGGCTGACCCTGCTGGCGCGGCAGGTGATGGTCGAACTGGAGGGGCGTCGCCGCGATCGCGACGTCATCGCCCGCCAACGTCAGGACGCCGCCGCCATTGCCGACAGCGATCGCATGTTCCGCACGCTGGCCGACACCATGCCGCAAATGGTCTGGTCGACCCTGCCCGACGGCTATCATGATTATTATAACGCGCGCTGGTATGAATATACCGGCGTCCCGGCCGGATCGACCGATGGCGAGGGGTGGAACAACATGTTCCATCCCGACGATCAGGACCGCGCCTGGGGCCGCTGGCGTCGTTCGCTGGAAACCGGCGAGCCGTATGAAATCGAATATCGCCTGCGCCACCATAGCGGCGATTATCGCTGGACGCTGGGCCGCGCTCTGCCGATCCGCGACGGAGCCGGCAATATCCTGCGCTGGATCGGCACCTGCACCGAAATCCACGAACAGAAATTGATGATGGAAGAGCGCGAGATGATCGCGCATGAACTCTCCCACCGGATCAAGAATATTTTTTCGGTGATCGCAGGCCTCATCGGCCTGTCGGCGCGCCAGCACCCGGAAATCAGCGACGTCGCGGACGATCTGCGCGACCGCATCCTGGCGCTGGGCCGCGCCCATGATTTCGTGCGGCCCCACAGCGCGGAATCCGCAGCCCAGGTCGGGCATGGCCAGGGTGAGGGTCAGGGGCTGCTCTGGGGCATATTGGAACAGATTTTCGCCCCCTACAAAGCGCAGGACGGTTCGCGCATCGCGCTGTCGGGGGACAATGTCGCGATCGACGATCGCTCGGCGACGCCGCTGGCCTTGCTGTTCCACGAGCTTGCGACCAACGCGGCCAAATATGGCGCACTATCGACGCCGGAGGGCAGGATTGCCCTTCATATCACGCGCGAAGGACCAGACGTCCGCATCGATTGGCGTGAACAGGGCGGACCGGTGGTTCAACCGACCCATTCCGATGGCTTTGGCAGCCGTCTCATTACGCTCAGCGTAGAGCGGCAGCTGGGTGGACGGATCGTGAGGGACTGGTCCGCCGACGGACTGAAACTCAGCCTCTGGATTCCAGTCCGCTCGATGAGCCGTGCGGCAGGAAAGGAATAAAGCCCGCAATATCGGCGGCGTGCAATTCAGGTTCATCCTCCGCCGCCAGTTGCAGCGCGGCGGAAATGCTCTGCGCGCGAAACGGCTTGGTGATGACGCCCAGCGCCGCGACCGAAGCCGCGCCAATCTGCGAAGGGTTAGCGGTGACATAGATGACGCGGATGCCGTAGCGGCTGGCGAGTTCCATGCCGATCGTCGGCCCGGTCGGCCCGTCGCGCAGGTTCAGGTCGACCAGCGCAATGTCGCAGGATTCCGCGCAGGCCAGCGCAGCCTCTCGGTCAGCGGCAATCGCGCTGACGTCGAATCCCGTCTCCTCGACAATCTGTTCAATTTCCAGAGCGACGAAAATCTCGTCCTCGACTATCAATACTTTCTTGCTCATCCTTGGCCTGCTTGGTTCAGAGCAATGAAATGCCCGGTTGGCCGACCGGTTCCCGTGATCGCATAAGAATCCTTGGTCGATAGACCAAAATGCAGGGTCAATCCTGTACGCTGCTCCACACAGTCTCGAAATTCGTGGCGTCCTTCATCAACAGGACGGACGCGGGATAGCCGCCTTCGCTGGCCTTGCGCGCCGTGTCCGTCGCGCTCTCGACCGCTGCCGCCTGGGTATCGAACGGGCCATAATAGCTGTTGTTCAGATTGATCTTCCACACGCCCTCATGGGCCAGGACGATGTAGCGGGCGTGGGGCAGTGTAGCGGACATGGTTATAGAACCTCTGTGTTATAATGGTGCCACGCCATGATGGCCACGGCGCCGCGATGCGGACGCCAGGCTTCGGCCAACTGGCGGGTCGTTTTTTCGCTCGGCCGTTCGGGCAGGCCCAATATCCGGCCGACCTCGATCTGCACGGCCAGATCGCCCGCCGGCCAGATGTCGGGCCGCCCTTCGGCGAACAGCAGGTAGATTTCCGCCGACCAGCGGCCAATCCCCTTGATCTGGATGAGCTGCGCAATCGCCTCTTCATCATCGGCGGGCAGGGCGTTCAGGTCCAGCGCCCCGCTCAACACCATTTCGGCCAGGCTGCGGGCATAGCCCTGTTTCTGGCGCGACAGGCCGCACGCGCGCAGCGCGTCATGGTCGCGGCTCAGCAGCGCGTCGGGCGCGCAGCCCGCGCCCAGTTCCGCCTCCAGCTTGCGCCACACCGCCGCCGCCGCCGCGACGCTGACCTGCTGACCCACGATCGTGCGCAGCAGCGTCTCATAGCCCGGCTCCCGCAGGCGCGGCTCAGGATAGCCGACACGGGTCAGCGCTGCGCCAAATCCCGGCTCGATCGCGGCGATGGCGTCCAGGCTAGTGCGTATTGTTTCTGCGGTCGTGACCATAAGTTGTTTTCCGTCCGCCCTTGATTTCCCGACGTCTGTCCGTCAGAGCGGCGAAGAAAATTCTAGGGGACTGGATAGATGCCGAAACTGATCGTGGTCAACCGTGCGGGCGAAGAACAGGCTGTCGATGGCGACAATGGCCTGTCGGTGATGGAAGTCATCCGCGACAACGGCTTTGACGAGCTGCTCGCCCTGTGCGGCGGCTGCTGCTCCTGCGCCACCTGCCATATCTATGTCGACCCGGCCTTTGCCGATTCGCTTCCCGCGATGACCGAGGACGAAAACGACCTGCTCGACAGCTCCGACCATCGCAACGACACCAGCCGTCTGTCCTGCCAGGTCGTGCTGAACGACGCGCTGGACGGCCTGCGCGTCACCATCGCGCCGGAAGATTGATGCTATTTTGATTTAGGCCGCACCGGCCCACACCCGGCCTCCCACAGTATATCCTGAACGGGAGGCCGGGTGGGTTCAAACGAGGCGCGTGACTCGTTTGAAGGGCCGGTGCGGCTCCGTTCAGCGAAGCTGAACCAAAATTCAACGCTGCAACCGCAGCGTGGCGGCGGGCGCCTCACTCGTCAGCGGCGTGACCCGCCAGACGATACGCTTGCCATTGGCGACAGGCTGCGCGCCTTCCTCCTGATTCTGGCTGATAATCTCCGCATCGGTCGTCAGCGTGAAGCTGCCGTTCAGCGCCTTGGCAGCGTCCTCGCCCGGCCCGCCCGCGCCCAGCGTCGGCCCCTGGCTCTTGTCGAACCCATTGGCAAAGCCCGGCGCTTTCACCCGCACCCGGTCGTCCCCGCGCAATTCCACCGAGACGAAGGGCAGCACGATCTGCGCGTCGATGTTGAAGGGAAACAGGAAGGCATGGGTCAGCCGTCCGTTGATCGCATAGTCGATCTCGAATATGCGCTTTCCCAAGTAACGTACTGATCTAAAGCCTTTTTCTTTCGTAAAAGCATCAGCGATCGCGCGCATTTGCACGTCGTTACCATTGTCGGCTTCAGTGTCGAACTTCTCCGCGGCAATCTGCAACAGCTGCGCCGGCGCCGCCTCGCCATCCTCGCTTGCCGGTTCAGGGGTGCCCATCGCCCCCTTGCCGCTGTCCGATGCGATGATCTCGCCCTTATAGGCAAAGCTGAAACTGCGGTCGGCCCGAATGTCGAGCGAGGACTCGAACTTGCCCGGCGTCACCAGGCAAGCCGACAGCGCCATCACCCCCGGCAGGGCCAGCACCCAACGCAACAGACATTTCATGGCGACGTCCCCCGACTAGCCGCCCGGTCGGCTGCCTACCGGCTGGCGGCGGCGTACAGGGCGATGGCCGCGGCGTTGGACACGTTCAGGCTCTCCATCCGCGGACTGATCGGCAGTTTAGCCAAAATGTCGCAATGCGCCATGCTGTTGTGACGCAGCCCTTCGCCTTCGGCCCCCAGCACCAGAGCGACCCGCGATTCGCCGATCGCGTCGCCCAGATTGGTATCGGCCTCGCCATCCAGCCCGATCCGCCAGTAACCGGCCTCGGCAATCTCGTCCAAAGCCCGCGACAGGTTGACCACCCGCACCCATGGCATGATCTCCAGCGCGCCCGACGCCGCGCGCGCCAGCACCCCTGATTCGGGCGGGGCGTGCCGGTCCTGCGTGACGATGCACAGCGCGTCGAACGCGGCGGCGGACCGCAGGATCGCACCGACATTATGCGGGTCGGTCACCTGATCCAGCACCAGGATCGGCCGCTTGTCGTCGCGCCCTTCGTCCAGCACATCGCCCAGCCAGACATCGTCCAGCGGCTCGACTTCGGCGACGATGCCCTGATGCGGCGCGTCGGACGGGACCATCCGGCCCATATCGGCCACATCGGCATAGACGATCGGCAGCACCGGCGGCAGTTCCAGCGCACCCAGCGCTTCGCGGGTGCCCCATATCTTGCGCACGATGCGGTTGGGATTGGCCAGCGCCGCAATGACGGCGTGGCGACCATAGAAGCGCGGGAACGCGCCCTTGGGCTTGGCGGGACGATGACCTCTTTTCATGGAAGCGCTCTTTTCACATCCGACCATTGACAGGCAAGCCTCCTTTCGCCATTGAGCCGCCTCCAGCGCGGGAAAGAAGCTTTTTCCTGACCGCGGTAATGGACAGGTGGCCGAGTGGTTAAAGGCAGCAGACTGTAAATCTGCCGGGCTACGCCCTACGTTGGTTCGAACCCAACCCTGTCCACCACCCCCTTTTCGGGTGGTGCGGATCAAGTCGCTCCCCGCTATCTCTGATATTTCCAGTTCCGCCCCTTGCCCTGCGCGATCCATTCGACCGCTTGGGCCATGCGCTTGTCGCGGGTCGAATCGCTCTTCGCGTCATTGATCCATTCACAATAGTCGCGGACCTTGCCGGGCGAAAAGGCGGCCCACACCGCCGCCGCAGCCGGGTCAGCAGCAATCGCCTCTGCAAAAGCCGGATGGACCGGCAGCGGCGCGCGCGGCTCCTTTGAACCAGCGCGCGGCCGATCCCCCGCATCGATCAACGCCATCGCTTGGCGCAGCAGCGCGGCGATTTCCGCGTCGGGCGGCAGGTCGCTCAGGCGGGCGATCCTGCCGAACTGCCCCATCGCCCCCTGCCGGGCATCATCGCGCACAACCTTGTCATGCCAGAAGGCCAGCGCGGCATGACCTTTGAACGCGGCCATGCTGCACAGATTCTGGTCCTTATAGGTGAAGAAGGGCATCCCCCATTTTATCGCCTCGCCCGCCTCCGGCGCGGCATTATGGACCAGCGCGCGGATATGGATCAGGATCGGCCGGGCAAAATCCGCCTGCCGCGCAATATAGGCGTCGATGCGGGGATCGCCCGACATCGCGTCAGTCCCGCCGGTGCCGCACGGTCAGCAGATAATTGATCGCCTTGTTCGCCGACAGGGTGAAGCCGCGGCCCGGATCGAAGCTCAGCCCGCTACTGTCGGTCACGTCCAGCCCGGCCTGTTCCAGCAAGGCGGTCAGTTCTTCCGGCGTAATGAACTTGCCCCAGTCATGCGTCCCCTTGGGAATGCCGCCGATACTCTCGCCGATCGTGATCATCGCCAGGCGGGAGAGGGGGGTGCGGTTTGGCGTGGACAGGATCATGAGGCCGTCGGGAGCGAGTTTTGCCGCCAGCGCGCGGATGAAAGCGGCGGGATCGGCAACATGCTCGATCACCTCCATTGACGTGACCAGATCATATCCGTTGTCCGCCACGTTCTCCACCGGCGTCGCGCGATAGTCGATCGTCAGCCCTTGGCGGTCGGCATGGGCGCGCGCCGCCGCGATATTCTCCGGCGCGGCGTCCAGCCCCGTCACGCTTGCGCCCAGCCGTGCCAGCGGTTCGGCCAGCAACCCGGCACCGCACCCCACATCCAGCGCTCGCTTGCCGCCAAGCGGCTCGAAATCATGCGATTTGCCCGGCCAATGCGCGTCAATCGCCGCGCGAATATAGGCCAGCCGCACCGGGTTCAGCTTGTGCAGCATCGCGCTGGAGCCATTGGGGTCCCACCAGTCGGCCGCCATCGTGCCGAAATGGGCGGCCTCCTTCGGGTCGATCGTTGCTGTCGGGTTGCTTGCCATATCCGTATCCGCTGCTAAAGAAGCGCCGTTTCGCCCTTCTGGGACATTTTCTTTCTCACCAACAGGCAGGTTCGACAAGCAAATGGCGCGCATCGTGATGAAATTCGGCGGCACCTCCATGGCGGGGATGGAGCGAATTCGCAACGTGGCCGCGCGGGTCAAACATGTGGTGAGCCAGGGCCATGAAGTCGCCGTCGTCGTATCCGCCATGGCGGGCGAGACGGACCGGCTCGTCGGCTTCTGCAAGGAAGCCTCCGCTCTCTATGATCCGGCCGAATATGACGTGGTCGTGGCTGCCGGTGAGCAGATCACCAGCGGCCTGCTGGCGATGACCCTGAAGGCCATGGACGTGGACGCGCGCAGCTGGCTCGGCTGGCAGCTCCCCATCAAGACCGTCGAAGCCCATGCCAAGGCGCGGGTCAGCAGCATCGATACTGACGCGCTGCTCGCCGCGCTGGGCGCGGGTCAGGTCGCCGTGATTCCCGGTTTTCAGGGCATGATGGCTGATGGCCGCGTCTCCACGCTGGGCCGGGGCGGGTCGGATACCTCCGCCGTCGCCGTCGCCGCCGCGATCAAGGCCGATCGCTGCGACATCTATACCGACGTCGATGGCGTCTATACCACCGACCCGCGCATCGTAGCGCGCGCGCGCAAGCTCGACCTTGTCACCTATGAGGAAATGCTCGAACTCGCCTCGGTCGGGGCCAAGGTGCTGCAAACCCGCTCGGTCGGCCTCGCCATGAAGGAAGGCGTGGTCGTGCAGGTCTTGTCCTCCTTCGATGATCCCACCCAGACCGACCTGCCCGGCACGCTGATCGTCAGCGACGAGGAACTGGAAGCCAAGCTCAAGGAAAGCAAGATGGAACGTCAGCTCATCACCGGCATCGCCCATGACAAGAATGAGGCGAAGATCATCGTGACCCGCGTACCCGACAAGCCAGGCGCGGTCGCCAGCATCTTCACGCCGCTGGCGGACGCGGCGATCAACGTCGACATGATCATCCAGAATGACAGCAAGGATAATGAAGAGACCGACGTCACCTTCACCGTCCCGCGCGCGGACCTCGCCCGCAGCGTCGACATATTGGAAGCGAACAAGGACGCGATCGGCTTCCGCCGCATCATCACCGACACCGAAGTCGCCAAGATCAGCGTCGTGGGTGTGGGTATGCGCAGCCACGCCGGTGTCGCCGCGACCATGTTCAAGACGCTGGCCGACCGCGGCATCAATATCGAGGCGATCTCCACCAGCGAGATCAAGGTTTCGGTCCTGATCGACGAGGACGAAACCGAACTGGCCGTCCGCGTCCTGCACACCGCCTATGGTCTGGACGCGCCTGCAGCCTAGCCGCTCCGCTCTTTACTTCAATCGTCATCCCCGCGAAGGCGGGGATCCATCTCCCGGCCTCTCGACTGGCGGTGGCTTTTGCGCTTCTTGAGGTTCGACACATGACCAACGCCAAACTCACTGCCCTCATGGCCCGCGGCACGCAATTTCTCGGCTGCGAAACCGCGATCCTGTGCGGGGCGATGAGCTGGGTGTCGGAACGGCATCTGGTGGCGGCCATGTCTAACGCGGGCGGCTTTGGCGTCATAGCCTGCGGCGCGATGACGCCAGCCCTGCTCGACGCGGAAATCGCAGCGACCAAGGCGCTGACGGCCAAGCCCTTCGGCGTCAACCTCATCACCATGCACCCGCAACTGTTCGACCTGATCGACGTGTGCGCCAGTCATGACGTGACCCACATCGTGCTGGCCGGTGGCCTGCCGCCCAAGGGCAGTATCGAGGCGATCAAGGCCAAGGGCGCGAAACTGATCTGCTTCGCGCCCGCTCTGGCGCTGGCCAAGAAGCTGGCCCGCTCCGGCGTCGATGCGCTGATCGTCGAGGGCCATGAAGCAGGCGGCCATATCGGCCCGGTCGCCACCAGCGTGCTGGCGCAGGAAATCCTCCCCGAAATGAGCGAGCAACTGCCCGTGTTCGTCGCGGGCGGCATTGGCCGGGGCGAAGCGATCGCCGCCTATCTGGAAATGGGCGCGGCGGGCGTGCAGCTTGGCACCCGCTTTGCCTGCGCCACCGAAAGCATCGCCCACCCCGCCTTCAAAAAGGCCTTTTTCCGCGCCTCGGCCCGCGACGCCATCGCCAGCGTTCAGATCGACCCGCGCCTGCCAGTCATTCCCGTGCGCGCGCTCAAAAATGCGGGAATGGAAAATTTCACCGCCAAGCAGCGCGAAGTCGCCAATCTGCTCGACGCCGGTTCCGTCGACATGGGCGAGGCGCAGTTGCAGATCGAACATTTCTGGGCCGGTGCGCTGCGCCGCGCTGTGATCGACGGCGATGTCGATGGCGGGTCGCTGATGGCGGGCCAGTCGGTCGGCATGGTGACCAGGGAAGAACCGGTCGCCGACATCATCGCGCAACTGATGGCGGAGGCCGCGGTAGCGCTAGAGCGACGGGCTGCCTGAATCCTTGCGATGAACGGTTAATCAGGCATATTTCCTCCGACCAGAATGCCCGGCATGACGGTGCGCAGCCCATCGGAGAAATTGATGATCGTCCTGCGCCGTTTTTATGGCCGTTTTTCGCTTGTGTCGCTGGCCGTGCTGGCGGCCTGTTCGACCCCGGTAAAGAAGCCGGAGCCAACCCCGCCGCCGCCGCTGGTCGAAACGGTCAGGCCGCGCCCGCCCATGGGCGCGGTCGAAGATATGAGCATCCCGGAAATAGCGGATGGCAAATATCTGACCCCCAATCGGAAGGTCACGTCGAACACCGCTTTATGGCATGTCCGCATGGCGCTGAACGTTGCGGCCTTGTCCTGCCGCAGCACCGCCGATCTGGCGCGGCTGCAATATAACCGTCTGCTCCATGTCCACGGCCCTGTGCTGACGCAGGCCAATGAAGCGGTCGATCGCAACTATAAGGTCGCCTATGGCACCGCCGGCTTCGGCGCGCGCGAGAGGCTGAACACAACAGTCTATAATTTCTTTTCGCTGCCGCCCGTCACCAAAAGCTTCTGCCCCGTTGCCGAAGCCGTCGGGGCAAAACTGCTGACGATGCCGTCCAGCGCCCTGCTGGACTATGCCCCGACCGCGCTGGCGGATCTGGAAAAGCCGTTTCAGGATTTCTACGCCGCCTATGCCGATTATCTGCGGCGGCTGGCCGAATGGCAGTCGCGCTTCGGCGGTACTGTGACGGTATGGGCGGCTCCCACGCCGCTGCCACCCCCGCCCGTCCCGCCCGGCGAAGCACCGCGATCGGGCTTTGCGCCCAGCGTGACCAGCGCGATCCAGCAGAACCTGCCGCCGCCGCCCGATGCGGCGGCCCCATCACAGGCTGCCCGTCCGCCCGCCGTCGCGCCGACCCTGCCCGCCGCGCCGGGACCAAAGCTGATGGTCCAGCCACTGCCGACCAATACCGAATAAGCCACGCGCCGTTGCGCATTGGCGGGCGCGGCGGCATCATCGCTGGCGAGTCGCTTGGCGGCTCTGCCCGTCATGCCAACGCATGGCGGAGCCAAGGAGGAGAGAGACGATGGCCTATATGGACGGTTTCGTGATCCCGGTGCCCAAGGGCAACAAGCAGGCCTATATCGATATCGCGGCGAAAATGGCCCCGATCTTCATCGAATATGGCGCGACCCGCGTGGTCGAATGTTGGGGCGACGATATCAAACCAGGCAAGGTCAACGACTTCCGCACCGCCGTGATCGCCGAAGAGCAGGAAGAGGTCGTCTTTTCCTGGATCGAATGGCCCGACAAGGAAACCCGCGACGCAGGCTCTGCCAAGATGATGGCCGACGAGCGAATGAAGCCGGAGGAGGGGCAGGACATGCCGTTCAGCGGCGCCCGCCTCGTCTATGGCGGCTTCACCGTGCTGGTCGACCAAAAGGCCTGAGCTACCCGACGGGAGAGCGATGATGACTGACCGCAACGGGCAATTTTTCTGGGTCGAGCTGATGACCAGCGACCCCCAGGGCGCGCTCGCCTTCTACACCGATGTCGTGGGCTGGGACACGATGCCGTTCGGCGAGGATGGCGGTTATACGCTGGTCGTCGGCAGCGCCGGGCCGCTGGGCGGGGTGATGGCGATCCCGGACGAAGCGAAGGAATGCGGCATGACCCCTTGGTGGGGCGGCTATATCGCGTCGGCCGATGTCGATGCGGACGCCGCGCGGCTGGTCGCGGCCGGTGGCAGCATCCAGCGCCCGGCGGAGGATATAGACGGCGTCGGCCGCTTCGCCGTGATGGGCGATCCGGGCGGCGCCACTTTCATGCTGCTCAAAGGCTCCAGTCCCGACGGCATGGAAGCCCCGCCGCCCATGGCGATGGGCCATGTCGGCTGGCATGAACTCTACAGCGGCAATTTCGAGGCCGACATGGCCTTCTACACCGGTCAGTTCGGCTGGACCACGGGCGACGCCATGGATATGGGCGCAATGGGCATCTACCAGCTCGTGTCGCAGACCGGCGGCGGCGATTTTCCCAGCATGTCGGGCGGTATCATGCCGGTCCCCAAGGAAATGGCCGCGCCGCTCTGGCTCTTCTACTTCGTCGTTGGGGACATCGATGCGGCAGCGGCGCGGGTGATCGCAGGCGGCGGCACGATCCTCCACGGCCCGTCGGAAGTACCCGGCGGCAGCTGGATCGTCCAGCTGCTTGATCCGCAGGGCGCGATGTTCGCGCTGGTCGGCACCCGCGCCGTGGCAGGAGAGGCTGCATGAGCATCATCGCCCCATGCCTGTGGTTCGACGGGCAAGCGGAGGAGGCGGCGCATTTCTACGTCTCCGTCTTTGGCGGGTCGGTCGATCATATCAGTTACTATCCGCAGGAAAATCTCTCCCCCTCGCCAGCGGCGGGGGGCAGCGTCCTGCTGGTCGAGTTTACGCTGTTCGGGCAGCTCTATCAGGGGCTGAACGGCGGCCCGCAATTCCCCTTTACCGAAGCGGTCTCGCTATCGGTGGCGTGCAAGGATCAGGCGGAACTGGATCGTTACTATGACGCGCTGACCGCAGATGGCGGATCGCCGGGGCCGTGCGGCTGGCTCAAGGATAAATATGGCCTGTCCTGGCAACTGGTTACGCAGGGGATACTCGACAATTACCATAGCGGCGACCAGTCCGGGATCGACCGCATGATCAAGGTGATGATGACGATGCAGAAACTCGACACCGCCGCCATGCAGGCGGCTTTCGACGGCGAAACGGCATGAGCGAGGGCGCACATGACCTGTCCGTCACCTGCACGATCGCCGCCCCGCGCGCGACATGCTGGCGCGTGTGGACCGATCGCAAGAACGAATGGTTCTGCCCCAAACCCTGGCGCGCGGAAGTGATCGAGGAAGACCTCCGCCCCGGCGGCCGCAGCGCGGTGCAGATGTTCGGCCCCGATGGCGAGGAAACAGGCCCGATGGAGGGCGTTTTTCTGGAGGTCGTGCCGGGCGAGAGGATCGTCACCACCGACGCCTATGCCGCTGGCTGGGTTCCGCAAACTCCCTTCATGACCGCTATCTGGACCTTCGTCGAAGAGGGCGACGCCACCCGCTTCACCGCCACCGCCCGCCATTGGGACGCAGAGGCCAAGGCCCGGCATCTGGAGATGGGCTTCCACCCCGGCTGGGACCAGATGATGGCGCAATTCAAGGCGCTGTGCGAGGTTGCTGCGGGGTAGTCAGAAGCAACTTTCCCTTCTCCCTTGGGGGAGAAGGATAGGAAGCCTTGGCGGCGTGCCGCCTAGGCGAAGTTGGATGAGGGGGTTGGACGCTGATGTGGCGTGCATCCCCGATCCCGCTACACCCGCATGCCTCCCATCAACCCTTGCCCACCACACTGTCCCATAGCGGGGCAGGGCGGCGTTAACCCCGTTCCCGCCTTGGTCGCTACGCCGCGCGCGCCTATCCTTGCCGCCATGCGTATCCTGTCCACCAGCCTCCTCGTCTCCATCGCCATCGCCTCGACCGCGCTGGCACAGGGCAATCCCGCACCCTTCACCCTTGCCGAATCGGGTCGCGCCTTTGGCTCGCTGGCCGATGCGCTGGGCGCGATCGGCGACGGACGCGGAACGGTGGTGGTCGCCCCCGGCACCTATCATCAATGCGCCGTGCAGCAGGGCGGCGACGTCACCATTCGCGCCGCGACCCCCGGCACCGTCATCTTCGACGGCGTCCCGTGCGAGGGCAAGGGCGCGTTCGTGCTGCGCGGGCGGGCGAGCGTAGTGGACGGCATCATCTTTCAGAATATCCGCGTCCCCGACGGCAATGGCGCGGGCATCCGCCTGGAAAGCGGCACTCTGACCGTCCGCAACAGCCTGTTCCGCAACAGCGAGGAAGGCATATTGACCGGCGACTATGACGGCGGGCAGGTCAGCATCGACAAATCGACCTTCCGCCATCTCGGCCGGTGCGACCGCGATCTTGATTGCGCCCATGGCATCTATATCGGGCGGCTGGCGGCGCTCACCGTCACCAACAGCCGCTTTGACTTGGGCGATGGTGGCCATTATCTCAAAAGCCGCACCGCGCGCGTCACCATCACCGGCAACAGCTTCGATGACAGCGGCGGCAAGCTCACCAATTACATGATCGACCTGTCCAACGGCGCGAGCGGCATCATCAGCGGCAATGAAATGGTGCAGGGCAAGGACAAGGATAACTGGTCTGCCTTCATCACCATCGCCCCCGAAGGTCGCGAACATTCGAGCGCAGGCCTTGTGATCGAAGGCAACAGAGCTGGCTTCGTGCCGGGGGTGGAGCGCAATTCCACCTTCGTCGCCAACTTCACCGACGACGCGGTACGGATCGGCGCGAACGACCTCGCGCCAAGCATGAAGGTGAAGGACCGGCGGTAAAGAGACGTTCCCAACCTCCGTTCGGGCTGAGCCTGTCGAAGCCTTGTCCTTCTTGCGCAGGAGGACGACCCTTCGACAAGCTCAGGGTGAACGGGATATAGGGTTGTGTTGAGGATTGGGGCATCGGATACAGCCATCATGCGAACCACCTATGACAGCGCCACCGTCCGCCTCTATCATCTGGGCGACGATGGCGGCGCGACGACCCTGATGTACGGTCCCCTGAGCGAGGCGCTGCGCGTGGCCGATCAGCAGACGCAGGAAATGCAGGACGGCCTCTATCTGGCGACCGACAATGACGTCGTGGCCTATCTCGACCTGATCGACACCTAACCGTCCGCGAAACCAAACGGCGCGCGCGTCCGGCGAAAATCGTCGGGCAGCATGTCCCGCCCGATCGGCGGCGCGGATCGGGCCAGGCACTGGGGCCGGTGGCAGAGGCGGCAGGTGACGCCGATGGGAGTCGGCTCCGGCGTTGGCTGGCCCTGGGTGTAGATTAGCCGGTGGGCATGGTCGGCGGCACAGCAGAGCGCAATCGCCCGCTCCACCCTGGGCGCGCCCCAACCGCCACCGCCTGCGGTAACAGTGCGGGCGATCGAGAAGAATCGCTGGCCGTCGGGCAGTTCCAGCCATTGGGTGACGACTTCCCGCGGTGTCTCGAACACCCGATGCACCGACCAGAGCGGGCAGGAGCCGCCATGGCGGGCAAAGGGAAATCCCGCCCCGTCGAGCCGCTTGGACGCATTGCCCGCCGGATCGACGCGCAGGAAGAAGAACGGCACCCGCTCCTGTCCCGGCTTCTGCAATGTTGTCAGCCGATGGGCGGTCTGCTCGAAACTGGTGCCAAACTGCCGCGCCAGCGCCTCGACATCATAGCGCCGCGCCTCCACTGCCTTGGCGAAAGCGGTATAGGGCATCAATATCGCCGCCGCCCCATAGCTCGCCAGCGCCCGCCGGGCGAGGCGGCGACCGCTTTCGCCTGCAAACTGGCCGTCCTTCAGGATCGCGTCGAAATTCTTGCGCATTTCCAGATAGGCGATCTGGAGCGCCAGCTGAAATTGCGAACTGGCCGTATCGAGCGTGTCGTCGAGCAGCACCGCATCGCGATGCCGGTCATAGCGGCGCAGCGACCCGGCCATGACGTCGGACGGCAGGCGGCGGACACGCAGATTGTGCCTGGCCCGCAGCCAGCCGGTCAGCCCGCCCTCGGCATCGGCCTCCGCCGCCAGCTTCTCCGCGGCATCGTCCAGCAGCGGAAAGCTGTTACGGCGGGCGGCAAGGAAGCGTCGCGATTCCGCGACCGGATCGGGCGCATCGTCGGGCGTCACGCCCTGATCAGCCAGCGCCAGATGCTCCTCCCGGTAACTGGTATAGAGCCGCAGCAGCGCTTCGGTAATCCCCGGATAATTGACCGCAACGTCGCCGGTGGCGAGGGAGGGCAGGTCCAGATCGGCAAACATCGGGTCTTTCAGAACGCCATGCAGCCGCGCGGTCTGTTCGGTGCCCCCGTCGCCCGCCACCTCCGCCATGTCCAGCTTGTAGGTGCGCGCCAGCCGCAGCAGCATGTCGGCGGTCAGCGGCCGCTGGTTGCGCTCCAGCAGTGCGACATAGGAAGCGGAAATGTCGAGATCGGCGGCCATGTCGGCCTGTGTCAGGCCCAGGTCACGGCGCAACCGCCGCAACCGTGGGCCCATATAAACCGGACTATCTTTGCGCATCGGGCCGACTCCTGTGCAGACTTTACAACTTTACAGCATAAATTTGTAAAGATCGACAACTGAACTTCAGGAGGACTGCCGCACTGCAACAGGAGGGGGTAGGCGGGCCGCAACAGCTCACTTCCCACGCAAGGACCGGCCATGACCTATCAGGACAATATCGCGAAGGCGCAGCAACTCATCGGCAGCCATCCCGGCACTTGGGACGGCATCAATGCCGAATCCGTCGCCCGCATGAAGCTGCAAAACCGCTTCAACACCGGTCTCGACATCGCCAAATACACCGCTGGCATCATGCGCCGCGACATGGCCGCCTATGATCTCGACCCGGCCAATTACACCCAGTCGCTGGGGTGCTGGCACGGCTTCATCGGTCAGCAGAAGATGATCGCGATCAAAAAGCATTTCGGCACGACCAAGCAGAAATATCTGTACCTGTCCGGCTGGATGGTCGCCGCGCTGCGCTCCGACTTCGGCCCGCTGCCCGACCAGTCGATGCACGAAAAGACCAGCGTTCCCGCGCTGATCGAGGAGCTGTACACCTTCCTCAAGCAGGCGGACGCCCGTGAACTGGGCCTGCTGTTCCGCGATCTCGACAAGGCCCGCGAGAGCGGCAACGCGGTCGAGGCGCAGCGCTTGACCCACGCGATCGACAATTATGAAACCCACGTCGTCCCGATCATCGCGGACATCGACGCAGGCTTCGGCAATGCCGAGGCGACCTATCTGCTCGCCAGGAAGATGATCGAGGCGGGCGCCTGCGCGCTCCAGATCGAAAATCAGGTCAGCGACGAAAAGCAGTGCGGCCATCAGGACGGCAAGGTCACCGTGCCGCATGAGGATTTCCTCGCGAAGGTCCGTGCCTGCCGCTACGCCTTCCTCGAACTGGGCGTTGACGACGGCATCATCGTCACCCGCACCGACTCGCTGGGCGCTGGCCTGACCAAGCAGATCGCGGTCAGCAAGGAACCGGGCGATATCGGCGACCAGTATAACAGCTTCCTTGATTGCGAGGAGATCGACCCGGCGACCGCGCGCAACGGCGATGTCATTTTGAACCGCGATGGCAAGCTGCTTCGCCCCAAGCGCCTGCCCAGCAACCTGTTCCAGTTCCGCGAAGGCACTGGCGCGGACCGCTGCGTTCTCGACTGCATCACCTCGCTGCAAAATGGCGCAGACCTGCTGTGGATCGAAACGGAAAAGCCGCATATCGAGCAGATCGCCTCGATGGTCGACCGCATCCGCGAAGTCATCCCCAATGCCAAGCTGGTGTACAACAATTCGCCCAGCTTCAACTGGACGCTGAATTTCCGCCAGCAGGTTTATGATGCCTGGGTCGAGGCAGGCAAGGATGTCAGCGCCTATGACCGCGCGCGCCTGATGAGCGTCGATTATGACGATACCGATCTGGGCCGGGAAGCCGACGACAAGATCCGCACCTTCCAGAAGGACGCGGCGGCGCGGGCGGGGATTTTCCACCACCTCATCACCCTGCCGACCTATCACACGGCGGCGCTCAGCACCGATAATCTCGCCAAGACCTATTTCGGCGAGGAAGGGATGCTGGGTTATGTCGAGGGCGTCCAGCGCAAGGAAATCCGCCAGGGCATCGCCTGCGTGAAGCATCAGAATATGAGCGGCAGCGACATTGGCGACGATCACAAGGATTATTTCGCCGGTGAAGCCGCCCTCAAGGCTGGCGGCGCGCATAATACAATGAATCAGTTTGCAGCCTAAAGGCTGCGGGGGAACCAGTTTGCAGCCTGACGCTGCTCAAGAGCCAGTTCGCGGGACGTGCAGATGTCCCGCGATTTGGGTGGAAGGACTTGACGACCCGGCGGCGCACCGCCGGGTCGTTTTTTGTTTTGGATTGAAGCAGTGTGCCTCCATCACCCGTCATTCCGGCGAAAGCCGGAATCCAGGGAGGTTCGCGCTGCACCTGATCACTCTGGACCCCGGCGTTCGCCGGGGTGACGGCTGTGCTTTACACAATCCCCGCCCGCTGCCGCACCGTCTGCTTCAATATGTCGAGCGGCATCGCCCCCAAAGTCAGCACGTCATGAAACGCCTTGATGTCGAACGCCGCGCCCTGCTTCTTCTTCACCTCGGCGCGCAAATCGTTCCAGACGGTATGGCCGATCTTGTAGCTGCACGCCTGTCCCGGCCAGACGGTATAACGGTCGATCTCGCCCTGGCTGCGCCCGCGCGCGATGCCGGTGGTGGCGATCAGATAGTCGGTCGCCTTCTCCCGGCTCCAGCGTTTGACGTGCATGCCGGAGTCCACGACCAGCCGCGTCGCGCGGAACAGCAGCGACTGGAGATAGCCGACCTGCCCCAGCGGATCGCCGTCGAACATGCCCATTTCGTCGGCCAGCTGCTCGGAATAGAGCGCCCAGCCCTCCGAATAACCACTATAGCCGCCGCGCCGCCGAATCATCGGAATGGCATCCGATTCCAGCGCGACCGACACTTGTAGATGATGGCCCGGCACCGCCTCATGATGGGTCAGTGTTGCAAGGCCAAATTTGGGCCGGTCGAACGTATCGCGCAGGTTGATATAATAGATGGCCGGACGTGATCCATCGAGCGAGGCGTTCTGATAATAGCCGCCCGGAGCGCCCGCCTGGATGGTGACGGGAACGCGGCGGACCTCGACCGGGGCCTTCGGGACCGTGTTGAACGCTTCGCCCAGCCGCTTCTGCATCGCGACGATCTGGACGTTGAGTTGCGCGAGCAACGCCTCGCGACCCGGATCCGTGTTCGGGAAAAGCTGGTCCGGGCGCTGGTTGAGGGCGACGAGGCGGTCGCCGACGCTCCCCTGGCTCATCCCTTCGCCCTTCAGGATCGTGTCGATCCGAGCGCTGATCTCCGCCACCTGATCCAGCCCGATCTGATGGATTTCATCGCCGGTCAGCGCGGTGGTGGTCGCCGCTTCGGCAGCAGCCGCGTAAAAAGCTTCGCCGTCCGGCAGACGCCACACGCCCGCATCATGGCTGGCTTTGGTACGCAATGCCTGCACCAGCGCGCGTTGGCGATCGAGCGCAGGGAAGATCGTGTCCGTGACGATCTTTTCGGCCTGCGCCGCGCGTTCGGGCGGCAGGCCAGCGGCAGCGAGCTTCCTGGCGAACGACGCGACAAGCACAGTCTGTGCGGCCGGCTGGTCGCGCAGCGACGCCTGCATCTTGAGCGTCGTGTCGAGAATATAGTCGGGCGCAAACACGCCCTTGGCCGCGTCCGCCTTCTGCCGCGCCAGTTCGCCGTCCATCGATGCAGGGAAGGCTTCGAGCCGGGCGAGATAGGCGTCGGCGTCAACCGCATCCTTCACCCGATGCTGCGAATCGAGGAAATCGGGCGTCTCGCGATAGCTGCCGGTCAGCTGGCTCAGCACATAGGGCGCATAACGGCCCGCCGTTTCGCCATAGCCAAAGCGTTCGCCGCCGATCGACCGATCAAGCTGATAGCTGACCACGTCATAGTCGAGCTTCGATGCATCGCTCAGCGTCTTGCGGTCGATGCTCGCCAGTTGCTTTGCCTGCGCCTTGCTGCGCGCCAGATCGCGCGCGACCCCGGCGGCGGACGTGTCGCTGAGCTTGCCGCGCAACGCCGCGCGCTCGCCCGTGTCGAGGCCAAGCCGGGTGGCCTGTTCGGGCGAATCCGCCAGTCGTTCGTAGAAAAAGCCGTCGAGCATGGCGCGCAGCCGGGCATCGGCAGCGGCGGGCTGGGCAAAGGCAGGGGTGGCAGCAGCGGTCAGCGCGGTCGCGCCGCTGGTGGCGAGAAATTGACGTCGGTTCACGACAGGGGACTCCGTCTGTCAGGGAAAAGGCGCTGAGGGGGACAACGCCCATGATGCCCCCTTGTGCCGCCCTTCCAAAGACTTGGCTAGGCCTTGCGCCGATAAGCCAGCCTTATGTTTCGCGTCGCTGGTTGCGGCTATACCGTCATTTGCCCATGCGATAAGGCGCGATCAGCCTAAATCGGGGAGAAGCGCCCATGACCTACACCCTCATCACCGCGAACCGCAATTATAGCAGCTGGTCGCTGCGCCCCTGGGTGCTGATGACCGCGTTGGGCATCCCGTTCATCGACCGGATCGAACCCTTCACGCAGGCTACCAACTATGCCGCCTTCCGCAGCTTTTCGCCGACGGGACAGGTGCCTGCCCTGATAGACGGGGAACGGACCGTGTGGGATTCGCTGGGGATCACCCTCTATCTGGGCGATCGTCATCCCGCCGTCTGGCCGACCGACGAAGCCGCGCGCGCCTGGGCGCAATGCGCGGCGGCGGAAATGCACAGCGGCTTTTCCACACTGCGCAACGATTGCACCATGAATGTCGGGGTGCGGGTCGAGCCGCATCTGCACTCGCCCGCGCTGAACAGAGACATTGGGCGCCTCGCCGAGCTTTGGGCCGAAGGGCTGACTTGCTTTGGCGGGCCGTTCCTTGCCGGATCGGCTTTCACCGCCGTCGATGCCTTCTACGCGCCGGTCGCGTTCCGGGTGCGGACCTATGGTCTGGATGTCGGCCCGGCGGGGCAGGCATGGGTCGACCATATGCTGGCGCACGCCGCGATGCAGGCATGGGAAGCAGCCGCCCTGGCCGAGACGTGGCGCGAGGACAGCCATGAGGCCGAAATCGGCGCGGCAGGGCGGATCATCGCGGATTATCGGGCGGTGTAACATTGTTGCCCGCCATATGGACAAAAGAGCAGTTTTCTGCCCGCTTCCCCCTTTTCCCTGGGCCATTCCGGGTCTAGGGGGAAACCACTATGGTTAAGCTCCGCACCCTCTATGAGAAGATCTGGGACGCGCATGTCGTCGAGCGCCGCCCGGATGGCACCTGCCTGATCTATATTGATCGTCACCTCGTCCATGAAGTGACGTCGCCACAGGCGTTTGAGGGGCTTCGTCTTGCGGGACGCAAAGTGCGTCGGCCGGACCTGACGCTGGCAGTGCCGGATCATAATCTGCCCACGACGCCGCGCCGCGACGCCGACGGCCATCGCATCCCGATCGCCGACCCGGAAAGCGCGCAGCAATTGGCCGCGCTGGAACGCAACGCGCCGGAATTTGGCGTGCGCCTGATCGGCGACGCCGATGTGGAGCAGGGCATCGTCCATGTCGTCGGACCCGAACAGGGCTTCACCCTGCCGGGCACGACTTTGGTGTGCGGCGACAGCCATACCAGTTCGCATGGCGCGCTAGGCGCACTGGCCTTCGGCATCGGTACGTCCGAAGTCGAGCATGTGTTGGCGACCCAGACCCTGCTGCTCAAGCAATCCAAAACGATGGAAGTCGTGGTCGAAGGCAAGCTGGGTTTCGGCGTGACGCCCAAGGATGTCGCGCTGGCGATTTGCGGGCATATCGGCACGGCGGGCGGCACCGGCTATGTCATGGAATATCGCGGCTCCGTGTTCCGCGATATGTCGATCGAGGGGCGGCTGACCGTCGCCAACATGTCGATCGAGGCTGGCGCGCGGTCGGGCCTGTTCGCCCCTGACGAGACGACCTTCGCCTATCTGAAGGGCCGCCCGATGGCGCCCAAGGGTGCCGACTGGGACGCAGCCGTCGCCTGGTGGCGCACGCTGGTGACCGACGAAGGCGCGCAGTTCGACAAGACGGTGGTAATCGACGCCGCCGACATCGTGCCGACCGTCACCTGGGGGACCAGCCCCGAAGATGTCGTCGCGGTGACCGGCGTGGTGCCGGACCCGGCGAGTTTCGAGGATGCGTCCAAGCGGGCGGCGGCGCAAAAGTCGCTCGACTATATGGGGCTGACCGCGGGGCAGAAGCTGGCCGACGTGGCGATCGAACATATTTTCATCGGCAGTTGCACCAACAGCCGGATCGAGGATCTGCGCGCCGCTGCCGCGCTGCTCAATGGGCGGCACATCGCCAGCGGCATCAAGCACGCCATGGTCGTTCCCGGCTCTGGCCTCGTCAAGCGGCAGGCCGAAGCCGAAGGGCTGGACCGCATCTTCACCGACGCGGGCTTTGAATGGCGCGAACCGGGCTGTTCGGCCTGCCTTGGCATGAACCCGGACAAGGTGCCTGCGGGCGAACGCTGCGCATCGACCAGCAACCGCAATTTCATGGGCCGTCAGGGACCGGGCGCGCGCACTCATCTGGTGTCGCCCGCGATGGCGGCGGCAGCGGCGATCACCGGCCGGCTGACCGACGTGCGCGAACTGTTGAAAAAAGAAGAGGGGATGGCATAGTGAAAAAGATTTTCTGGCTGCTGACGCTGGGCGCACTGGCCAGCGCGGCCATGGCCGCAACGCTGGGCCGGGCCGAGGACATTTCCGCCACGGAAGCAAAGCAGGCGCGCTGATGGACAAGCTGACCACGGTCGAGGGCAAGGCCTATCCGTTCGGGATGAAGAATGTCGACACCGACATCATCATCCCGTCGCACTGGCTCAAGACGATTTCGCGCAACGGCATGGGCAGGGGCGCGTTTGAAGTGCTGCGCAAGGAGCCGGGCAACGTCTTTGACGATCCGGCCTATGCGGGCAGCCCGATCCTGATCGCGGGCGACAATTTCGGCTGCGGCTCCAGCCGCGAACATGCCGCCTGGGCGCTGGGCGATCTGGGCATCCGGGTCGTGATCGCGCCGAGCTTTTCCGACATCTTCTCCAGCAATGCGTTCAAGAATGGCATTTTGACTGCCGTGTTGCCGCAGGAGGCGATCGACCGGCTGATGGAAGTCGCGCAGACGGACGACATCCATGTCGATCTGGAGCAGCAGACCGTCACGACCCAGTTTCAGGATCGTTTTAGCTTTGAAATCGACCCGTTCCGCAAACATTGCCTGCTGGGCGGTCTGGACGAGATCGGCCTGACGCTGGGCGATGCCGACGGCATCGGCGTCTATGAAGCAAAAGTGGCGCAGGATCGCCCCTGGATGATCCCCGCCGTTGCGTAAACGCGCGCTTCTTCCTATCTCTTATCGCACTATCGGGCTTTGGACAGGGCATTTGGCATGACGACTTTCGACGATCGCGAACGGGCCTTTGAAAATATGTTCGCCCATGACCAGGAAATGCAGTTCCGCATCCAGGCGCGCCGCAACCGCCTGCTGGGCGAATGGGCCGCGGTGAAGATGGGGCTGACCCCGGAAGAAACCGATTCCTATGCCAAGGCGGTGGTGCAGGCTGATTTCGAGGAAGCCGGTGACGAGGATGTCATCCGCAAGCTGGTGGGCGACATGACCTCCGCCGGGATCGAAATCGACGAGCCGGGCGTGCGCGCCGCGCTCGAAGAACAGGCGGTGATCGCTCGCCGCATGTTCATCGAAGCGCAGTAAGGCCGCCTGCGATGCCGATGGCCGCCGACGACATTGCCGACATGATTCGCGCCGCGATCCCCGACGCTGATGTCGAAATTACCGATCTGGCGGGCGACGGCGACCATTATGCCGCGCGGGTGGTAGCGGAAAGTTTCCGCGGCATGAGCCGGGTGGCGCAGCAACGCGCCGTCTATGCCGCGCTCGGCGGGCGGATGGGCGGCGTGCTGCACGCCTTGCAACTGACCACTGCGGTTCCCAACTAACGCGCATCACAGATTCGCGCCCGGTCGATCGGGCGCCAGACAGGAATGGACTTTCGATCATGACCGACGCCGTGCATCAGCGGATTGCCGACATCGTGAGCGCCAACGACGTGGTGCTGTTCATGAAGGGCACGCCGCTCTTCCCCCAGTGCGGCTTTTCCAGCCGCGCCATAGCGATATTGGAGCATCTGGGCGTCGCCTATGACACGGTCGACGTGTTGCAGGACCAGGCCGTCCGTCAGGGGATCAAGGCCTTTTCCGACTGGCCGACCATCCCGCAACTCTATGTGAAGGGCGAATTTGTCGGCGGCAGCGACATCATGATGGAAATGTATGAAGCGGGCGAACTGCACCAGCTGATGACCGATCAGGGCGTCGCCGCGGCGAACTGATCTACGTTCAGATATGACGTGATAAAGGGCGGTCCGATCATCGGGCCGCCTTTTTTATTGCTGGATTTGGGAGAACCACCGGGTTGGGGGTGCCGACGGAGATCGGTCAGCACCCCCAGGGTAGTTACACGGCGGGTTACGGCAATAACAGGTGCAACCGCCGTGCCAGAAACAGCAGGGCGCGCAAATCCGCTGTTACAAGGGTTAATGGCGCGCGCGACGCGGCGGCATCTGTCAAAAATTCCGACGGTCTGGTGTTCAAGCCGATGCACCTTGCACGCGGCTGCATCAAAAACTCCGTCATTCCCGCGCAGGCGGGAATCCATCTCCCACCTTATCATCTTGTTTTTAGGTTCGGAGATGGATCCCCGCCTGCGCGGGGATGACGTCAAAATCTGTGTACAGGCAATTTCTCAAGGATTCCTGCAAAGCAAGGATATTGGACTGTGAACATTGTCTATCAGCCCGCTTCCACCCCTATTGACTACAATCGTAATCAATGCGATTACACCTGTAGTTCAACAAGAGGCAAGAGACGCGTGGCGCAGACGGGTGAAAAGATCAGCGAAGCCGAACTGGTGGTGATGGAGGCGTTGTGGGAGCAGTCGCCGCTAACCGCCAATGATGTGGCCGATCGCGTCACCGACGCCCGCGACTGGAGCGCGCAGACGGTCAAGACATTGCTGTCGCGGCTGATGGCCAAGGATGTGATCGCCGCCGATCAGGATGGCCGTCGTTTTCTCTACCGCCCACTGGTCGCGCGGGAGGATTATGTCGCCAGCGAATCGGGGCGGCTGGTCAATCGGTTGTTTGGTGGGCGGGTGTCGCCGCTGGTCGCGCAACTGGCCAGCCAGGACCAGTTGACCGAGGATGACATTGCCGAACTTGAGGCAATCCTGAAAGGGCTGAAATCATGAGCGTCTGGATGGTCGAAACGCTGATTGCCACGACGCTGCTGATGGCGCTGGTCATGCTGCTGCGCCGACCCGTGGCGCGCTGGCTGGGGGCAGGGGCAGCCTATTGCCTTTGGGCGGTGCCTTTTGCCCGGATGCTGCTGCCTGCACTGCCCGGCGATGTCGCCAGCCCTTCACCCTTGCATGTCGCGGTCGATCAGGCGGGCCTGCCCGACCTTCTGACCGTCGCGCCGATGGCACAGGTGGCGACCGACACCGCCTTTCCCTGGCTGGAGGTCGGCATCGGCCTCTGGTTTGCCGGGATGCTGGCTTTCCTGATCATCCAGGCGGTCGGCTATGCGCGGTTCCGGCGGCACATGCTGACCGGCGCGACGCCGCTTGGCGAGGAAGGCCGCATCCGCCTGATCACCAGCCCGCACGCCAGCGGCCCGCTAGCCTTTGGCGTGTTTCAGCCCTTCATCGTCCTGCCCGCCGATTTCGCCCTGCGCTATGATGCGCTGGAACAGGAAATGGCGATCGCGCACGAACGCGCCCACCATAGCCATGGCGATCTGGCGGCGAACATGGTCGCGCTCGCGCTGCTCGCCATCCACTGGTGCAACCCCATCGCCTGGATCGCCTACCGTGCCTATCGCGCCGATCAGGAAACCGCCTGCGACGCGCGCGTGCTGGCGCTCTATGGCCAGGATCAGGCCCATATCTATGGCCGCGCCATCCTGAAAGCCGCCGGTGGCCGCCAGTTTGCCGCCGCCTGTCATCTGACCCGAATCACCACCTTGAAGGGGAGGCTCATCATGCTTTCGCGCCACGAAATTTCGCTCCACCGGATCAGCTGGGGCATGGCCGCCGTCGCCATTGTTACCGCCACGGGCCTGGCCCTCACCGCATCGGGCAGCCGCGCCGCGCAGCAGATGGCGGCGATCAGCGACACGGTCGAAACCGCAGACTTTGCACGGCTTTCCAATCTGGTGGCCCAACCCGCCGCCGCCACCGTACCGCAGACCGTCGATGAATGGCCGGAAACGCCCGCCGTCCCGACAGCGGCCAGGATCGACACCGAAATGGCCGCCGCCCCGCTGCCCGCGCCTACCGCCCCGATCGTCCCTGCCGCCGACATGATCGCGCCGGTCGCGCCAGTGCCGCCCATGCCCCCGGTGCCGCCTGTCACTGTGCGCGAAGAGAAGAACGCGATCACCATCACTCATGCCGATGGCCGGGTCGAGCGCCACCACATCCCGACTGAGGCCGAAATCCGCCGCATGGTGCCGCGTGTCGATGTCCGTAACGGCTGTGAAGGCGACCAGACCGTCAGCAAGCGCGAAAGCGTGGACAGCGATGGTCGCCGCACCATCCGCGTCCGCATCTGCGAGGCGCAGATCGAGGCGCAGGCCCATCGCGCCGCCCGCGCCGGGCTGATGGCAGCCCGCGCCCAGGTCGCCCGCGCCGCCCATATGACCGACCGCATCCGCGCCGACGTGCTGCGCGATCTGGACGATGAAATTGCCAAGATGGACGGGCAGGGGGACTGACCCGCGCTCGGCCGGCTCAACCGGATTGCGAAGGCGAAAGCCATCCATGGGTCTGCCTATGGATGGCTTTTTTACGTGCCGTGAAGATCAGGCCATCGGTGCGATCGCCTTCACTCGCAGCCCGAATCACCCGATGCCGCACAAATGCGTCGAGCGCCTGATCGGCATCGATCAGGCGCTCGGACAGGACTCGACGGTCCCAATATCGTAAAAGGCTTGCCGACCGTCGCAAAGGACGGCGGCGGGCCTCACCGCATGGCTTAGCCCTGGCGGGCCTTGAAGCGGCGGTTGGTCTTGTTGATCACATAGGTGCGGCCGCGACGGCGGATCACGCGGTTATCGCGATGACGGTCCTTGAGCGACTTGAGCGAGTTGCGGATCTTCATGGAAGTCTGCCTTCTTAGAATCTGGCTTTAGCGGAAAATCGAAGCGCTGCCCCTATGGGCGGGACGGCCCGAAGTCAAGTCCGGCGGCGCGACTTTTGCCTCCGTTCATCCCCCGTGCAGCAAGTTGATGGCTTGGAGCGTTGAAGGAATTATACCGTCCGTGCCGTTTAGCGGAATATGTCCCGTTGGAGTAGATGCCATGTCGAAGCGCCTGATCCTTGCCGCCAGCCTTGCCCTGTCCTTGAGCGCGTGCGCAACGGCGATTCCCCCGGTGGAGGTCACCCGCTTCCATATCGGTGATCCCGCGCGCAGCGGCACGATCGCGGTGGAGGAAATGCGCGGCAATCCCGATATCAGCCTGGAATTCCGCACCTATGCCGCCGCCGTGGCGCAGGAATGGCAGCGTGTCGGTTTCACCCCTGTTACCGCAGGCGCAACCAGCGACTATGTCGCGAGCGTCGCCTTCCGCCGCAGCTTCCGCCCTGCCGGTATCGACCGCAGCAGCGACAAGCCGGTCAGCGTCGGCGTGGGCGGGGGCATCGGCAGCGGCGGCTATTCCGGGCTGGGCGTGGGCATCGGCATCAACCTGTCCGGCAAGCCCAAGGATATCGTCACCACCGAATTGCAGGTGCAACTGCGCCGCCGCGCCGATTCGACGATGATCTGGGAAGGCCGCGCCCTGACGCAGGCCCGCGAAGGCACGCCCGCCGCGCAACCGGGCCTTGCCGCACAAAAGCTGAGCGCTGCGCTGATCGGGGGCTATCCCGGCGAATCCGGGCGCACTATAACCGTCCAATGACCATCTCCATCACCAGCGCATTCGACAGCGGCAATATCCGCGTCCTTTCCATCACCGACACGCCAGAGGCCGTCCGCGCCGAACTGGAAATCGTGACCGACCATCAGAGCGATTTCTATCAATGGTTCCATTTCCGCTTGGCCAACGCCGCTGGACGTGCGGTGGAACTGGCGATCGTCAATTGCGGCGGGTCGGCCTATCCTGACGGCTGGGCCAATTATAAGGCGCGGATTAGCGAGGATCGCGAGACCTGGAGCCAGGCCGATACCAGCTATGCCAATGGCACGCTGACGATCCGGCTGGAGCCGGACAGCAATGCGCTCTGGGTCGCCTATTTCGCGCCCTATTCGATGGAGCGCCACCACGACCTGATCGCCTTTGCCGCCTGCCAGCCGGGCGTCACCCACCGCGAACTGGGGCTGACGCTGGACGGCCAGCCGATCGACCTGCTGAGCGTAGGCGAGGGGCCGAAACAGGTGTGGCTCTACGCCCGCCAGCATCCGGGCGAAACCATGGCGCAATGGTGGATGGAAGGCGCGCTGGAACGGCTGTGTGACGAAGAGGATTCGGTCGCGCGCCTGCTACGGCAGCAGGCGACGATCCATCTGGTACCGAACATGAACCCTGACGGCAGCCGCCGGGGCCATTTGCGCACCAATGCGGTCGGGGTGAACCTCAATCGCGAATGGCATGAACCGTCCATGGAGCGCAGCCCGGAGGTCTTTCTGGTCCGCGCCGCGATGGACGAAACCGGCGTCGATCTGGCCATCGACGTGCATGGCGACGAAGCCATCCCCGCCGTGTTCATCGCCGGTTTCGAAGGCATCCCGTCCATCACCGAACACCAACTGACCCTCTACCACCGCTATCGCGACACGCTGGCGGCGCGCACGCCCGATTTCCAGACGCGGCTTGGCTATCCGGTGGCGGGGGAAGGGCGGGCGAACCTGTCCATGTCCACCAATCAGGTCGCCGAGCGCTTCGGCGCGGTGGCGATGACGCTGGAAATGCCGTTCAAGGATAATGACGACCTGCCCGACGCCGATTTCGGCTGGTCCCCCGCCCGCTCCGCCCAACTGGGCAAGGATTGCCTGGCCGTGCTGGCGGAGATGATCGGGGATATTTGACCCCACGCTTGATGCGTTATCACCCAAACTTCGTTCGTCCTGAGTAGCCATTGAGCGAAGTCGAAATGGCGTATCGAAGGATCAGGCGCTGTGCTTGATGCTTCGATATGGGCCTTCGACAAGCTCAGTCCCTACTCAGCACGAACGGCGATTTTAAAAATAGGCAGACAGCCTATTTCCAATCAAATGCCAGCGGCGCTTCCCGAAACGCAAAGCGGTCGAGATGCTCCGCGACCACCTGCTTGAAGCGCTCGACATCGGCGTCCGGGGTCGGCTCGATCGTCACCACCAGCGCCTCCTCTTGCGCGGCCATGCGGATCGGCCCCATCGGGAAGTGAATCACGCCCGCAGCTGCGTCAAACTCCGTCTCGAATTTGTGGCTCCAATGTTTGCATAGCTGCTGGAGATAGCGGCTGGCGTTGGGCGTGGGTACATGGGCGGTCAGCGTCATCACTTAGAGCCTTTCGATCTTGGTAGCGGCCTCGTCGATCAGGGACGCGACGTCGAACATGGTCTGGGCATCGGCCCCTTCCTTTTCAAGCCGCCCTTGGATCGCCATGCGCAGATTGTGCATGGCGCGGCGTAGGGGCGCGCTATCGGTGCGCTCGGCCTTTTGCGCCAGCGACGCGATCCGCTCCATCACCAGCGCCAGTCCTGCCTGATGCTCGGCCAGATAGCCCGTGCCTTCGTCGGTGATCGCAAACAGCTTGCGGCTGCCCTGTCCCGGTTGCTCGGCGATCAGGCCCATATCGGCCAGCAGGGTGAGCGTGGGATAGACCACGCCGGGGCTGGGCGCATAGACCTCGCCCGACAGGCTTTCAATCTCACGGATCAGGTCATAGCCATGGCGCGGCGTGTCGGCGATCAGCTTGAGCAGGATCAGCTTGAGCGCATCATTGTCGAACAGCCGCCGCCGCCCGCCACCGCGCCCGCCATGACCGCCCCGGCCACCGCCGCCCATCGGCCCATCGCCGAACGGATCGCCGCCACGCCCGAAGCCGCCGCGGCCAAAACCGTCAGGGCCGGCAAAGCGGCCATGACCGCGCAGGCCATGCCCATGGTGACGGCCGCCATGGCCGCCTTGCATGTGAGAGAAATGCATCATTTGTCTTTCAGTATGTTTCATGATGCTATGAGATATATCGTAAAAATCAAGATCGTCAAGATATACGATATATCTTTTGTATCTTAAGAGCGTCAGAGCGCGGCGAAATCGATCGTTGCGTGCCGGTCGAGAACCCGCGAATGATCCTCTAGCGGATATTTCAGACCGCTGGCGCAATTGAACAGCAGCGCACGGTCATCGCGTCCGATCAGCCCTTCGTCCAGCGCCCGGCTATAGGCGGCCAGGGTCGCCCCGCCTTCCGGGCAGAGCAGCAGGCCATCGTCGCGCGCCACATCGCGCACCGCCGCGCTGATTGCGGCATCGGACACGGCCAGCGCCGCGCCGCCGCTTTCCCGCACCGCGCGCAGGATCAGGAAGTCGCCCACCGCGCGCGGCACGCGGATGCCCATGGCGATGGTGTGGGCATCCTCCCAGCGTTCGGCGAATTCCACGCCCTGATCGAATGCTCGGACCATCGGTGCGCAGCTCTCGGCCTGCACCGCGAACATTTTGGGGCGCTTCGATCCGATGAAGCCGATTTGTTCCAGCTCATCAAACGCCTTCCACATGCCGATCAGGCCGGTGCCGCCGCCGGTGGGGTAGAAAATCGCGTCGGGCAATTCCCAGCCCAGCTGCTCGGCGAGTTCCAGCCCCATCGTTTTCTTGCCCTCGATCCGATAGGGCTCCTTCAGCGTCGAGAAATCGAACCAACCGCGTTCCTTCGCCCCTTGCCCGACGATCGCGCCGCAATCGTCGATCAGCCCGTTGACGCGATAGACCCGCGCACCCTGCGCCGCGATCTCGCGCACGTTGATTTCGGGCGTGTCGTCGGGGCAGAAGATGATCGCCTCCATCCCGGCGACGGCGGCATAGGCGGCCAGCGCCGCGCCCGCATTGCCGTTGGTGGGCATGGCGATCTGGGTCACGCCCAGTTCCTTGGCCATCGACACCGCCATCACCAGCCCGCGCGCCTTGAAGGATGCGGTGGGCAGGCGGCCCTCGTCCTTCGCGATCAGACGGGCGCCACCCATCCGCGCAGCGGTTCGCGGCAGCGGGATCAGGGGCGTGGCATTTTCGCCCAGGCTGATGATGTTGGCGGTGTGCCGAACCGGCAGCAATTCGCGCCAGCGCCACAGATCCATGGGCCGCTGCGCCAATGCGTCCTTGGTCAGCGTAGCCCGCACCCTCTCCAGATCATAACGCACCAGCAACGGCTTCCCCGCCGCCGACAGCCCATGCAAGTGGTCCGCCGCATAACGCTCGCCGGTCAGCGAACATTCCAGATGGGTGACGAAGGTGGGGCGATTGGTGGTCAGGTTCAGGTCGTGGCGCAACGGGGTATCCTTTGGTCAGTGCCCCCCGGCCCACTCTTGAAAACCCCTCCCGCGAACGGGAGGGGTGGATATGTCTTATTCCGGCGCTTTCGCCACGCTGACCATGGCCGGGCGCAGCAGCCGGTCCTTGATCATATAGCCCGCCTGCATCTCGATCAGGATCGTGCCGGGCGCGGCATCGGCGGAGGGGACTTCCATCATCGCCTGATGCTTGTTGGGGTCGAGCGGCTGGCCGACCGACTCGATCTTGCTGATGCCGTTGCGACCAAACACCGCCTCCAACTCGCGGCCAGTGGCTTCCAGCCCGACGACCAGACCCTTGAACTTCTCATCCTCGCGCAGGTCGGCGGGGATGGTGGCCAGCGCGCGGCTCAGATTGTCGGCCACCGACAATATGTCGCGGGCAAAATTGGTCGCGGCATAGGCGCGGGTATCGGCCAGCTCCTTTTCCAGCCGGCGGCGCACATTTTGCGTATCGGCATGGGCATAGAGAATGTCCTGCTTGGCGGTCGCCAGTTCCGCTTCCAGCGCGGCGATGCGCTCTGCACTGGCATCGGCCACGGGCGCATCCTCCGGCAATTGATCCACGACTTCGGTATTTTCGACGTTCAGATTTTCTTCGCTCATCTCATCAATCTCGACAGCGTTTGTGCGGTGAAATCCACCATGGGGATCACCCGTGCATAGTTCAAGCGCGTGGGGCCGATCACGCCGACCACGCCGACCACCCGGCCGTCCGCGCCACGATAGGGGGCGGCTATGACCGAAGAACCCGACAGGGAAAAGAGCTTGTTTTCCGAACCGATGAAGATTTTGGTCGCGCTGCCCGCCAATGCGCTTTCCAGCAGGCGGGATATTTCCTGCTTGCCCTCCAGCTGCTCCAGCAATTGCCGCACCCGCTCCAGGTCCGCTGCCGTGCCATCGTCGATCAGATGGGCCTGGCCGCGCACGATCAGCACCGGCCTGTCGTCGGCATCATGCGACCAGATGGCGATGCCGCGCTCCACCAGCTCCCGCGCCGCGCCATCCAGCGCGCTACGTTCGCTCTCCATCTCCTGCGCCAGATGATCGCCCGCCTGCCGCAACGTCATGCCCGCAAAGCGCGCCGACATGAAATTGGCTGCTTCGTTCAGCATGGAGGGAGACACGCCGGGCGGCAGGTCCAGCACGCGATTTTCGACCGACCCATCCTGCCCGACCAGCACGGCGAGCGCCTGCCGGTCATTCAATGGCACGAAACCGAACTGGCGCAACACCGGCTCGCGCCTTGGCACCATCACGATCCCCGCGCAGGCCGACAGGCCCGACAGCGCAGCGGTGGCGGCGGACAGTGCTTCCTCGATCGGCCCGGCCTCGGCCAGCCCCGCCTCGATCGCGCGCCGCTCCTCCGCCGATGGCAGCGCCGCCTGCATCATCCCGTCGACGAACAGCCGCAGCCCGGTTTCGGTCGGCATCCGCCCCGCCGACGTATGCGGCGCGGCCAGCAGGCCCAGCTCCTCCAGATCCTGCATGACATTACGGATCGAGGCAGGCGACAGGCTAAGCGAGGATATTTTGCTTAAGGTTCGCGACGCAACCGGCAGGCCCGTACCCAGATAGCTTTCCACCACCAGGCGAAAGACGTCGCGGGCGCGCTCGTTCAATTCGGTCATGGGTGTCGTTGGCGTCATCGGCACGATGTAGGATGGATTGCGCTTATGCTCAACGTCTGCGTGTCCGACCGGCCTATTGGGCAGGCTTGGCTTTCAGCATCGGTTCGATCCCCAGCAATTTGGGGATGCCGCCGATCGTCGTGCGCAGCTTCCCATAGCGCGCGTCCATACAGCCCGACTGATAATCGAGCCGCGTCGGTTTGGCCTCGCCCCGCGTCCATTCGATGCGGTATCCGGGCATATCGGTCGCAAAACGGGTGCAATTCTCGCCATGGGCGATCCGCTTTTCCGTGCCGACCGGCGGCTTGTACGGGGCCAGCGCCGCGCGCAGCTGCCGGTATTGCGCCGGGGTCACGGTAAAGCGCGTCGGCCCCGGCACGGCGGTGAATTTCTCCGGCTCCAGCAGGCCCGATCCGTCCGGTGTCACCCGCACGCTATAGGCCGGGCAGGCGCCAAAGCAGCGCCCGGCGGTAAAGCGGATCGTGTCGCCTGCCGCGCGCGGTATGTCCAGCTCAGTGTCGGCGGTGGCGCATCCCGCCAGCAGCGTCGCGGTGGCGGCTATCATCATTCTGATCATCATGGCCCTTCTTATCGCCTAATTGCGCGCTTGGCACTGGCAAGAAACGCCGCCGGGCGCTAAGCGCCGTCCCCTGACCGTTTTGGAGAAAAGAACATGCGTCCTTCCGGCCGCGCGCCCGACCAGATGCGCGACATCACCATGGAGCCAGGCTTCACCATCCATGCCGAAGGAAGCTGCCTGATCAGTTTCGGCGACACCCGCGTGCTTTGCACCGCGTCGGTGGAAGAAAAAGTGCCGCCTTTCCTGCGTGGCAAGGGGTCGGGCTGGGTCACCGCCGAATATGGCATGTTGCCCCGCGCCACCCACACCCGTGGCAGCCGCGAAGCGGCCAAGGGCAAGCAGTCGGGCCGCACCCAGGAAATCCAGCGCCTCATCGGTCGTTCGCTCCGCACCGTCGTGGACATGAAGAAGCTGGGTGAGCGCCAGATCGTGATCGATTGCGATGTGATCCAGGCCGATGGCGGCACCCGCACCGCGGCGATCTCCGGCTCCTGGGTCGCGCTGCGCATTGCCGTCGACAAGCTGCTCGCGTCCGGCGCGCTCAAGGAAGACCCGATCATCCAGAAGGTCGCGGCCATCAGCTGCGGCATTTATGAAGGCACGCCCGTCCTCGACCTCGATTATGCCGAGGACAGCAATGCCGAAACCGACGCCAATCTGATCCTGACCGGCGATGGCAAATTCGCCGAAGTCCAGGCCACCGCCGAAGGCGCGGCCTATGACGAGGAAGAACTGCTCCGCCTGCTGCGCCTGGCACGCATCGGCTGCGCCAAAATCTTCGCCGCGCAGGATGCCGCGACGGGGCGCTGAATCTTTTAATCCCTCCGTCATGCCAGCGAAAGCTGGCATCTCCCTTTTCTTTTGACGCCACGACAGCGAATGAAGAAGGGAGATCCCAGCTTTCGCTGGGATGACGGAAAAATAGCCCAGGGTGATATCATGACCGACCAATTCGGACAGGAACAGGCGATCCGCAAGCTCGCCCCCGGCAAGCTGGTGATCGCCAGTCATAATGCGGGCAAGGTGCGTGAAATCGCCGCGCTGCTCGGACCCTATGGGATCGAGCCGATCTCCGCCGCCTCGCTCGACCTGCCCGAACCGGAGGAAACCGGCACCACCTTCATCGCCAATGCGGAACTGAAGGCATTGCAGGCCGCCGACCTGTCCGGCCTGCCCGCGCTGGCCGACGATAGTGGCCTGTGTGTCGAGGCGCTGGGCGGCGATCCGGGGCTGTTTTCGGCTCGCTGGGCCGGGCCGGACAAGGACTTCACCCTCGCCATGCAAAAGGTCTGGGACGGGGTCACCGCCAAAGGCCCGGACGCCGGCCATGACGCCCATTTCATCTGCGCTCTCGCCCTCGCCTGGCCCGACGGCCATGTCGAAGCGTTTGAGGGGCGGGTCGACGGCACGCTCGTCTGGCCGCCACGTGGGGCCAATGGCTTTGGCTATGACGCGATGTTCCAGCCGCTGGGGTTCGACATCAGCTTCGGCGAAATGGACCCCGACGCCAAACACGCCATGAGCCACCGCGCTGATGCGTTCAGGAAACTGGTGGCGGCGGTATTTTGAACTGCTCATTCCTCCCCGGTACGGGGAGGTGGCGCGCGAAGCGCGACGGAGGGGGCGTTCGTCTGGGCATCACGGTTGCGTAAGGCGGCCAGCCCCCTCCACCGGCTTCGCCGGTCCCCCTCCCCGTGCCGGGGAGGAATTACCGCCCCCCGCTCGCCAACTCGATCGGCGTTGCATCCCCATCCAGCGGCCCTTGCCCAAAGGCATTGCCAGCAGGAAAATAGCGGCACACCAGATACTCATAATTCGCGCCTTCACCCAGCGCGCAGCCGACCTTGCGTGTGCCGCGCCAGATCATCTGGGTATAATGGCCGACATCCTGCCAGCGCCCGCTGGTGCTGAGGTCAGGCAATTTGCCCGCCGCCCGGAACAGCTTTTTCTCGTCCGCAAACGCGCCGACCATGACGCTATAGCCATAGAGGCGGCGCGGCCCCATCCACAGATTTTCACCGCTGGGGATCGCCCGGCTGCCGCGCGGGCTGTGGCGGAACGCACCAGTCTGCGCCATGTCGGCGGCATAGCGCGCCGCGTCCGCCGCCAGCGCCTCATCCCATTCCAGCGCTGGGACGCCGACCTGCGCCCGCTCGTCATTATGCGTGTCCAGCATCACGGCCCGCAGCAGCGGCTCGCCGCGCGCGGCTTCCTCCATGCCATAATAGGCGGCTGGCATGACCACCCCGGTCGGCGCCCCGACGGGCGCAGCAACCGCCGCCTTGCTCCCCGGCGCGCTATCGGACGCCGCCTGTGCGCCTGTCGCGACCAGCAACGCCGCCCATAGCCCGCCACGCAAAAACAGATTAGGGCTGCCCCCAGCCATGGCCGTCATTCCCCCCGAATCTCTATCCGCATCGGCGTCGGCCCCCGCCGACGCTTTGGCCTTATATATGCATTGGCCCTTTTGCGTATCCAAATGTCCCTATTGCGATTTTAACAGTCATGTCCGCGAGGGCATAGATGTTGAAGTCTGGCGCAACGCCCTGCTGGCCGACATGGCGCATGAAGCCGCGCTGACCGCAGGCCGCCCGCTCTCGTCCATCTTCTTTGGCGGCGGCACGCCCTCGCTGATGCCGCCCGCTTTGGTCGCAGACCTTATCGCAGCGGCCCAGCAGCATTGGGGCTTTACCCCGAATATCGAGATCACGTTGGAGGCCAATCCCAACTCGGTCGAGGCTGCCCGCTTTGCGGATCTCGCCGTCGCCGGGGTCAACCGCGTGTCGCTGGGCTTGCAGGCGCTCGACAATGACGCGCTCCATTTTCTCGGTCGCGCCCATGACGTGACCGAAGGGCTGGCCGCGCTCGACACCGCACAGTCGGTGTTTGACCGGGTGAGCTTCGACCTGATCTACGCCCGCCCGGACCAGAGCGAGGTCCAATGGCAGGCGGAACTGGCCCAGGCGCTCTCCTTCGGCACTGGCCATCTCTCGCTCTACCAACTGACGATCGAACCCGGCACCCGCTTCGCCACTTTGGTGGCGCAGGGCAGGATGACGCCCGCCGACCCGGATCATGGCGCAACCCTCTATGAACTGACCGCCGCGATGACCGGCGCGGCGGGCATCCCCGCCTATGAAATCAGCAACCACGCCCGCGCGGGGCAGGAGAGCCGCCATAACCTCACCTACTGGCGCTATGGCGATTATGTCGGCGTCGGTCCCGGCGCGCATGGACGGCGCGGGGGCATGGCGACGCAGCGCCACAAAAAGCCGGAAAACTGGATCGGCGCGGTCAGCCGCAACGGCCACGGCCTGCAAACCGAACAGCCCCTGGCAGGCGAGGAACGCGCGCGTGAGGCTTTGCTGATGGGGTTACGGCTGGGCGAGGGGGTCGATCTCGCCCGTATCGCGGCGCTGTCGGGCGTTGCTGTTGGCAAACTGGTCGATGACCGCGCCATCGACCAACTCACCGACCTGGGCCTCATCCACCTGACCGACACCCGCCTGCAAGTCGCGCCTGCGGGAATGCTCCTGCTCGACGCAATCCTGCCGGAGGTGGTGGCGATCTGAAGCGAGACGACTTCATGTTGTATAATATCCGTTCGTGCTGAGTAGAGACTGAGCTTGTCGAAGGCTCGTATCGAAGCATCGCGTCCATACGCTGTCCTTCGATACGCCATTTCACCTACGGTCGTCTGCGACTCCGACTTCGCTCAATGGCTACTCAGAGCTTGCCCCCGCGAAGGCGGGGGACGAACGGGTCAGGGTAAAGTTATCCCAGCCTAAAGTCGCCCGATCAGCCCTAATCCCGCCCCTTCAGCTCATCCCCCCGCACCGCCGCGACATGCAGCACATTGGTCGATCCCGGCGTGCCGAACGGAACCCCGGCCAGCACGACGATCTTGCCGCCCTTTTCGGCCATGCCGTGGCGCAGGGCCATGCGGCGGGCCTTGCCGATCATTTCCTCGAAATTGCCGATATCCTTGGTACGGATCGCGTGGACGCCCCAGGTCAGCCCCAGCTTGCGGGCCGTGTCGGTGCGTGGGGTCAGCGCCAATATCGGCGCGGACGGCCGTTCGCGCGCCACGCGCCGCACCGTGCTGCCCGATGAGGTGAAGCAGGTGATCGCACTTGCGCCTACGACATTGACGATATTGCCCGTCGCCTCGGCCAGCGCGTCGGCGGTGGTGGGGTCGGGCAGCGTCTCGGTAAAATGCAGCCGGGCGAGATAGCCCGGATCACGCTCCACGCTATGCGCGATCGCGTCCATCATCGCCACCGCCTCCACCGGCCAGTCGCCCGCCGCGGTTTCCGCCGACAACATCACCGCGTCCGCCCCGTCATAGACCGCCGTCGCCACGTCCGACACTTCGGCGCGGGTGGGGGAGGGGGATTTGATCATCGATTCGAGCATCTGGGTCGCCACCACCACCGGGCGACCCATGCGGCGCGCGGTAGCGACGATCTGCTTTTGCAGCGGCGGCACGTCATAGGGCGGCAGTTCGACGCCCAGATCGCCGCGCGCGACCATCACGCCATCGGCCATCTCGATAATCTCTTCCAGCCGCTGCACGGCCGATGGTTTCTCGATCTTGGCCATCAGCGATCCATAGCCACCCATCAGCTTGCGCGCCTCGGCCAGATCCTCCGGCCGCTGCACGAAGCTCAAGGCAATCCAGTCGCACCCCTGCTGCATCGCAAAGCTCAGGTCACGCCGGTCCTTGTCGGTCAGCGCCGGGACCGGCACCACCACGTCGGGGACGTTGACGCCCTTGCGGTTGGACAAAGTGCCGCCAACCTCGACGATCGTGTCGATCCGGTCCTCGCTGATCGCCTTCACGCGCAGCACCATCTTGCCATCGTCCAGCAGCAGCCGGGTTTCAGGCACCAGTGCGGCGTAGATTTCCGGGTGGGGCAGGTTCACCCGGCGCGAATCGCCCGGCGTCTCGTCGCGATCGAGGATGAAGGGCGCGCCCGTTTCCAGCAGCGCCAGCCCCTTTTCGAACGTGCCGACGCGCAGCTTTGGCCCCTGCAAATCGCCCAGGATCGTGGTGGGCCGCTGAAATTCCTTCTCCAGCGCGCGGATGGTGGCGATGCGCGCGGCATGATCCTCATGCGCGCCATGGCTCATATTGATGCGGAAGGCGTCGGCCCCGGCGACGAACAGCGCCCGGATCATTTCGGGCGTATCGCTCGCAGGACCAAGCGTCGCAAGTATGCGGACCTTGCGCGAGCGGGGCGGTAGTCGTGACATATAGTCTCCTGGCCGTCATGATCGCTGCGAGCTTGGTCTAGGACCTTGCTAGCGCGTCGTTATGGGTTATCCGTGCTGCACGACAGGATGATGTAGATCAGCGAAAGGGTCCGCCGATGAGCGACACCATACTCACAGATGCCGCCGCCGCAACCGCCTTCCGCCGTCTGGTGATGCATTTGCAGCATCGCACGGACGTCGAAAATATCGACCTGATGGGGCTGGCGGGCTTTTGTCGCAATTGCCTGGCCGACTGGGTGGCGGAGGCGGACGGAGGCTTGACGAAGGATGAGGCACGCGAACTTATCCACGGGATGCCCTTTGCCGAATGGAAATCCCGTTATCAGGGCGAAGCGACGCCGGAGCAGATCGCGCGGATGAAAGAGAGTGTGGCGAAGAACGCCGACAATCACTAGGACGCCCTCCAACCGATTCACATCTACCGGAGATACGCCCCCATGACCGAACCCAATGTCGCCGCCGACCAGCTCCGCCTGCTGATCGAGCGTATCGAGCGCCTGGAAGAAGAGAAAAAGGGCATCGGCGACGACATCAAGGACGTCTATCTGGAAGCCAAGGCGACCGGCTATGACCCCAAGATCATGCGCCAGATCGTCCGCCTGCGGAAGATGCAGCCCCACGACCGGCAGGAAATGGAAGCGATTCTCCAGACCTACCTGTCCGCCCTGGGCATGGAATAGCGGGCATCTTACCCGTTCCTCCTGAGTAGCTGCTGAGCGAAGTCGAAGCAGCGTATCGAAGGACCGCGGCACGCACTACGCTTCGATACAGGCCTTCGACAGGCTAAATCCTTACTCAGCACGAACGGGAGAGTGAAATGTCCGAGATCATCGTCAGCACCACCAGCCGTCTGGAAGGACGGCCTGCCAAGGAATATCTGGGCATCGTCACTGGTGAGGTGATCGTGGGTGCCAACCTGTTCCGCGATCTGTTCGCCAGCGTGCGTGACATCGTCGGCGGCCGGTCGGGCGCTTATGAGGATGTGCTGCAACGCGCGCGCGAACAGGCGATCGGCGAAATGCGGATGCGCGCCGCGACGCTGGGCGCCAACGCGGTCGTGGGCGTTGATCTCGACTATGAAGTGTTGGGCGCGAACGGCTCGATGCTGATGGTGTCGGCATCGGGGACCGCCATTCTCGTCTAACATTGCGCGAATGGGCAGCCCTCGCTAGAGAGCGCGCTTCGGATCACAGACAAGTCAGGGAGAAGGCCGTGGCCGGCCATTCCAAATTCAAGAATATCATGCATCGCAAGGGCGCGCAGGACAAGAAGCGCTCCTCGATGTTCTCCAAGCTGAGCCGCGAAATCACCGTCGCGGCCAAGATGGGGATGCCCGACCCGGACATGAATCCGCGCCTGCGGCTGGCGATCAACGCCGCCAAGGCGCAATCCATGCCCAAGGACAATATCCAGCGCGCCGTCGACAAGGCGAACGCTGCGGGCGGCGAGAATTATGAGGAAGTGCGCTATGAGGGCTATGGCCCCGCAGGCATTGCCATCATCGTCGAGGCGCTGACCGACAACCGCAATCGCACCGCGACCAACATACGCACCGCTTTTTCCAAAAATGGTGGCAATCTGGGTGCTTCGGGCGCGGTGAGCCATGGCTTCGACCGTGTCGGGCTGATCACCTATCCCGCCAGCGCAGGCGACGCCGACGCGATCTTCGAGGCGGCCCTTGAAGCGGGTGCAGAGGACGTGTCGTCCAACGAGGACGAACATGAAATCTGGACCGCGATGGACGCGCTCCACGAAGTCGCCAAGGCGCTGGAAGCCAAGATCGGCGCGGCCGACAGCGCCAAGCTGGCCTGGAAACCGCAAACCCTGGTCGATGTCGACGAAGCCAATGCCGCGACGCTGATGAAGCTGGTCGACACGCTGGAAGATGACGACGACGTCCAGACCGTGTGGGGCAATTATGAAGTGTCCGACGCGGTGATGGAGAAACTGGGTTGATCCCATGCTAAGCCCCTCCCCTGAAGGGGAGGGGCTAGATATGCCCTCATGATCCTCCTCGGCCTCGACCCTGGCCTCGGCACCACCGGCTGGGGGCTGATCGCCGCCGATGGCAACCGGCTCACGCATCTGGGCAATGGCCAGATCAAGACCGACAGCGCGATGCCGCTGGCGACGCGGCTGCTGGCGCTCGATCTGGCGCTGACCGACCTGATCCTCGAACATCGGCCCGATGGCGCGGCGGTCGAGGAGGTGTTCGTCAACGTCAATCCGCAATCGACCCTGAAACTGGGGCAGGCGCGCGGCGTGATCCTGCTCAACGCCGCGCGGTCTGGCATGGAAGTCGGCGAATATGCCGCGCGGCTGGTCAAGAAATCCGTCGTCGGCGTAGGCAATGCGTCCAAGGATCAGGTCCATGCCATGGTATCGCGCCTGCTGCCGGGCGTGAAGATCGCCGGGCCGGACGCGGCGGACGCGCTCGCCGTCGCCATCACCCACGCCCATCATCTCGCCAGCGCGCGGCGTATCCCGACGCGGTGACGTTCTACGCTATGTCATCCCAGCACCATGTGTTCCCGCCTGCGCGGGAACACGCGATCTTGGATATCCCGGTCATCTCGTCAGGATGAACGGAGGTTCTGCCTAACCTTCGAACAGATCTTCCAGAAACCCCACCATCGCCCCAAAACTGCGACGGTCCGCGTCCGCACTATAAGCCAACCCCTTTTCAGGCATGTTGACGCTTTCATCGGTGAAGGCATGACCAGTGTGGCCATAGGCGTGAATCTGCCAATCGCACCCTGCCGCCGTCAATTCCTGCGCCAGCGCCACGGTCGCATCGGGTGGCGCGATCGGATCATCCCAGCCGTGGCAGACCAGCAATTTCGCGCTGATGGCAGCGTTGGGAAAAGGCGGCGCGTCATAGACGCCGTGGAAGCTGACCCCGCCCGCCATGTCCGCGCCCGCCCGCGCGAGGTCCAGCACGCACTTGCCGCCAAAGCAGAATCCGATCGCGGCGGTGCGCGCCCCGTCCACCGCATCCAGCCCCTTGAGCAACGCATGGGCAGACAGCAGCCGGTCCCGCAGCAGGGCGCGGTCGGCATTCATCTCGGCCATGTAGCGCGCAGGGTCAGGATCGGCGCGGGTGGTGCGCTTGCCCTGGCCATAGACATCCACGACCAGCACCGCATAACCCAGCGCCGCGACCTTTTCGGCATAGGCGAAATCGGCCTCCTTGGTCCCCAGCACATTGGGAAAGAGCAGGATGCCGGGCAGCGGCACGCTGGCCGCGCTATCGGCCACGACCATATTCTCGAACAGGCCACCTGGCCCTTCATGGACGATGGTCTGGCGCGTGATAGTCATAGTATCGCTCCTAAATACTGCCAAAGCCCGGCGCTTCGCCGCGTGCCGCAGGGTTCAGGCGGTTGGGCCGTTTCCAGCCGATCCGCGGGCGCTTGCGCAGGCGCAGCGTCGGCCAGTCGCCCCGGTCGGCGCGTTCGGCCAGCCGCATCCCCTGCGCGCGATAGGCGGCCAGCACCGCGTCGGCCTGGGTATCGAGCAGGCCCGCCAGCAGGATCGTTCCGCCATCCTCGACCAGTGCGCAGAGCGAAGGCGCCAGTTCGATCAGCGGCCCGGCCAATATATTGGCGATCAGCAGATCATAGGGCGCGCGACCGATGATCGCGGCATGATTGACCCCGGCGGCGGTGACCAGCGCCAACTGCCCCGGCCCGGCACCTAGCGGCACGGCGTTGGTGGCAGCATTTTCAGCGCTGATCTCGACCGCGACCGGATCAATGTCCGATGCAATCGCATAGGCACGCGGCCACAGGTTCATCACGGCAAAGGCGAGCAACCCTGTGCCGGTGCCGATGTCGGCGATATTGTTGAACCGCATTCCCACCCGGCGCATCCGGTCGAGCATGGCCAGGCACCCTGCCGTGGTTTCATGCTGGCCGGTGCCAAAGGCGCGGCTGGCGGCGATCAATATATTGACCTGTCCCGGCTGCTCCGGGTCGCTGGCAAGATTGCGGACATGGAAGCGTCCGGCGGTGACCGCTTCAAGCCCCTGCTGGCTCAGCGTCACCCAATCTTCGTCCGGCAGCGCCTCGACCAACGGCTTGGCTCCGGCGGCGCTGGGCACCATCGACCGCAACAGCTTGATCGCAGCAGCGCTCGGCTTGCCCTCGAAATAAGCGTCGAGCTGCCAGGCATTTTCGTCGTCGGGTGCCGCCTCGCTGGTCATCAGCACCGGCGGCCGCTCCATCAGCGCAAAGGCGGCGATATCTCCGTCCAGCGCTTCGGCCTCGGCACGGGTGCAGGGCAGGGTGACTTTCCAGCTTTGTGCGGGATTTTGGGCAACGGTCATGCCGCCGCCTTTAGCCGACCATGGCGGGGAGGGGAAGCGCAGGAGGATTGGATTGGCGTGTTCCCGCGCAGGCGGGAACCCAGTTCTGACGGTTGGACTGGATTCCCGCCTGCGCGGGAACACACAGCTCCGCTATCAGGCGACCTGCCGCCCGAAATCGGACGACGCGTGCCGCAAGCTGGCAAGCTTGCCTTCGACGCTGACGAAACCGCGTTCCAACTGGTCGATTTCGGATGCGACGACTTCGGTGTCCTGCCGGATCGCCGAAATGGTGGTCGACATCGAATCGGCGGCCAGCGCGGTCTCATCGACGGCGGCGGTGATCATGGTGACGGTCTGCGCCTGCGCGTCCATCGCGTGGCGGATACGCTCGGCACTGGCCTGCACTTCGCCCACCGTGTCGCGGATACGTTCATTGGTTTCCACTGACTGGCGGGTCGATGCCTGAATGTCGGCAATCTTGCCGGCAATCTCGTCGGTCGCGCGGGCGGTCTGGTTGGCCAGGCTTTTGACTTCCTGCGCGACCACGGCAAAGCCGCGTCCGGCATCGCCTGCGCGTGCCGCCTCGATCGTGGCGTTGAGCGCCAGCAAATTGGTTTGCCCGGCAATGTCGCGGATCAGGCCAAGGATCGATTCGATCGACTTGGCATGGTCAGACAGGGTGGAGGACATGGTGACCGCCTCGCCCGATTGCTTGGCGGCGCGCAGGGCAACACCTGCCGCGCCTTCCACTTCGGTGCGCGCATCCTCGATCGCGCGGATCAGCCCGGCCGATGTGCGCGCGGCTTCCCGCATCGCCAGGGCGGATTGTTCGGCAGCCGCTGCGACTTCCGACGCCTTGCCCAGCATCCCGCGCGTGGCGGCCGAAGCATCCTTGGCCTGTTCGCGCAGCGATTCGCCAAGGCGCGTCGCGCCGTCGATTTCGCCGACGATTCGCTGTTCGAACAGGGTGCCATAGCGCTGCCGTTCCGCGCGCTGCGCTTCGGCCTGGTCGCTCGACAGGACGTTGCTCATAAAGCCTGCGTCCATCATCGAGATATGCAACATGGTGTGGAGCAGCCGACGGCGGCGCGGTTCGTCATCGCCGCACCGGTCCCAGACCAGATCCATGATCTTTTCGTTCGCAGCGGCAACGGCAGTCAGCACGGACCGCACCGAAACCCCGTGCTTGCGGGCGTGGCGGACGCAATCGGCGGCTGATCGCGCCCAGCGCGCATCCTGAAAATGCATCAATTTCTGATCGACATATTCGCCCGCTTCCGCCTCGATCCGCGCGACGATGGCGGCACTCAGCTGCGATTGCAGACCGGTTTCACGCATATAGGTCGTGAAAAAGGTCGATGCTACGGTCGCCAGATCAGATTGGATCAGCGTGCCGATCTCACGCGCTTCGCGCGCCAGCTTGCCGTCGGGATCGATTTCCGAGAGATAATCCGACGTGGCGCTCACTGTTGGGACGGATGACGGCATGAATGGACAGCCTCTGTTGATGGCCCTGCTGACAGGATGATCGGTTAACGAGGCGACCTTAGCGCGCTTTGGTTAATCACTTCTTATGATCGCACGACACGGTCGTTGGGGCAGCCATGCTTTGCGCGGCTTGCCCTCATCCGCGTTCGCTCTTAAGGGGATCGCACTTAAGGGACTTATAGGGACAAGGGTAGACATGGCGCGATCCAACAGCCGGCCGCTCTCGCCGCATTTGACGATCTGGAAATGGGGCCCGGCGATGGCCATCTCCATTTTGCACCGCGTGACCGGCAACGGCCTTGCGACCGTAGGCGCGCTGGGTCTGGTCTGGTGGCTGATGGCCGCCGCGACTGGGCCGGAAGCTTATGCGACCTTCATCACATGCGCGACCTCGCCCCTTGGCTATCTGGTGATGATCGGCATCACCTGGGCCTTTTTCCAGCATCTCTTTTCGGGTCTGCGCCACTTCGTGCTGGATATGGGCGCGGGCTATGAACTGCGCACCAACAAGAGCTGGTCGATCGCCGCGATGGTCGCGTCGGTGCTGGTGACCGGCCTTATCTGGCTCTATATTTTCGGAAAGGCCTTCTGATGGGCAACGGTACTGGTATCGGCCGCGTCCGTGGCCTTGGATCGGCGCGGCATGGCGCGCATCATTGGCTGGCGCAACGTTACACCGCCGTCGGCAACCTGTTGCTGGTGCTGTGGCTGATCTTCAGCCTGCTCAGCCTGCCGGGTCTCGACTATGACAGCGTCGTGCTGTGGATCGCCAATCCGCTGGTTGCGGTGCCGATGATGCTGATGATCGTCAGCATTTTCTGGCACCTGCGCCTGGGGATGCAGGTGATGCTGGAAGATTATGTCCACGACAAGGGGCTGGCCTTCTTCTCGATGCTGCTGCTCAACTTCTATGCCTTTGGCGGCGCGGCCGCGGGCGTCTTTGCGATCGCCAAGATCGCCTTCACGGGGGTCGTCGAATAATGACGCAAGCCTATAAGATCATCGACCATGTGTATGACACCGTGGTTGTCGGCGCTGGCGGTTCGGGCCTGCGCGCGACCATGGGCAGCGCCGAAGCGGGCCTCAAGACCGCCTGCATCACCAAGCTGTTCCCCACCCGGTCGCACACCGTGGCGGCGCAGGGCGGCATTGCCGCGAGCCTTGGCAATAATTCGCCCGATCACTGGACCTGGCATATGTACGACACCGTCAAGGGGTCCGACTGGCTGGGCGATCAGGACGCGATCGAATATATGGTGCGCGAAGCGCCTGCCGCCGTCATCGAGCTGGAACATGCCGGTGTGCCGTTCAGCCGTAACGAGGACGGGACGATCTATCAGCGGCCCTTCGGCGGCCATATGCAGAATATGGGCGCTGGCCCGCCGGTGCAGCGCACCTGCGCCGCCGCCGACCGTACCGGCCACGCCATGCTCCACGCGCTCTATCAGCAGTCGCTGAAATATGACGCGGACTTCTACATCGAATATTTCGCCATCGACCTGATTATGGAAAATGGCGAGTGCCGCGGCGTGATCGCGCTGTGCATGGAAGATGGCTCGATCCACCGCTTCCGCAGCCATGCGGTCGTGCTGGCGACCGGCGGCTATGGTCGCGCCTATTTCTCCGCAACCTCGGCGCATAGCTGCACCGGCGACGGCGGCGGCATGGTGCTGCGCGCAGGCCTGCCCTTGCAGGATCTGGAATTCGTACAATTCCATCCGACCGGCATCTACGGCGCGGGCGTACTGATTACCGAAGGCGCGCGTGGGGAGGGCGGTTACCTCACCAACTCCGAAGGCGAGCGTTTCATGGAACGCTATGCCCCCTCGGCCAAGGATCTCGCGTCACGCGACGTCGTGTCCCGCTCGATGGCGATGGAAATGCGCGAAGGGCGCGGCGTGGGCGAGCATAAGGATCATATCTTCCTGCACCTCGACCATATCGATCCCAAGGTGCTGGCCGAACGCCTGCCCGGCATCACCGAAAGCGGCAAGATCTTCGCGGGCGTCGATCTGACCCGCCAGCCGCTGCCCGTCACGCCGACCGTCCATTATAATATGGGCGGCATCCCGTGCAATTATCATGGCCAGGTCGTGACCAAGAAGGGCGATGACCCCGAAGTGATCGTGCCCGGCCTGTTCGCGGTCGGCGAAGCGGCCTGCGTGTCGGTCCATGGCGCCAATCGCCTCGGCTCCAACTCGCTGATCGACCTTGTCGTGTTCGGTCGCGCGACCGGCTTGTTCCTCAAGGACAATCTGAAGCCCAACGCGCCGCACAAGCCGCTGCCGTCCGACGCCGCCGATCTGGCGCTCGGCCGCCTCGACCATTATCGCAATGCCAAGGGCGCAACGCCGACGGCGGACATCCGCCTCGACATGCAGCGCACGATGCAGAAGCACGCCGCCGTGTTCCGCGACAGCGCGCTCCTGTCCGAAGGCGTCACCCGGATGCAGGCGGTCAACAAGCGGCTCCAGGACGTGAAGGTCAGCGATCGCTCGCTGATCTGGAACACCGACCTTGTCGAAACGCTCGAACTCGACAACCTCATGAGCCAGGCCATCTGCACGATGGAAGGCGCCGAAGCCCGCAAGGAATCGCGCGGCGCCCACGCGCATGAGGATTTCCCCAACCGCGACGACGAAAACTGGATGAAGCACACCATCAGCTGGTTCGAAGGCTGGGGCGGTTCGGGCGGCAAGGTGACGCTCGATTATCGCCCGGTCCACGACTATACGATGACCGACGAAGCAGAATATGTGAAACCCAAGGCGCGGGTTTACTGACCTGCTATCAGTTGTTGTGAAATCAGAAGGGGCGGGCCGGAAGGTCCGCCCCTTCTCATTCAGAGATGGCTGGCCGCATCCCGGCGTTCATGCAGGATGCGCATCACGATAATGCAGCCATCGGTTTTCCGAGTGAAATAGCAGATGTGGTTTCCTGCTCTGATCCGCCAGTAACCGGAGCGGACAATCTCTATCGACTGGGCGGTAGGGGATCGATCGGCTGCGAGCCTGAGTGCTGCATGGATCGCACCAGTATAGACATCGGCTTGGTCACTGCCCCAGCGATCAAATGTGTAGAACCAGATTTCGGCAAGATCGTGGCGAGCGGCTGGCGCGAACTCAATGCCCTTCATGCGGTTTTGCGGTGTCGCTGGTGCATGTCCGCCAGGAACAGATCGAAATCAAATGACTCGGCGGGGCCACTTTCCTCGCCCTCAATCAGCGCAGCGCGCAGGGCTTCCAGCTTCTGTTCTTCCGATTCCAGCAGCCGCAGACCTGCCCGCACGACCTCGCTGGTCGAACCGTAGCGGCCTTCGCTGACCTTGCGTTCGGCGAAGGCGCGGAAATGCTCGCCCAAGGCGACGGACGTGGTCTTGCTGCTCATGCAACTATCCTACCAAATATTGGTAACCGCTTCAACCAAAGGGCAGCAACGCCTCATATGCCTCCAGCCCCGGCTTCCCCTCGACCATCACGCCCCGCCGCATCAGGAACAGATGCCGCACAATCTCCGCCTGCTGCTCGATGCCATAGCGCGCGAACGGCTTGCCCGGCACGATAGCATAGCCATAGCGGCAAAAGGGGTGACGCATCAGCGGCAGCCACCACCGCCCCGATCGCTGCGCCTGCCACACATGGGTCATCTCATGGATGAAATGCCCCTGTATGTGCAGCGGGCTTTCGCAAAAATCCGCGCAGAACAGCCCACCGTCAGGATGAAACCACAAGTCGCCATCGGGTGCCATCGTCACGCCCCTGGGCTGGAACGGCCACCATTTGCGCTCATGCACCCGCACCCGGCCATAATCGATCGCCGCGCCGAACACGCCCCGCGCCAGCGCAACCTCATCGCGCGTCAGGTAACGGCTGCTCAATGGCCCTCATGCTCGCCAGCGGGCTTGGCCGCACCCGCGCCCGCTGGTTCCGGCTTGCGGATCACCGCGTCCACCAGCAACCGGTCGCCATTGGCCATCAGGAAGGTCAGATGCATCTTGCCCCGGCCGATCGCGGTATCGTTGACGCCCCACAGCATCAGATGCTTGCCGCCCGGCGCGAACGCAACCTCACCCTTGGCCGGAATATCGACGCTGTCGATTCGCGCCATCGTCATCATGCCGTCCTTGTCGATGCTTTCATGCATCTCGACCTTGAGCGCATAGTCGGTCAGCACCCCGCGAATCTGCCCGCCCGCGTCTCCGCCATGGGCGACGAAATAGCCCGCCGACGGCGTCTCCTTATTAGGGCTGAGCCGCACATAGGCCTGGTCGATATAGGTGGGTGCCGGGTCGCCGCACGCGGCCAGCGCCAGCGGAGCCAAAAGGGCGAAAAGGGCAAAGGGCGCGCGCATCAACTGGTTCCTGACTGTCTCGTTTCCGGTCGGTAAGCATAGCTAATCGCCCCAGCTTCTTGTGCCAAGCAAAAGCGCCCCTATATCGCCCATGCAAACCGGCCTTGCCTTGGCGCTTTCGTGAGGTATGGGGCCATCAACCGCTGAATAGAATTTGGGGTTCAAAGAGGACACAATGGCAAAAGTTATCGGTATCGACCTTGGCACCACCAACAGCTGCGTCGCCGTCATGGACGGTGGCAAACCCAAGGTAATCGAAAATGCGGAAGGCGCGCGCACGACGCCTTCGATCGTCGCCTTCGCCAAGGATGGCGAGCGCCTGATCGGTCAGCCGGCCAAGCGCCAGGCGGTGACCAACCCGGACAGCACGATTTTCGCGGTCAAGCGCCTGATCGGCCGCCGCTTTGACGATCCCATGACCAAGAAGGACATGGAACTCGTCCCCTACGACATCAGCAAGGGTCCGAACGGCGACGCCTGGGTCAAGGCCGGTGGCCAGGATTACAGCCCCTCGCAGATCAGCGCCTTCATCCTGCAAAAGATGAAGGAAACCGCCGAATCCTATCTGGGCGAAACCGTCACCCAGGCGGTCATCACCGTTCCCGCTTACTTCAACGACGCCCAGCGTCAGGCGACCAAGGACGCCGGCCAGATCGCCGGCCTTGAAGTGCTGCGCATCATCAACGAGCCGACTGCAGCGGCGCTGGCCTATGGTCTCGACAAGCAGGACGGCAAGACGATTGCGGTCTATGACCTTGGCGGCGGCACGTTCGACATCTCCATTCTGGAAATCGGCGATGGCGTGTTCGAAGTGAAGTCGACCAATGGCGACACCTTCCTTGGCGGCGAAGATTTCGACGCCAAGCTGGTCGAATTCCTGGCCGCCGACTTCCAGAAGTCCGAAGGCATCGACCTTACCAAGGACAAGCTGGCGCTCCAGCGTCTCAAGGAAGCCGCTGAAAAGGCGAAGATCGAGCTGTCCTCGGCCCAGACGACCGAAGTCAATCTGCCCTTCATCACCGCCGACCAGAACGGTCCCAAGCATCTGGTGAAGTCGATCACCCGCGCCGATCTGGAGCGTCTGGTCGCCGACCTCATCAAGCGCACGATGGAACCCTGCAAGAAGGCGATGGCCGACGCAGGCGTGTCCGCCAGTGAGATCAGCGAAGTCGTCCTTGTCGGCGGCATGACGCGGATGCCCAAGGTGCGCGAAGCCGTGAAGGAATTCTTCGGCAAGGAACCGCACACCGGCGTGAACCCCGACGAAGTCGTCGCCATGGGCGCGGCGATCCAGGCCGGCGTGTTGCAGGGCGACGTTAAGGACGTGCTCCTGCTCGACGTGACGCCGCTGAGCCTCGGCATCGAAACGCTGGGTGGCGTGTTCACCCGCATGATCGACCGCAACACCACCATCCCTGCCAAAAAGTCGCAGGTCTATTCGACCGCCGACGATAACCAGCAGGCGGTGACCATCCGCGTGTTCCAGGGCGAACGTGAAATGGCGGCCGACAACAAGATCCTCGGCCAGTTCGACCTGGTCGGCATCCCGCCAGCCCCGCGCGGCGTGCCGCAGATCGAGGTGACGTTCGACATTGACGCTAACGGTCTGGTCAACGTGTCGGCCAAGGACAAAGGCACCGGCAAGGAACAGCAGATCCGCATCCAGGCATCGGGCGGCTTGTCCGACGCCGACATCGACCAGATGGTCAAGGACGCCGAACGCTTTGCCGAAGAGGATAAGAAGCGTCGCGAAGCCGCCGAGGCCAAGAATAACGCCGAAAGCCTGGTCCACACGACCGAGCAGCAGCTGTCCGAGCATGGCGACAAGGTCGATGCGAGCCTGAAGGGCGAGATCGAAACCGCCATTGCCGACACCAAGGCTGCGATCGAAAGCGGCGACGCTGAAGCGATGAAGACCAAGGCGCAGGAACTTGCCACGGTCGCGATGAAGCTGGGCCAGGCCATTTACGAGAAGGAGCAGGCTGCGGCCGCTGCTCCGGGTGCCGACGCGCCCAAGGCCGACGACGATGTCGTCGACGCCGAATTCTCCGAAGTGGACGACAACAAGGCGTAAGCCGATGCCTGACCTCCGTCATTCCAGCGCAAGCTGGAATCTCTCTTCTTCTGCCCATGTGTTGAAGGATAAGAGAGACCCCAGCGTGCGCTGGGGTGACGGAAGGGGATCGCCGGGGGCGATATGACGACCGAAATCGACTATTATACGCTGCTCGAAGTCGAGCGCACCGCCGACGCGGGGGTTCTCAAGAGCGCCTATCGCAAGCTGGCGATGAAATATCACCCGGACAAGACCGGGGGATGCACCGACAGCGAAGCGAAATTCAAGGCGGTCTCGGAAGCCTATGAGGTTCTGAAAGACCCGCAGAAGCGGGCCGCCTATGACCGTTTCGGTCATGCGGCCTTCAAGCAGCAGCAACAGGGCGGCGGCGGTGGTTTCCACGGCGGCGGCGCTGGCGGTTTTTCCGACCTTGGCGATATATTCGAGACGATTTTCGGCCAGGGCGGCGGTTTTGGCGGCGGCAGTCGCCAGCAACAGCGGCGCGGCGCGGACCTGCGCTATGATCTCGAAATCACCCTCGACGAAGCCTATCATGGCAAGCAGACCGAGATTGAGATCGAGGTGTCTGCCGCCTGCGACAGTTGCGAAGGCTCCGGCGCGCAGCCCGGCACCGGCGCCAAGACCTGCCATACCTGCAAAGGCCATGGCCAGGTCCGCGCGCAGCAGGGCTTCTTCGTGGTCGAACGCACCTGCCCGTCCTGCCATGGCGCGGGCAAGGTGATCGAAAGCCCCTGCCGCTCCTGCCGGGGCGAGGGGCGCGTGGACAAGCCCAAGACGCTGTCGGTCAACATCCCCGCGGGCGTGGACGACGGCACCCGCATCCGCCTGTCGGGCGAGGGCGAGGCGGGCGCGCGCGGCGCACCGGCGGGCGATCTCTACATCTTCCTGCACGTCAAACGCCATTCGCTGTTCGAGCGCGACGGCACGACCCTCTTCTGTCGCTGCCCGGTTAGTTTCACCACCGCAGCGCTCGGCGGCACGATCGAAGTGCCGGGCCTGGACGGTGTGCGCCACGCCATCAAGATCCCGGTCGGCATCCAGTCGGGCAAGCAGATCCGCCAGCGCGGTGCGGGTATGCCCGTTCTCAACGGACGCGGGCAGGGCGACCTGGTCGTCCAGATCGACGTCGAAACGCCGACCAGGCTGACCGCGAAACAGAAAGAACTGCTCGAAGCCTTCCGCGAAACCGAAACTGGCGAAGAATGTCCGGCCTCGACCGGCTTCTTCGGCAAGATCAAGGATTTGTGGGGGGATTGATCGCCCACATCATGGAGCTCCCGCCGCGCCCACCAATAAAAGGGCAACCCCGCCGCCATCAGCAGCACGCTGGACCCGCTCGCGACAATCCCTGCGCCCCACAACGTCCACAGCGCATAGCCCAGCCCCACGACCGCGGCAGGCACCACCACCCGAAACCGCATACTTGCCAGCGCGCAGCCGACATAGAGCCACAGTGTCGCCGACGTCGCGAGCAGCGCCATCGCGGTGAACAGCGCCACCAGCCCCTGCAAACTATTGGCGACCAGCAACAGGCTGGCCAATATCGTCGACAATATCAGCCCGCGCACCGGCGTCCCCTTGGCATCGGTCCCCGCCAGCCAGCGCGGCAGTTCGCCCGCCCGCGCCATCGCCAGCGGCACTTCCCCCATCAGCAGCGTCCAGCCATTCAGCGCCCCCAGACAACTGATCGCCACGAACAAAGCGATGAAGCGCGCCGGGCCAGGCGACCAATAATGGCTGACAAACGCGCCAAAGGGCGACCCGGTCTGCGTCTCCGCCGCTGGCAGGGTCAGCGCGATGCCTGAACAGACCAGCAGATAGATCAGCCCCGTCGCTGCCGTGCCGATCAGCGTCGCGCGCGGGATCGTCCGCGCCGGATCACGCACCTTGTCCGCCGCCACGCTGGCCGACTCAAACCCCAGCAGCGCCCACAAAGTCAGCGCCGCCGACGCAGTGATCCCCGCACCCGTCAGCCCCTCCGCCGGGAAGGGGGCTACCTGCGCCGTGCCGCTCCCCACCGTCACGACCAGCAGCACCAGCACCACTGCAATCGGGATCAGCTTGATGAGCGTCGTGACGATCTGCGTCATCCCCGCCGCCCGCGCGCCGATCAAATTGATCCCAGTCATCGCCCACAAAAAGCCGATCGAACAGAGCGCCCCGACGCCGGGCCGCGCCAGCAGCGGCATCACGCTCGACAGGTTCGCCGTCGCTGCCACCGCAATCGTCACATTGGTGATTATGATCGACAGCCAATAAATCCACCCAATCGCAAATCCCGCCAGCGGCCCATAGGCCCGCGCAATCATCTGCGACGCGCTCGTCCCCGGCAGCGCCACCGTCAGCCGCGCAATGACGAACGCCAGCACCAGCGACCCCGCAATCGTAAACCCCCACCCCGCCACCGCATCCCACCCGAACGGCGCCAGCGCAGCGGGCAGCAGGAACACCCCCGACCCGATCATATTGCCCATCACCAGCGCAATACAGGCGGCAAGGCCCAGCGTGCGTGTGGGGCTGGGGGCCGCGCCGGGGGGAGGGGTCATATCGTCCTGCACATCATCCTCCACGGCCATAGCGCTACGCTATCGCCGCCGGAACGGGATAGCCAGAATGGAAATGGTCGGGCCGAACAGGAACCAAAAACATTGCCGGGCCGTTTCTGGACCACAATGAAGCTTAGGAGGGACTGATGGTTGACGTTCGCAACGACGGATATGATGATCGCCGCGTGATTGTTGAAAAAAGAGGGTCGGGCCGCACGATCGGCATCGTGCTGATCGCTATCTTGGCCATTGTCGGCCTGCTGTTCGCCACCGGCTTCTGGAAAGCGGACGTCTCCGGCGGCGACATGCCCGAAGTCAGCGTCAAGGGCGGTGATCTGCCCAAGGTTGACGTCGATTCCAAGGAAGTCGTTGTCGGCACCAAGAAAACGACCGTTGAAGTCCCCACCGTGGGCGTCAAGGATAATGGCGAGGAATAAGCCCCTCTCTCGCAGAACGAAAAAGGCTCCCCCGCACCGGCAGGGGAGCCTTTTTTATTGGGCATGAAAGCGGATTACGCCGCCAGGAACATGTCCGGGTCCAGCGCCATCAGCGCGTCGGCGCCGCCCTCAATCTTGCGGCGCAGCGATCCCGCGTCGGGCATGATCCGCTCGGCAAAGAAGCGCGCCGTCACCAGCTTGGCTTCCAGAAACTTCGCGTCCCCTTCGCCCGCCGCTAGCAGCCCGGTCGCGGCCTTGGCCATGCGCAGCCACATCAGCCCGGTCGCAACGATGCCCAATATGTGCATATAATGATGCGCGCCTGCGCCTGCATTATCGGGGTTCTTCATCGCATTCTGCATCAGCCACATGGTCGCGGCCTGCAACTGGCCGGTCGCCTTCTCCAGCGCTTCGGCCAGCGCCGCCAGCTTCGGCTCGGCCTTGGCATCAGCCACTTCGGTCGCGATGATCTTCAGGAACGCCTGCAATGCGCGGCCCCCGTTCATCGCCAGCTTGCGGCCGACCAGATCCATCGCCTGCACCCCGTTGGTGCCTTCGTAAATCTGGGCGATGCGCGCGTCGCGGACATACTGCTCCACGCCATTTTCCCAGATATAGCCATGGCCGCCAAATACCTGCTGGCTGGACACCGCGACGTCGAAACCCTTGTCGGTGCCATAGCCCTTGATCACCGGGATCAGCAGGCCAATCAGGTCGTCGGCTTGTCTGCGCTCTTCTTCCGTGGCGGCATGGTGCGACAGGTCGACCTGCAACGCCCCCCACAGGATCAGCGCGCGCAGCCCTTCGGTGATCGCCTTGCCCTCCATCAGCATCCGGCGCACGTCGGGATGGACGAACAGCGTGTCGGCCTTCTCCTCCGGCTCCTTCGGCCCGGTCAGCGCGCGGCCCTGCCGCCGGTCGCGGGCATAATGAACCGCATTCTGCAACGCGATTTCCGCCTGCCCAAGACCTTGCAGCCCCACGCCCAGCCGCGCTGCGTTCATCATGATGAACATCGCGGCCAGCCCCTTATTCTCCTCGCCGACCATCCAGCCGGTCGCCCCGTCATAATTCATGACGCAGGTGGCGTTGCCATGGATGCCCATCTTATGCTCGATCGACCCGCACGACACCGCGTTACGATCACCCAGCGATCCGTCGTCATGGACCATGATCTTGGGGACGACGAACAGCGAAATCCCCTTGCTGCTGTCGGGCGCGCCCGGCGTCTTGGCCAGCACCAGATGGATGATATTCTCCGACAGGTCATGCTCACCCGCCGAAATGAAAATCTTGGTGCCGGTGATCGCAAAGCTGCCATCGGCATTGGGTACGGCCTTGGTCTTGATAAGGCCCAGATCGGTGCCGCAATGCGGCTCGGTCAGGTTCATCGTGCCGGTCCATTCGCCCGACACCATCTTGGGGATATAGCGCTGTTGCAGCTCGTCGCTGCCCTTGGCGATCAGCGCCGCGACCGCGCCTGCGGTCAGGCCATGATACATTTCAAACGCCTGATTGGCCGACAATATATATTCGTCCACCGCCGTCGCCACCACGCTCGGCAGCCCCTGGCCGCCAAATTCGGTCGGCGAATGCAGCGTGGTCCAGCCGCCCGCGACGAACTGGTCGAACGCATCCTTGAAACCCGTTGGCGTGGTGACGCTACCATCGGCATGGCGGGTGCAACCTTCCTTGTCGCCCACGGCGTTCAGGGGAAACAGCACTTCCGATGCGATCTTGCCGCCTTCGGTCAGGATCGCCTCGACCAGATCGGGGGTCGCATTTTCAAAGCCGGGCAGGTTGGCATAGCGATCCAGCCCGACGACATGCTCAAGCACGAAACGGGTGTCACGGACGGGGGGCGTATAACTGGGCATGATCGTCTCCGGGCGTTTTTGTTATCGGGGGGAGGGGGTCAGTCTTTGGCGATGGCAGCGACGAAACTCGCCAGTTCGGCAATGGCTGCGTCGATATCGTCCTTCTGCCGGGTCAGCAGCTCGATCCGCGCCTGACATTTGGCGATGGTGACGCGGCGCTGCTCCTCATGTTCCTCGTCGGCATCATACAGGTCGATCATCTCGCGAATCTCGGTCAGGCTGAAACCGACCCGCTTGCCGCGCAAAATCCACGCCAGCCGCGCGCGGTCGCGCCGCGAATAGATGCGGGCGAGACCCTGCCGCTCCGGCGCGATCAGCCCCTCATCCTCATAGAATCGCAGGGCGCGGGCGGTGACGCCGAACTCCTCGGAAAGGTCGGAAATACTGTAGCTCTGCTGGTCCCGATGATCGGGTAGCTCGATGCCGGCGATGCTGCTGCGCGTGTCCATGGAAAGCGATGTAATGCAGCTTTACGTTTACGTCAAGGTGAGTGAGGGCAGCACGACATGGACCAAATGTCCTGGTGACAGGCCGGACGCTTGCCGCTAGGGCGACCGGGTCATGACGGGGGCCATCAGACATTCCAGCACCGCGCGCGGCCTGCTTGCCGCATTGGCGCTGCTTGTGTTCGCCGTGCAATTGCTGGTGCCGTCGGGCTTTATGCCGGTCCGCACGGATCGCGGCGTCATCGTGACCCTTTGTACCGGGCAGGGCGCCATCAACGTCCTGGTCGATCGCGACGCCGCACCGGGCAAGGGCGATCATGCGCCCGACGATGGCATGGCCGGGTCCATGCCCTGCGCCTTCGCCGCCTCGCTCCAGCCTGTGGTGCCGCCGCTGATATTGGCCGACCTGCCCTTGCCGGCCTGGCAACTGGCCTATGGCCCGATCGCCTTCGCGCTCAAAACCGGCCTGATCGCCCGCCTCGCCGCGCCCCCGCCGCCATCGTCCGGGCCGCCTGCGATCATGTAATCCTCCCTTTTGGGGGAGGGCTGTCGCGTATGAGCCGGACCTTAATTTACTTCGTCATGCTGAACTTGTTTCAGCATCCATCGCGCCCCAACAGCCGCCGCTGGGGACGAGAAATGGACCCTGAAACAAGTTCAGGGTGACGAGTAACGAGGGCAGGGCTTCATATGCAATAGCCCCGCCCCACACGGGGGAGGACGCAGTTTCCCCGGCCCCATCCTGACCAAATAACGTCAGGATAAAATACACTATATCAACAGGTTATATCCCATGCGCATCACCCATGCCACACGCAGCGCGTCGCTGTGCGCCCTCACCTTTGCCCTGTCCGCCGTCCCGGCCTTCGCCGACGAAGCCCCTGATCAAAGCCGCATCATCGTCACTGCCAGCCCGATCATCGAAGCCGCCGCCGCCCGCATCCAGCGCACCCCCGGTGGCGTCGATGTGGTCCCTGCCGACGATTTCGCAGACAAGCTCGCTGTCTCCCTGCGCGACGCGCTGACCTTCTCCCCCGGCGTCTATACCCAGCCCCGCTTCGGGCAGGAGGTCCGCATCTCTATTCGCGGGTCCGGCCTGTCCCGCGGCTTCCACATGCGCGGCCTGACCCTGTTGCAGGATGGCATCCCGATCAACATGGCCGACGACAATGGCGACTTTCAGGAATTTGACCCGCAAGTCTTTCAGCATCTCGAAGTCTATCGCGGCGGCAACGCACTGCGTTTTGGCGGATCGACGCTGGGCGGCGCGATCAACGCGGTGACCCCGACCGGACGCAGCGCGCCGGGCGTCGAACTGCGCGTCGATGGCGGCAGCTTCGACACCCTCCGCACCAAGGCCGCCTATGGCTATGCCGACGAAACCGGCGATGCTTTCGCCGCGATCACCACCGACCGGTCGGATGGCGACCGCGACCATGGCAAGCGTAAATCCTATCGCTTCAACACTAATGTGGGCCTCAAGATCAGCGACCGGATCGAAACCCGCTTCTACGCCAGCGCCCAGACGATCCGCCAGAAACTGTCCGGCTCGCTCAGCGAAAAATCCGTCCTGACCGATCCGACCAAGGGCAATTTCGTGGGCGATCAGGCACGCGACATCGATTCGATCCGTCTGCAAAATCGCACCACGATCCAACTCGCCAGCGGCCAACTGGCGGTCGGCGTCCATTACAGCGCCAAGCAACTCTTCCATCCCATCTTCCAGGTGATCGACCAGAAATCGGAAGATCGCGGGGCTTTCGCCAGCCTCGACCTGGCGGGCGATCTGGGCGGTCTGCCGGTGGAGGTGACGCTGGGCAGTCAGGCGCGCTTCGGCAAAGGCACGGCACGCCAGTTCGTCAATGTCGCGGGCCGGTCCGGCGCGCCCACCGCTTATGCCAAAGTGCGCGCCCAGACGATCAACAGCTATGGCGAAGTCCGCGTCGCCCCCACGCCCGGCCTGTGGCTGATCGCAGGCGGCCTCTACACCCATGGCGAACGGCGGATCGACAATCGCTTCGCCCCGCAACGCAGCGGCGACGCCAGCTTCGACGCCTTCTCGCCCAAGATCGGCCTGCTCTACAAACCCGACGACGCGCTGCAATTCTATGCCAATTACAACCGCTCGGTCGAACTGCCCGGCTATAGTGAACTCAGCCAAACGCCCGCAGGCGGCGCGCCCGGCTTCACCCCGGTCGGCGCGCAAAAGGCGTGGACGGCTGAAATCGGCACCCGTGGCCGCATCGGCATCGCATCCTGGGACGTCAGCCTCTATCGCGCCGATATCCGGGGCGAGATGCTGCAATATAGTGTGGTCCCCGGCGTCATTCCCGCTGCGACCTTCAACGCGGACAGAACCCGCCATCAGGGCGTCGAAGCCGGTCTGGACCTCAGCCTCACCCCCTGGGCATCGCTCCGCCAGGTCTATCAGTATAGCGATTTCCGCTTCCGCAATGACACCGACTATGGCGACAATCGCCTGCCGCTGGTGCCGCGCCATTTCTACCGCGCGCAACTCAGGCTCGGCACTGACAGGCTCAGCCTCTCGCCCTCTGTCGAATGGTTGCCGCAGGGCGCGTGGGTCGATTATGTCAACAGCAAGCGGGTCGGCAGCTATGCGCTGCTCAATCTGGGCGCACAGGCGAAAGTCAGCAACGGCGTCACCCTGTTCCTCGACGCGCGCAACCTGACGCAGAAGCGCGCCATCGGCGACATCAGCGCACTGGTCCGCTACACGCCCGACGTCGCGGCAACGGCAGCAGACGAAGGCAGCGTCGCCTTCTACCCGCTCGAACGCCGCGCCATCTATGGCGGCGTGCGCGCGCGTTTCTGAACCGGGGGGCAGGACGATGAATGAAACGGGCTTCTACCGGGCGATGTGGCGCTGGCATTTCTATGCCGGTCTCATCGTCCTGCCGGTGCTGGCACTCATGGCGGTGACGGGCGCGCTCTATCTCTACAAGCCGGAGATCGAGGCGATGCTCTATCCGGTGCATATGTCGGGCGCGCCATCGGCCTCGTCTCTTTCGCCATCACGCCTGATCGCGACGGTGGAGCAGGCAACGGGCGCGCAGGTGACCCAGATCGTCCGACCCGCCAGCCGGTCGGAAAGCTGGCGGGTGATGACGAAGGTGGATGGCGGCCCGCCGACCATCCATTTCGTCGATCCCCGCGATGGCCGGATATTGGGTGAGATGCGCGGCGGCGGCATCATGAAGGTCATCAAGGATCTGCACAGCCTGGCGCTCACCGGCCCGGTCGGCAACCGGCTGGTGGAGGTTGTCGCGGGCTGGGCGATCCTGCTCTGCATCACCGGTCTCTATCTGCGCTGGCCCCGGCGCGGCCAGCCCGCCCTGGTGATCCGCGGCCGGGCATCGGGCCGCCTCTTCTGGCGCGACCTGCATGGCACGCTGGGTTTCCTGTCCGCTGGCGTCATCCTGTTCCTGGCCGTCACCGGGATGCCATGGACGGACGTATGGGGTGGCGGGTTACGCGCAGTCGTTGCCGCCAATGACTGGGGCCGCCCGAAAATGGCGGTGATCCCTTGGAGCGCACCCGCCAAGGACGCGCTGCCCTGGACCTTGCGCGAAGGCAGCGCGGCACCGGGCAGGGCAGGCGACGTCGGCGTCGACGAAGCGCTCCGCATTGCCACTACGCGCGGCATGGGCGGCGTCCAGCTCATCCTTCCCGCCACCCCCGGCGCACCCTATCTGGCCGCCTCCATCGTCACACAGGCACAGGACGCCCGCGCCATCACCATCGACGCAGCGTCCGGCGCGGTGGTGCAGGATATGGACTGGCGCATGTTCGGTCCCGGCGCGCAGGCGGTCGAATGGGGCATCGCTACCCATCAGGGCCAGCAATATGGAGAGGCCAACCGGCTGCTGATGCTCGCGGGCTGCCTCTGCCTCCTGCTCCTCTGCCTGACCGCGCCGCTCCTGTGGTGGAAGCGGCGACAACAGGGACGCCTCACCGCGCCACCCGCCGCCACCCCCGCCGCACGGCATATGGTGGCAGGCCTGATGCTGCTGATCGGCCTGCTCTTCCCGCTGACCGGCCTCAGCATGATCGCAGCGTCGCTGGGCGAGTGGATCATGGGCCAGCGCCGGACGGCCTAAAGCCCGTTCGGGCTGAGCTTGTCGAAGCCCCGTCCTTCTTCTCGGAAGAAAAGGACTACCCTTCGACAAGCTCAGGGCGAACGGATTACATGAGGGGGCAGGCTTCTGTCCAAGGCGGACGGTTTTCTTATCCAGCCACATCCTCTACAGCCCGACCATGATCCGTCTCTCCGGCCTGCAACTCCCGCTCGACCACCCTGTCGAGGCGATCCCCGCCGCCATCTGCGCCCGGCTGGGCATCGCCGCGTCTGATCTTCTGTCGCACAGTCTCGTCCGGCGCGGCAATGACGCGCGCCGGCGCAGCGCGATCCAGCTGGTCTATACGTTCGACGTCGCGGCCACCGACGAACCCGCCATCCTCGCCCGCTTCGCCGGTGACAAGGATGTACGCCCCACGCCCGACACCAGCTATAAGTTCGTCACCCATGCCCCTGAAGGCGGCCCGGCGCTGCGTCCGGTCGTCATCGGCGCAGGACCATGCGGTCTGTTCGCAGGCCTCATCCTGGCGCAAATGGGATTCCGCCCGATCATCCTCGATCGCGGCAAAGTGGTACGCGAACGGACCAAGGACACATGGGGCCTGTGGCGTCGCGCCGAGCTGAACCCTGACTCCAACGTCCAGTTCGGCGAGGGCGGGGCAGGCACCTTCTCCGACGGCAAACTTTATTGCCGCGTCAAAGACCCCCGCTTCCTAGGCCGCAAGGTGCTGGAGGAGTTCGTCGCGGCGGGCGCGCCTGACGACATATTATGGGAAGCCCACCCCCATATCGGCACCTTCCGCCTCGTCACCATGGTCGAATCCATGCGCCGCCAGATCGAAGCGCTGGGCGGCGAATATCGCTGGCAAACCCGTGTTGACGATCTCGCGCTGGAACCAGCAGGCGACGGCACGCAAAAGCTGCGCGGCCTCCATATGCAGGACGGCAGCTTCCTCGAAGCCGACCATGTCGTCCTCGCCGTCGGCCACAGCGCCCGCCCGACCTTCGAGATGCTGCACGGTCGCGGCGTCCATATCGAAGCCAAGCCCTTCTCCATCGGCGTGCGGATCGAACATCCCCAAAGCTGGGTCGATCGCGCCCGCTACGGCCAATGCGCGGGCCACCCGGATCTGGGCGCAGCCTCCTATAGCCTGGCCCATCACTGCGCCAATGGCCGCACCGTCTATAGCTTCTGTATGTGCCCCGGTGGCCGCGTCGTCGCCGCCACGTCGGAGGAAGGGCGCGTCGTCACCAACGGCATGAGCCAGTATAGCCGCGCCGAATTCAACGCCAATTCAGGGTTGGTCGTCGGCATCGACCCCGCCCGCGACTATCCCGACGGACCGCTGGCGGGCATCGAACTGCAACGCCGCTGGGAATCGGCGGCCTTTGTCGCGGGCGGCGCCTCCTATTTCGCGCCGGGCCAGACCGTGGGCGACTTCATGGCCGGTCGTCCCTCCACCGCATTGGGAGAGGTCGTCCCCTCCTACAAGCCGGGCGTCACCCCCACCGACCTGTCGCTTTGCCTGCCCGATTACGTGATCGACGCCATCCGCGAGGCACTGCCCGCCTTCGGTCGCCAGATCAGCCATTATGATCACCCCGAAGCGGTCATGACCGGCGTGGAAACCCGCACATCCTCCCCCATCCGCATCACCCGCGGCAAGGATTTCCAGAGCCTCAACGTCGCCGGTCTCTATCCCGCGGGCGAAGGTGCGGGCTATGCCGGCGGCATCCTCTCCGCCGCGATTGACGGCATAAAGGTGGCGGAGGCAGTGGCGCTCTCCACGAAAATTTGACCGGGGGCTGATGGAGATTTTGGATGCCCGACAAGGACTCGAACCTTGATTGACGGAGTCAGAGTCCGCTCTCTTACCATTAGAGGATCGGGCATCAATCCTTAGCGCCATGCGCTTGGGAGGCCGCAGATAGGCGGGGGCAGGGGGCAGGTCAAGAGCATTTTAGCCCAAAAGACACCGCAAAAAGAAAAGCCCGCCGGCGCGTCAAACGCATCCGGCGGGCATTTGCGTTGCCCGGTCAGGGGCAACGCGCTTGGGAGCCATTCCCTGTACAGGAAACGGCCCCCGCGCTTTCGAAATGTCAGTCCATGTCCTGCGTGGTGAAATCTTCACCCTGCACGGCACCCAGTGGATCGTCGCCGATCGCCGCTTCCGGTCCCTGACGCAGCTCGGCGGCATGTTCGGCCGCCGCGCTGGCGGGTGCGATCAGGTCGACCTGGCTCGACGCCCGCAGCGCGGCGCGCATCGCTGCGTCCCGCGAGGAGGCGGCGACGCGCAGGCGGTTCATGCCCGCGCCCGTGCCTGCGGGGATCAGACGGCCGACGATGACGTTTTCCTTCAGGCCAACCAGCGTGTCCTTCTTGCCCTGAACCGCCGCTTCCGTGAGGACGCGGGTGGTTTCCTGGAAGGACGCCGCCGAGATGAAGGAGCGCGTCTGGAGCGAGGCCTTGGTGATGCCCAGCAACACCGGCTTGCCGGCAGCAGGCAGGAAGCCCGGCGCCAGCTTGGCGTTGATCTCGTCCATTTCCTCGCGGTCGACCTGCTCGCCCACCAGCAAGGTGGTGTCGCCGGACTCGATGATCTCGACCTTCTGCAACATCTGACGAACGATCGTCTCGATATGCTTGTCGTTGATCTTCACGCCCTGCAAGCGATAGACTTCCTGGATTTCCGCGACCAGATATTCGGCCAGCGGCTCGATGCCGAGAACTTCCAAGATGTCGTGCGGATCGGGCGAACCGCCGATCAGATTGTCGCCGCGCTTGACATAGTCGCCTTCCTGAACGTCGATCACCTTGCTCTTGGGGATCAGATATTCGACCGGCTCGCCGCCATCCTCAGGATTGATGGCGATCTTGCGCTTCGCCTTATAGTCCTTGAGGAACTGGACGCGGCCGGACACCTTGGCGATGATGGCGTTGTCCTTGGGCTTGCGCGCTTCGAACAGCTCGGCCACGCGCGGCAGACCGCCCGTAATGTCGCGGGTCTTGGCGGCTTCGCGGCTGACACGCGCCAGCACGTCACCGGCCTGCACCGTCTGGCCATCCTCGACCGACAGCATCGCGCCCACGGCCAGCATATAGCGGGCCGCTTCGCCCGAACCATCGTCCAGCAGGGTCAGGCGCGGACGCAGATCCTCCTTGGTGCGGCTGGAGCCACGATGCTCGGTGACGACCTTCTGGGAAATGCCCGTCGCTTCGTCGGTCTGCTCGGTCAGCGTCTTGCTGTCGATCAGGTCGACATATTTGACGATGCCCGGACGTTCGGTGATCACCGGCATGGTGAACGGATCCCATTCGGCGATCCGGTCACCCTGCTTCACCGGTGCGTTATTCTCGAAGAGAATGGTCGCACCATAAGGCAGGCGATGCACCGCGCGCTCGCGGCCTTCATTGTCGATGATCGCCAGTTCGCCGTTGCGGGCGAGCGAGAGGCGGCGGCCACGGCTGTCCGTGATCGTCGGCATGTCACGCAGTTCCAGCGTCCCGTCGGCAATCGCTTCCAGGTTCGACGTTTCGTTGAGCTGCGCCGCGCCGCCGATGTGGAATGTCCGCATCGTCAGCTGGGTGCCAGGCTCACCGATCGACTGCGCCGCGATGACGCCGACCGCTTCACCGATATTGACCGGCGTACCACGGGCAAGGTCACGGCCGTAGCATTTGCCGCACACGCCCATCTTGCTTTCGCAGATCAGGGGGCTGCGGATCTTCACGGCCTGCGTGCCGATCGCCTCGATCTTGGCGATCATCGGCTCGTCCAGCAACGTGCCAATCGGGATGATGACGGTGCCGTCCTTGCTGTCGACAATGTCCTGCGCCGTGGTGCGGCCCAGAATGCGTTCGCCCAGCGAAGCGATGGTCGAACCGCCCTGGACGATCGCCTTCATCTCCAGCGCGCGGTCGGTGCCGCAATCTTCCTCGACGATCGTGCAATCCTGCGACACGTCGACCAGACGGCGGGTCAGGTAACCCGAATTCGCCGTCTTGAGCGCGGTGTCGGCCAGACCCTTGCGGGCGCCGTGGGTGGAGTTGAAATATTCAAGGACGGTCAGGCCTTCCTTGAAGTTGGAGATGATCGGCGTTTCGATGATCTCGCCCGACGGCTTGGCCATCAGGCCGCGCATCCCCGCCAGCTGCTTCATCTGGGCCTGCGAACCACGCGCACCGGAGTGGGCCATCATGTAGATAGAGTTGATCTGCGCCAGGCGGCCGGTCTGCGGGTCCTTGGGCTGGGCGCGGATCTCGTCCATCATCGCGTTGGCGACGCGATCGCCGCAACCCGACCAGGCGTCGATCACCTTGTTGTACTTTTCCTGCTGGGTGATCAGGCCGTCCTGATATTGCTGTTCATAGTCGGCCACCAGCGCCTTGGTCTCGTCAACCAAAGTCACCTTGCTGTCGGGGATGACCATGTCGTCCTTGCCGAACGAAATGCCCGCCTGGAACGCGTGCTTGAAGCCCAGCGCCATGATGGCGTCGGCAAACAGCACCGTGTCCTTCTGGCCGGTGTGACGATAGACCTCGTCGATCACGTCGCCGACGTCCTTCTTGGTCAGCAGGCGGTTGACGACGTCGAACGGCACCTTGTGGTTCTGCGGCAGACATTCGCCCAGCAACATGCGGCCCGGCGTGGTCTCATAGCGCTTGAGGTAGCTGTTGCCCGCCTCGTCGGTCTGCGGCACGCGGCTGATGATCTTGCTGTGCAGCGTCACCGACTTGGTGAACAGCGCCTGATGCACTTCCTGCATGTCGCTCAGCAACATGCCTTCGCCCGGCTCGCCTTCGCGTTCCATCGACAGATAATAGATGCCCAGCACCATGTCCTGCGACGGCACGATGATCGGCTTGCCGTTCGCAGGGCTCAGGATGTTGTTGGTGGACATCATCAGCACGCGCGCTTCCAGCTGCGCTTCGAGCGACAGCGGAACGTGGACGGCCATCTGGTCACCGTCAAAGTCGGCGTTGAAGGCCGAGCAGACCAGCGGGTGCAGCTGGATCGCCTTGCCCTCGATCAGCACGGGTTCGAACGCCTGGATGCCCAGACGGTGAAGCGTCGGTGCGCGGTTCAGCATCACGGGATGCTCGCGGATCACCTCGTCCAGGATATCCCAGACTTCCTTGCGCTCCTTCTCGACCCACTTCTTGGCCTGCTTCAGGGTCATGGACAGACCCTTGGCATCCAGACGGGCGTAGATGAACGGCTTGAACAGTTCGAGCGCCATCTTCTTGGGCAGGCCGCACTGGTGCAGCTTCAGCTCAGGACCGGTCACGATGACCGAACGCCCCGAATAGTCGACGCGCTTGCCGAGCAGGTTCTGGCGGAAACGGCCCTGCTTGCCCTTGAGCATGTCGGACAGCGACTTCAAAGGACGCTTGTTCGCACCGGTGATGACGCGACCACGACGGCCATTGTCGAACAGGGCGTCGACCGCTTCCTGCAACATGCGCTTTTCGTTGCGGACGATGATGTCCGGCGCGCGCAGTTCCATCAGCCGCTTCAGACGGTTGTTACGGTTGATGACGCGGCGATAGAGGTCGTTCAGATCCGACGTCGCAAAGCGGCCACCGTCCAGCGGCACCAGCGGGCGCAGTTCAGGCGGGATCACGGGAACGACGTCCAGGATCATCCATTCAGGGCGGTTGCCCGAATCGATGAAGCTTTCCACGACCTTCAAACGCTTGATGATCTTCTTGGGCTTCAGCTCCGACTTGGTCGTCGCCAGCTCTTCCAGCAATACCTGCTTCTCGCCCTCAAGGTCGAGGTCCATCAGCATCTGCTTGACCGCTTCGGCGCCGATCCCGGCGGAGAAAGCGTCCTCGCCATATTCGTCCTGCGCGTCGAGCAGTTCGTCCTCGTTCAGAAGCTGATACTTCTCCAGCGGGGTCAGGCCCGGCTCGATAACGATATAGCTCTCAAAATAGAGGACGCGCTCCAGCTGCTTCAGCTGCATGTCGAGCAGCAGGCCGATGCGCGAGGGCAGCGATTTCAGGAACCAGATATGCGCAACCGGCGCGGCCAGTTCGATATGGCCCATGCGCTCGCGGCGCACCTTGCTCACCGTGACTTCGACACCGCACTTCTCGCAGACGATGCCCTTATATTTCATGCGCTTATACTTGCCGCACAGGCATTCATAATCCTTGATCGGACCGAAGATGCGCGCGCAGAACAGGCCGTCACGTTCCGGCTTGAACGTGCGATAGTTGATGGTTTCGGGCTTCTTGATCTCGCCGAAGGACCAGCTGCGGATGCGCTCAGGCGAGGCAAGGCCGATCTGGATCTGGTCGAAAGTCTCGGTCTTGGCGACCGGATTGGCGAAGTTGGTCAGTTCGTTCATTTTTCATTCCCTCATGAGGGCAAAATTCTGGTGCGGAAGGGGGCAGGGGCGTCGCTCGCAAGCGACGCCCGCAAAACCCTTATTCCGCCGCTGCCGCGAAGCCGCCTTCGTCCTCTGGAATCTCGTCGAGCGTGTTCAGCTCCACATTCAGACCCAGCGAGCGCATTTCCTTGACGAGAACGTTGAAGCTTTCGGGGATGCCCGCTTCAAACGTATCGTCGCCCTTGACGATCGCTTCATAGACCTTGGTGCGGCCGACCACGTCATCGGACTTCACCGTCAGCATTTCCTGCAACGTATAGGCGGCGCCATAGGCCTGGAGCGCCCAGACCTCCATTTCCCCGAAGCGCTGGCCACCGAACTGCGCCTTACCACCCAGCGGCTGCTGGGTAACGAGCGAGTAGGGGCCGATCGAGCGGGCATGGATCTTGTCGTCGACAAGGTGATGCAGCTTCAACATGTAGATGATGCCGACTGTGACCTTGCGGTCGAACTTGTCGCCGGTGCGGCCGTCGAACAGGTCGCTCTGACCCGACGAATGCAGCCCTGCCAGCTCCAGCATGGTCGACACGTCCGCTTCGCGGGCGCCGTCGAACACCGGCGTTGCCATCGGCACGCCGCGTTCCAGATGCTCGGCCAGATCGATGATCTGTTCGGGCGTCCGCGCTTCGATCTCGGCGGCATATTGCGGGCCATAAGCGGTCAGCAGCCGGTCCTTGACCGCGTCGGGCATGTCGCCCGCCGACGGGTTGGGATTGGCCTCGCGCCATTCTTCCAGCGCGTGCTTGAGCTGCTGGCCAAGACCACGGGCAGCCCAGCCCAGATGCGTTTCGAAGATCTGCCCGACATTCATGCGCGACGGCACGCCCAGCGGATTGAGCACGATGTCGACATGGGTGCCATCTTCCAGGAACGGCATGTCCTCGACCGGCAGGATGCGCGAAATGACACCCTTGTTGCCGTGACGGCCGGCCATCTTGTCGCCCGGCTGCAGCTTGCGCTTAACCGCGACGAACACCTTGACCATCTTCAGCACGCCCGGCGGCAGCTCGTCGCCACGCTGCAGCTTGTCGACGCGATCCTCGAACTTGTCGACGATGATCTTCACCGCTTCGTCATACTGCGCCTTGACGGCTTCGATGCCCGCCTGACGAACATCGTCCGCCACCGCGAATTTCCACCATTCATGACGCTCGACTTCGCCCAGCAGCGCTTCGTCGATTTCGACGCCCTTGCGCACGCCCTTGGGCGCGGCCGTGGCGGTTTGGCCCAACAGCATTTCCTGGAGGCGGTTGAAGGTCGCACGGTTCAGGATGGCGCGTTCGTCCTCGCGATCCTTGGCCAGGCGGTCGATTTCCTCCCGCTCGATCGCCATGGCGCGCTCGTCCTTGTCGATGCCGTGGCGGTTGAACACGCGCACTTCAACGACCGTCCCGGCAACGCCCGGCGGCAGACGCAGAGACGTGTCGCGCACGTCGGACGCCTTTTCACCGAAGATCGCGCGGAGCAGCTTCTCTTCCGGGGTCATCGGCGATTCACCCTTGGGGGTGATCTTGCCGACCAGGATATCGCCCGGCTCCACTTCGGCGCCGATATAGACGATGCCCGCCTCGTCGAGGTTGCGCAAGGCTTCCTCGCCGACGTTCGGGATATCGCGGGTGATATCCTCTGGCCCCAGCTTGGTGTCGCGGGCCATGACCTCGAACTCCTCGATATGGATCGAGGTGAACACGTCATCCTTCACGATCCGCTCGGAGATCAGGATGGAGTCTTCGTAGTTGTAGCCATTCCACGGCATGAACGCGACCAGCGTGTTGCGGCCCAGCGCCAGCTCACCGAACTCGGTCGACGGACCATCGGCAATGACGTCGCCAGCCTCGATCAGGTCGCCGACCTTCACCAGCGGACGCTGGTTGATGCAGGTGTCCTGGTTGGAACGCTGGAATTTCTGGAGCGTGTAGATGTCCACGCCCGACTGGCCCGGCGCGATATCGCCGGTGGCGCGGATGACGATACGGGTCGCATCGACCTGATCGACGATACCCGCCCGCTTGGATGCGACCGCCGCGCCGGAGTCACGGGCAACCGTGCCTTCCATGCCGGTGCCAACGAACGGCGCTTCGGCGCGTACCAGAGGCACCGCCTGACGCTGCATGTTCGATCCCATCAGCGCGCGGTTGGCGTCATCGTTTTCCAGGAACGGAATGAGCGATGCGGCGACCGACACCAGCTGCTTGGGGCTGACGTCCATCAGGGTGATATGGTCGCGCGGCGCCATCAGGAACTCGCCAGCTTCGCGGCTGGAGATGAGATCCTCGACGAAATGGCCGTCGGCATCGACTTCGGCGTTGGCCTGCGCGATCGTGTGCTTGGCCTCTTCCATGGCGGACAGGTACACGACCTCGTCCGTCACCTTATGGTCGATGACCTTGCGGTAGGGCGTTTCGATAAAGCCATATTTGTTCACCCGGCTGAACGTGGCCAGCGAGTTGATCAGACCGATGTTGGGGCCTTCGGGCGTTTCGATCGGGCAGATACGGCCATAATGGGTCGGGTGAACGTCGCGGACTTCAAAGCCCGCACGTTCGCGCGTCAGACCCCCCGGCCCAAGCGCCGACACGCGGCGCTTGTGGGTGACTTCCGACAGCGGATTGGTCTGATCCATGAACTGCGACAGCTGCGAGGAGCCGAAGAATTCACGCACCGCGGCCACGGCGGGCTTGGCGTTGATCAGGTCGTTGGGCATCACGGTCGACACGTCGACGCTCGACATACGTTCCTTGACGGCGCGCTCCATGCGCAGCAGCCCGACGCGATACTGGTTTTCCAGCAGTTCGCCGACCGAACGGACGCGACGGTTGCCGAGGTTATCGATATCGTCGATTTCGCCCTTGCCGTCCTTCAGGTTCACCAGTTCCTTGACGACGGCCAGGATATCCTCGGTCCGCAGCGTGGTGACGGTGTCCTCGGCATCCAGGTCGAGACGCATGTTGAGCTTCACGCGGCCAACCGCCGACAGGTCGTAGCGTTCAGGATCGAAGAAGAGGCCCGCGAACAGCGATTCGGCGGTTTCCTTCGTCGGCGGCTCGCCGGGGCGCATGACGCGATAAATGTCGCTCAATGCCTGGTCGCGTTCTTCGGCCTTGTCGGCCTTGAGCGTATTACGGATCCACGGACCGGTGCCGACATGGTCGATGTCGAGCAGTTCGAGACGGTCGATGCCCGCCTTGTCCAGCTTCTCCAGATTTTCGGGCGTCACTTCGTCACCGGCTTCGATGTAAATCTCGCCAGTGGTTTCGTTGATCAGGTCATAGGCGCTGTAGCGGCCATAGACTTCCTCGGTCGGGATCAGCAGCGTGGTCAGGCCATCCTTTTCCGCCTTGTTGGCGGCGCGGGGGCTGATCTTGTGACCGGCGGCGAACACGACTTCGCCCGAATTGCCATCGACAATGTCAAAGGCAGGCTTCAGGCCGCGCCAGGCTTCCGCCAGATAGGGAATCTGCCAGCCGCCTTCGCTGCGCACGAAGGTCACCTTATTGTAGAAGTGACCCAGGATTTCCTCGGCGGTCAGGCCCAGCGCATAGAGCAAAGCCGTGACCGGCAGCTTGCGCTTGCGGTCGATACGGACGTTGACGATGTCCTTGGCGTCGAACTCGAAGTCCAGCCAAGAACCGCGATAGGGGATGACGCGGGCGGCGAACAGATATTTGCCCGACGAATGGGTCTTGCCCCGGTCATGGTCGAACAGGACGCCCGGCGAACGGTGCATCTGGCTGACGATCACGCGCTCGGTGCCGTTGACGATGAAGGTGCCGTTGCCCGTCATCAGGGGCATGTCGCCCATATAGACGTCCTGCTCCTTGATATCGAGGACCGAACGGGTTTCGGTGTCCTGATCCACCTCGAACACGATCAGGCGCAGGGTAACGCGCATCGGCGCTGCATAGGTGATGCCGCGCTGACGGCATTCTTCCGTATCGTATTTCGGGTCTTCCAGCTCGTAATGGACGAAATCCATTTCGGCGGTGCCGGCGAAATCGCGGATCGGGAACACGCTGCGCAGCGTCTTTTCCAGACCCGACACATAGCCGATCGACGGGTCCGACCGCAGGAACTGTTCATAGCTTTCGCGCTGAACCTCAATCAGGTTCGGCATCTGCACCACTTCGTGGATGTCGCCGAACACCTTTCTGATGCGCTTCTTCGCGCCGGTGTTGCTGATGGAGGGAGCCTTGGTCGCCATGCGTTGTCCTTGCCTTCGTTCGTCGCGTATTTTTCGCATCGCAGCGAAAATTCAGCCTGAACGCGAATGGAAAGGGGTGATTCGCACCCCTGCATCCACGCAAAAAAGTGCGGGTCGGGACTGTCCGAACCGCACTGTCAGCGTCTTGTAACCCGCCAAATTCGCCCCATACTGCCAGTGATCGTGCGCAATGCGACCCTGTACCCCGGACGATTCGGGAGACGGTTCCTGCCATGCCGTAAAGCTGCCTGAACCGGATTTCGAAGGGCGCATATAGGACAGGCATAGCCCTTTGTGAAGGGGGTAAGCGCCGCCGCTGCGCCAGAGTCACAGCCCCGTTTTTGCCCGCACCTTCCCTTTTGCTGCAACAGCTGCTATATAGATTTTGCTTACGTCGCCTTTTGACGGATATCGGACTGCCTGAAGGCTTCTCCTCTTGTCCCCCATCGCGCCTCACAAAGCCGGGATGTGCGAATAGTCGCGCATCCCTCTCACATCATGCGCAATGCAGGACAGATTAGAACGAATGCTGAAATATAAGGAACCCGATTTTCAGGAACGCAGGGCGCTCGCCACACAGGCGCGTGACAAGGCGCTTGCCAAGCTGCGGGCCAAGCCCCCGGTCGATCCGGTGCTGGCGGCCGAACGCGCCGCCGCGGCGCAAGCCAAGGCTGCTGCCGAACAGGAAAAGCGTCGGCTGGCCAAGCTCGCCCGCGAAGAAGAACGCGCCGCTAAGGTGGAACGCGCTCGTCTGGAGGCGGAAGCCGCCGCTGCTGCGATCAAGCCGGAACTGACCGACGAAGAACGCAAGGCCGCGCGCGACGCGCGCTATCAGGCGCGCAAGAGCCGTAAAGGCGGGCGCTGACAGCGCCTCAGGTCGCGCCCTGTGGCGCGCGGCTGACACACTCATGGTCGCATGGCCGGCATGGTGCCGCTATGGGCCTAAATCACTTGTTACGCGGCATTGGCCGCGAGGAATAATTTTGCATAACCATTCACCCAGAAGCCCACGCCCCACGCTCTCGCTGTTCGACAGGAAGCGCCCTTATCATCCCGGCCTGACGCCGGGCGGCACCCTGTCCGCTAACCAGCTCAAGCAGATCGTTGCGGATATGGTGGGCTAAATATCGATCATGTCGGGGGAGCGCCGGTTGGCGCTCCCCTTTTTTCTGTCATTCAAAAGGAGGCCCTATGAGCCGCGCAGCAATCCGTCCCTTCCTGATCAGCAAAGATGAAGAAGGCCATTTCCGCCTGACCGTGCGGGAAACCCGCTATAATTCGCAGGGTTATCCGCTGACCTCGTCGCTGCTCCAGGACGAGAAATTCAAGACCGCGACCGCCGTCCGCGCCTTCGCGCGCGACATGTTCAAGGCCGAAGCCGGCCAGTTCGCAACGAAATAAGGCTGGCCTAGGGGCTGGCGGCCGGGACCGTCCCGGCCCCAGAAACGGGAGATTTGGGCACCGGCGAGATCGTCACCGTTTCGAACCGTTGCTTTCGTCGCACACCGGCCAGCCCAGCTTCGGTCGTTACAGTCGTCGGCACGCGCTGGCGCATACATTCGCCCTTCACGGCGCGCGGCGTCTGGGCGCAATTCCACAGGGCGCGCTGCAATCCGCTCCCGACATTATGGATATAGGCGAAGCTCATCGCTTCCATTTGCTTGTCATTGAGCGGCAGTCCGGCAGGTGCGCTGCCCGCTCGCCACGCCATGATCCGACACTCGCCCCGCCCGGCGCAAAATGTCTGCGCGATTGCAGGCCAGCTATCCGCGCCGGTGTCCCGGCCCAGTTCCACCAGAAAACTTTTGGCTCCGGGCGCAACCGCGACCAGCCGCACCCCGGCCATCTCCTTGCCCAGCGACTCCGCGCCAATCGCCTGTAGCGGCCTTGCCGCGAGATCGGCGGCTGCGCCCGTGGCAGACAGGGCAGGCGATTCAGCCGTCAACAAGTCGGTGGCCCCCTGATGCGCCGCTGACAGCCGCGCGATCCTGCCGATCAGCGGCTCCCCCGCCGCACTCCCGGCGCGAAACGCAGGCGGCGTCCCCCACCAGCCACGCCAGCGAAAGAAGAGATGCGTCCCCACGGCGGTCAGCTTGTCCAGACTCCCGCTCCAATAAGGCACGACCCAGTCGGTATGATAATGGGTGGCATAGCCGACCGCCGCAAACACCTTGCCCGTCAGCGCCGCCCCGGCATTCGCCCGCGCCCGCTCCCACGCAGCGGGCGAGGGGGTGCGCGCCAGCGCGCCGTCGCAACTGAAAGTGAACTGGCAGCCCGTCGTTCGCTCCTGCCCCTGAAACACGACGCCGCACACTGTCTTGGGGAAAGCGGGATGGCGCACCCGGTTCAGCACCACCTGCGCCACCGCCTGTTGCCCTACCGAATCGTCGCCTGCCTCGTAAATCTGCGCCGCCGCCAGACAATCGACCGCTCGCGCCAGATCCGTCTCGCTGCCACTGAACAGGAAAGGCCGCGCCTCCGGATTGCGCAGCCGCGAAAAGGGGATGGCGGCATTGACCGCCCGCGCCCGATCCGCATCTAGCGCATAGACGGCCACCGGCTCGACCTTCGGCGGTGGACTGGGTGGACGGACGCTGCGCGCGGCGGTGGCGAAGCGGGCCTCGCCATGAACAACCTGCAGCCGACTTTCCCAACCCGCCACGACAGCAGGCAGGCCGACAAACAGCGCCAGCCAGACCAGCCAGACCCACGGACGCGGCTGGTTAGAGGATGAAGCGTCGGTCATGCTGCTGGCGCTGCTAATCCCTTATTCCGGCAGGAAATCGGGTACGGACAGATAACGCTCGCCCGTATCATAGTTGAAGCCCAGCACCCGGCTGCCCGCGGGCAGTTCCTTCAGCTTCTGCGCAATCGCGGCCAGCGTCGCGCCCGAAGAAATGCCCACAAGGATTCCCTCCTCGCTGGCCGACCGCCGCGCATACTCCTTCGCATCGGCCGGATCGACCTGGATTACCCCGTCGAGCAACTGGGTATGCAGGTTGGCTGGAATGAACCCTGCGCCAATCCCCTGGATCGGGTGCGGGCCAGGCTGGCCGCCGCTGATGACATGCGACAGGGTCGGCTCGACGGCATAGACCTTGATCCCCGGCCAGGCCTTTTTCAGCACCTCCGCCGTGCCGGTAATATGCCCGCCCGTCCCGACGCCAGTGATCAGCACGTCGATCGGTGCGTCGGCGAAGTCGGCCAATATCTCCTGCGCCGTGGTGCGGGCATGGACCGCGATATTGGCGGGATTCTCGAACTGCTGCGGCATCCAGCTATTGGGCGTCTGCGCCACCAGCTCCAGCGCGCGCTCGATCGCGCCCTTCATCCCCTTTTCGCGCGGGGTCAGGTCGAAACTCGCGCCATAGGCCAGCATCAGCCGCCGCCGCTCGATCGACATGCTTTCGGGCATGACCAGCACCAGCTTATAGCCCTTCACCGCCGCGACCATGGCCAGTCCCACGCCGGTATTGCCCGAAGTCGGTTCGATGATGGTGCCGCCCGGTTGCAGGTCGCCCGAAGCCTCCGCCGCCTCGATCATGGCCAGCGCGATCCGGTCCTTGATCGACCCGCCCGGATTGGAGCGTTCCGACTTGATCCAAACTTCTGTGCCCTCAGGCGCATCGCCAAACAGCCGGTTCACCCGGACATGGGGGGTATTGCCGATGGTTTCGAGTATCGTGGCAGCTTTCATGGGGCTTTCTCCTGGCTGAGGTCCGCCGCCCTTATGTCGGGTGGGTCGAAGGTGCGTGCAAGGCGCAATTCGGGAAAGAGCCGCGCCCAGAACAGGGTGATGATGATAGCACCGATGCCGCCGCCAATGACAGCGACAACCGGGCCGACAAGCGCGGCAAGAAAGCCGCTTTCCGCTTCGCCCAACTCGTTGGAGGCGGAAATGCTCAGTTGCGACAGGCTCGACACCCGCCCGCGCATGGCATCGGGCGTATGAAGCTGGACCAGCGATGCCCGCACGAACATCGAAATCATGTCTGCCCCGCCCAGCACGATCAGCGCGCCGATGCCGAATTCCATCGCGATGCTGCGCGGCAGGAAGGCGGTGCAGCCAAAGGCGATGGTGGCAATCCCGAACAGGATGACCGCCCCCAGCATCTTGACGCCGACTTCATTCTTCAATGGCCGAAAAGAGAACCACAATGCCACCAGCCCGGCGCCGATGCCCGGCGCGGCGGCCAGATGGCCCAGCCCTGTCGACCCCACATGCAATATGTCGCGCGCATAGACCGGCAACAGCGCGGTTGCGCCCGCCAGCAGCACCGCGAACAGGTCCAGCGTGATGGTCGCCAGCACCAGCCGGTTGGTCCGCACATAGGTCAGCCCGTCGATCATCTGGCGGATCGGGTGGCGGGTGATGTCGCGTTCGGGCTGCGGCACGGGGCCGATCAGCATCATCGCGCCCAGCGCCACGGCATAGAGGATAGCCGCCAGCGCATAGGCCCCCCATGGCGTTGCCGCATAGGCATAACCGCCCAGCGCCGGACCAACGACCGACCCGGCCTGCCACACGACGCCCGATATGGCGATGGCGGTGGGCAGCACGTCGCGCGGCACCAGATTGGGGGCCAGCGCGCCATAGGCCGGGCCATTGAAGGCGCGGGCAATGCCGACGATGACGGCAATGCCGAAGATCAGCGGCAGCCCGACCAAGTCCTGATATGTCGCATAGGCCAGCAACGCCGCTGCCCCCGTCAGCATCGTCAGCGTCAGGCGGCTGATGATCCGCCGGTCATAATGGTCCGCGACCCATCCGGTCAGCGGCGTCAGGAAAAACAAAGGCAAAAATTGCGCCAGGCCGATCAGCCCCAGCTGCGCCGACGCGCCCGCCGTCGTCATCGTTTCGCGCGCGATATTATAGGCCTGCCAGCCCAGCACGATCATCATGCTGTACTGCGCCAGCACCGCGGTCATCCGCCCGATCAGATAGGCCCGAAAATCGCCAAAGTGCAGCGGATGGCGATGCGGGGAGGGGGCTGTCATGCCAACGCCTTTAGCCGCTGTCCCCGCAAACAGGCAACCATGGCGCTAGACAAAGGACGCAGCTTTTCTTCGTCCCGCCATGCCATGGCTTTTGCCGTCACCCTCCATCTTCCGTTCGCCCTGAGCCTGTCGAAGGGCCGTTCTTCTTGAGAAGAAGGACAAGGCTTCGACAGGCTCAGCCCGAACGGGGGGCTGGCAGGCCATGTAAATGAACTTACTTGAACAAACTGCCTAAAATCCCGCGCACCAGCTTTCCTGCAATCCCGCCGCCCGATGATTTGCGGCTCGATCCGCCGAACACCGCGCGGCCCAGTTCGTTGGCGACCTGCCGCCCGACCGAGGAACCGGCGGCGCGGGTGGCGGACTGGATCGCCTTGTCGATCGCCGATGGCTTGGCGGCCTCGCGCGCAGCGGCAGCGTCCGCGCGCGCCTGTTCCTTGATCTGCTGTTCGCGCTGCTTGGCTTCGGCCTTGGCCTGTATGGCCGCGGTCCGCTCGGCTTCGTCCTGCGCCTTCTTCGCCTCCGCGGCCGCCGCTGCGGCATTGCCGCGCGCAGCTAATATCTCCTCCGCCGATTCCCGGTCGATCGCCTCGTCATATTTGCCCGCCACCGGCGAAATCGACTGGATGATCGCCCGCTCCTTGGGGCTTACGGGGCCAAGCCGTGATCGCGGCGGCGCGATCAGCGTGCGCTGGACGATGCCGGGCGATCCATCCTCCTGCAACAGCGACACCAGCGCCTCGCCGACCTTCAATTGCGTGATCGCCGTTTCGACATCCAGGTCGGGATTGATGCGGAACGTCTCCGCCGCCGCCTTGATCGCGCGCTGGTCGCGCGGGGTGAAGGCGCGCAGCGCGTGCTGCACCCGGTTGCCCAATTGCCCGGCGACTTCCTCTGGTATGTCTATCGGGTTCTGGGTCACGAAATATACGCCCACCCCCTTTGACCGGATCAGCCGCACCACCTGCTCGATCTTGTCGGTCAGCGCCTTGGGCGCCTCGTCGAACAGCAGATGCGCCTCGTCAAAGAAGAAGATCAGCACCGGCTTGTCGGGATCGCCCACTTCGGGCAGCGTCTCGAACAGTTCGGACAAAAGCCACAACAGGAAGGTCGCATAGAGCTTGGGACTCTGCATCAACTTATCGGCGGCCAGCACATTGATATAGCCGCGCCCCTGATCGTCCACCTTCAGGAAATCATGGATGTCGAGCGCGGGTTCGCCAAAGAAATGCGCGCCGCCTTGGGCTTCGAGCTGGAGCAATTGCCGCTGGATCGCGCCGACGCTTGCCTTGGTGACATTGCCATAGCGCGCCGACAGCGTGTCGGCATTCTCCGCGCAATAGGCCAGCATCGCCTGCAAATCGCCAAGGTCCAGCAGCAGCAAGCCTTCCTCATCGGCATATTTGAAGGCAATGGTCAGCACGCCTTCCTGCGTTTCATTAAGGCCCATCAGCCGCGCCAGCAGCAACGGCCCCATCTCGCTGACGGTCGTGCGAATGGGGTGACCCTGTTCCCCATAGAGATCCCAGAAGATCGCCGGATTATCGGCATAGCTATAATCGGTCAGGCCGATTTCAGCCGCCCGCGCGACCAGCTTGTCGGCATTTTTGGCGGTCGGGGAACCGGCCATGGCGATGCCCGACAGGTCGCCCTTCACGTCAGACAGGAACACCGGCACGCCCAGCGCGGAAAAACTCTCGGCAATGCCCTGCAACGTCACGGTCTTGCCCGTGCCGGTCGCCCCGGCGATCAGGCCATGGCGGTTGGCCCGGCGCAGGTTGAGCAACTGGCGGACCCCGCCATCCTTGTCTGGCGCGCCCAGACCAATGAAAATGCCGTCGCTCATCCCCGTTCCTTCCCCATAAAAACGCCGTCATTCCCGCGGATGCGGGAATCCATCTCCCACGCTATCCTCCTGTGAGAGGGCCGGAGATGGATTCCCGCCTTCGCGGGAATGACGGAAACATTTTCACTATCCTCCAGCCGTCAAGGAAAGAGGAATATTCATACCGCGCTTATTTATCGCGCAAACGCACCGGCAGGAAAATCGGCTGCTGGCCGCGACGCAGCACCTGGAGCAGGATGGCGTTGCGGTTCTGCGCCGCCACCGCCTTGACCTGCGCGTCCAGCTCCGCCTGGCTGGTGACCGGACGGTTGTTGGCGCTGATGATGACGTCGCCACGCCGCAGCCCCTTGGCCCCGGCATCGGTCGATCCATCGACGGCGGTGATCACCACGCCGCGCGTATCGGCGGCCACGCCCAGCTGGCGGATGATGCTCGGCGTCAGCGGGATCGCCGAAATGCCCAGCGACTGCTGCGCCGCCTGACCCGGATTCTGGTCCTGCTGGCTGAAATCCTCATCCTGCTGCGGGGCGAAGTTGGTCAGCTCATCCTCTGACGGACGCTCGCCCACGATCGCGGTGACCGTCTGGCGCTGCCCGTTGCGCAGCAGGACGATTGGCACCTTGCTGCCGATCGGCTGGCTGGCGACGATCGACGACAGATTCTGGTCCGGGTTCACTTCCTGACCATTGACCGCGACGATCACGTCGCCAGCCTTGATCCCGGCCTTGTCCGCGCCCTTGCCCGGCTCGACGCCCTGGACGAACTCGCCGCGATTCTTGGCCAGACCCAGCGAATCGGCCAGATCCTCGCCCAGCGGGCTGATCTGCACGCCCAGATAGCCGCGCTTGACCGCTTGCCCCTGACGCAGGGTCGCGACGATCGGCGCGGCCTGTTCGGACGGAATGGCAAAGCCGATGCCGACATTGCCGCCCGACGGCGACAATATCTGGCTGTTGATGCCGATCACATTGCCGCGCATGTCGAACATCGGGCCGCCGCTATTGCCCTGGTTGATCGACGCATCGGTCTGGATGAATTTCTCGTAACCGCCGCCGGTGTTGCGATGAACGGCGGAGATGATCCCGGCTGTCACCGTGCCGGACAGGGCGAAGGGATTGCCGATCGCGACGACCCAGTCACCCACGCGCGCTTTGGTGCTGTCGCCGAACTTGACGAAGGGCAGGGGCTTTTTCGCGTCGATCTTCAACACCGCCAGATCGGTCGCGGGATCGCGGCCGACCAGCTTGGCGGTATATTCTTCCTTGTTGGTCAGCGTCACCGTGATCGAATCGACGGTTGCGCCTTCCGCGCCTGCCGACACGACATGGTTGTTGGTGACGATATAGCCGTCAGCGGAAATCAGGAAACCTGACCCCAGCGACTGGGCCTGCCGCGTCTGCGGCCGTCCGCCCGGGGCCTGACCCTGGCCGAACAGATCGCCAAAGGGGGTGCCGGCAAAGGGGTTCTGCACCGCCACCCGCTGTTTGGTGGAAATGTTGACGACCGCCGGTTGCAGCTTTTCGACCATGTCGGCCAGGCTTGCGGGCGCGCCCGCCGGGGCGGCGGCCTGCAATCCTTCATTCTGCGCGGTCTGCGCGCCGACATTGGGGGACGTGATGGCTATGGCGGTGCCGCCCAGCAACAGGGCGCCGGTAATGGCATAAGCGTAACGCACTCGTGACGGTCCTCTCATGATCTTCAGGAAATGGAAGGCGGGACTCTGGATGGAGAGCCGGACATGCGCCGCCTTGCCTTAACCCTCATTGAATGATGCTGGTTCCGAAATGATCCGCAGCATCGGTGAACCCTTATTTGCGTCCCTGAAACTGTTGCAGAAACTCGTTGTTCGGCGACAGGATGATGTTGGTCTGCCCGGTGCGATCGGGCGAGAAGGTGTAGCGATAGCTCTGCATCGCCCGATAGAAATCATAGAAGGACGGGTCCTTCCCGAAACTTTCGGCATAGATGCGCGCGGCATTGGCGTCCGCTTCGGCGCGGATGATCTGCGCCTGCTTGGCCCCCTGCGCGCGGATCGTCAGCGCTTCCTGCTCGCGCGCCGTCCGCATCCGGGTGAAGGCGCTTTCCAGCGGCGTGCCGTCGGGCAGGTCGGCGCGCTTGATCCGCACATCGACGATCTCCGCGCCATATTGGCGCGCGACCCGGTCCAGCCCGGCCTCGATATTCTGCATCACCTGGCCCCGCTCCGGGCTGAGCAGTGCCGCAAAGGGCCGCTTGCCCAGTTCGTTGCGCAGGGCGGACCCCAGGATCGGGCGCAGCGCGTCCGACACCCGCTCCTCATTGCCCGCGGCAATATACATGCGCAGCGGATCGACGATGCGATAACGGGCGAAGGCATCGACCTGCAAGCGCAACTGGTCGGTGGACAGCACCTGCTGCCGCTCCATCTCGACCGACAGCACCCGCTTGTCGATCCACACGATCTGGTCGATGAACGGCCAGCGCAGGATGATGCCAGCGCCGGTATTGCCGAACGTCTCATTCTGGCGATAGCGGTTGATGATCGCCTTGGGATCGCCAAAGCGCACGATCACGCCCTGCCGGGTTTCCGGCACGATCGTCACCGTGCTGCCGACCACGATCAGCAGGAACAGCGCGATCAGCGCTAGCGCGATGGGTTGGCGCAATAGGACTGGCATCACTGGCCTCCCGTAACGGTGGTCGCGCCGGGGGCGGCGGCGGTCGCCTGCGCGCGACGCTTGATTTCGGGCAGCGGCAGATAGGGGGTTACATTGCCGCCTTCGACGATGGTCTTGTCGACGTTCGACAACACGCCCTCCATGGTTTCATAATACATGCGGCGGCGGGTCACGTCGGGCGACAGGCGATATTGTTCGTAAACCTTGTCGAACGACGCGGCCTCGCCCTGCGCCTTGGCCGTCACCTGCTGGGCCGCAGCGCGCGCTTCGTTCAGATAGGTTTGCGCCGTCTGCTGCGCCGCCGACACGGCCTTGAACGCATCATTGACCGCGCTTGGCGGATCGGCCTGCTTGATCGCGACACCCTGGATGCGGATGCCCGACCGATAACCGTCCAATATCTCCTGCATCCGCTGTTCGACCTGCTGCTCGATCGCGGTGCGGCCCGCGCCCAGCGCATCGTCCAGGCTGACGCTCGCCAGCACGGACCGCATCGCGCTTTCGGCCACTTCACGCACGGCGGCGTCCGGGTCCGACAACTGGAACAGATACAGCTCCGGGTTGCGGATGTTCCAGCGCACCGAATAGGCCAGGTCGATGATATTCTGGTCGCCGGTCAGCACCAGATTTTCGCTCTCCGCATTGGTCGATCCGACGTCGATGGTGCGGATTTCTTCCACGTCCACCGTCGAAACAGTCTCGAACGGGGCGGGCATGGTCAGGCTGATACCCGGCGACAGCGTGCGGCTATATTTGCCAAGAAAGGTCACAACGCCGCGTTCCTGCGGGCCGACCCGGTGGAAACTGGTCAGCACCAGCCACAATATCACCAGCAGCGCAACCGCCGCAGGCCACAGCGCCTTGCCATTGGCGCGCGGGGGCAGGCCGCCAAAGCCGCCACCACCGCCGCCCTGGCCAAAGCTTTCGCGGCCCCGCCGCAGCAGTTCGTCAATCGCGGAAGGGCCTTTCTGGCCAGCGGGCCGACTGGGCTGGGTCCATGGGTTGCGCGGGCCGCCATCGCCGCCCGGACCTTTCCCGTCATTGCCATCCGGCCCGTCGCTTTTTCCGCCCCAAGGCCCTTGAGCCATGCTCATGATGCCGGGCATCCACCCGAAAATTCTTTTCATCGCTCTTCTATAGGAAGGCTTATCCACGAAAAACAGTGCCAATGGCTGCGATTATTTCCTACAGGGCGTCGCCATGACCGATATCGCCGATTTTACCGCCCGCCTGACCGCCCTGACCAATGGCCGCGCCAGCGCGCCGCGCATCAGGGATGGCATCATGACCCTCGCGCTCGACGTGGGCGGGCTTGGTCCCGACCAGCGCGACGCGATCCTCGCCGCGATCCGCGACGGCGGGCTGACCGTGCCGGGCGTCACCGATGTCCGCATTGCCCAAACCGCTGAACGCCGCCCGCTCCGCATCATCGCGGTGGCGTCGGGCAAGGGCGGTGTGGGCAAATCCACTTTGTCCGCGAATCTGGCAGTCGCGCTCCACCGCCTTGGCCACAAGGTCGGGCTGGTCGACGCCGACATTTACGGTCCCTCGCAAGCCCGGCTGATGGGCAGCGAGGATCAGAAGCCCCAGGCGCGCGAGAAGAAACTGATCCCCGTCACCGGCACACTCGGCATCCCGATGCTGTCGATGGCGCATCTGGTCGAACCGGGCAAGGCGCTGGCGTGGCGCGGCCCGATGGTCGGCAACGCCCTGTCGCAACTGATCGACGCCGACTGGGGCGAGACGGAATTGCTGGTCGTGGACATGCCGCCCGGCACTGGCGACATCCAGCTGACCATGGTGCAGAAGCATAAGCCGGCGGGCGCGGTGATCGTCTCCACCCCGCAGGATCTCGCCTTGATCGACGCGACCCGCGCCGTCAGCCTGTTTACGCAGGTCGGCGTGCCGATGATTGGGCTGGTTGAAAACATGGCGGGCTATGCCTGCCCCCATTGCGGCGAAATCTCCGATCCGTTCGGGACTGGCGGCGCGGAAACGGCAGCGGGCGAGATGGCGATGCCGTTCCTGGGCCGCGTCCCGCTCGCCATCGACATTCGCCGCCAGTCCGATGCTGGCGATCCTCCCGCTGCTGGCGAAGGCATCCACGCGGACGCCTTCCGCGCCATCGCGCAAAAGGTCGCCGACTGGCTCGGTCGCACGGTTTGACTGTCCTACAGCGGAGCAAGCCTCTATAATGGTGCCGACATTGCGATAGGATCAGCGCCGCGCAACATTATGTCGCATTTGCGGGGAAATATGCGAAGTTAAGCGATAATTCCCCTATCGCCGGGAACGCCGCTGCCGCCTGCTTCGTCCTAGCCGCAAAGGAGAGAACCCATGCCGCTGACCGCCCCGCAGGACATCGCTACCCTGCTCAACGAAACCCGCACCATCGCCCTGGTCGGCATCTCCGACCGGCCCGATCGCGCCAGCAACCATGTCATGCAAGTGCTTCAGGACCATGGCTATCGCGTCCTGCCGGTCAATCCGCAGATAGCGGGCGAGCATGTCCATGGCGAATTTGTCTGGGGCCGCCTGTCCGACATCGGTGTCCCCATCGACATGGTCGACATCTTCCGCAACAGCGCGGCTGCTGGTGAAGTCGTGGATGACGCCATCGCCGCCGGGGCGAAAGCGGTCTGGATGCAGTTGGGCGTCATCAATGAAGCCGCCGCCGCCCGCGCGGAAGCCGCTGGGCTGAAGGTCGTGATGGACCATTGCCCCGCGATCGAAATCCCGCGCCTGGGCATCGCGCCGATCGCGGCGGAATAACGCTTTCCAGCCCGCGCCTGCCTCTCTATCAGGCGGCTATGGCCCGCTTCCCGCGAAAGAAAACAGACCGGATCAAGGGCATCGACCGGCGCACGCTGCTGGTCGGCGGTGGCGCTGTCGCCGGGCTGCTCATCGCCTGGGGCGCATGGCCGCGCCGCTACGCGCCCAACCTCAACGCAGCACCCGGCGAAACGATCGTCAACGCCTTCCTCAAGATCGACCGGTCCGGCCAGATCATCGTCATCGTGCCGCAGACCGAAACCGGGCAGGGGGTCGCCACCATCCTGCCCCAGATCGTCGCGGACGAACTGGGCGCCGACTGGCGCACCGTCGCGGTGCAGAGCGCGCCGATCAGCCCGCTTTACGCCAACACCTTGCTGGCCCGCGACTGGCTGGCGAGCGACTGGACCCGGCTGCTGGGTGATGCGGGGGACTGGGCGCTCGGCCAATATGCCACCCGCAACGCTCTGATGCTGACCGGCGGCGGCACATCGGTCCCGATGTTCCATAACGCCTGCCGCGACGCCGGGGCCGCTGCTCGCGTGCTGCTGTGCAAGGCAGCGGCGGCGAACTGGGACATCTCCTGGGAAAGCTGCGACATCCAGAATGGCCTCATCACCGATGGTGGCGACCGGCGGATGAAGATCGGCGATGTGGTGGAGCAGGCCGTCACTTTCGACCTGCCCGCCATCTTGCCGTTGCGGCAGGGGCAAGACGGGCGATTGTCAGGGCAGGATCTCCCCCGGCTCGACACCCCGTCCAAGATTGACGGCAGCCATAATTTCGCCGCCGACATCCGCCTGCCCGACATGGTCTATGCCTCGATCCGGCAGGGACCGATCGGCGACGCGACCCTCGCCGGGCTGGACCAGCGGTCCGCCAGCGGCGTCACCGGCTTCCTCAAGCTGATCCGGCAGGACCGCTGGCTCGCCGCCGTCGCGACCAACTGGTGGGCGGCGAACAAGGCGCTCGACCTCGCCGACCCGATATTCACCCTGCGCGGCACCCCGGTTAGCAGCGCGACCATAGACGATACGCTGGAGGCGGCCTTCTCCAGTTCATCCGGTCGCCGCCTCTATGCCCAGGGCGATCTGCTCCCGGTGTTCGAGGGCGCGACGATCCTCGCCAGCGAATATCAGGTCGATGCCGGGCTGCACCTCGCCCTCGAACCCCTCTGCGCCACCGCCCGTGTGACCGATGCGGGCGCGGAAGTCTGGCTGGCGACGCAGGCACCCGGTCTCGCCCGCGCCGCCATCGCCGATGCGCTGGGCCTGCCGGAAAGCGCCGTCACCCTCTATCCCCTTCACGCCGGTGGCAGTTTCGGGCGCAAGATGGATTGGGACGTTGGCGTGCAGGCCGCTTTGATCGCCCGCGACATGGGCCGCCCGGTGCAACTGCTCTGGTCGCGGCTGGAAGACGTCATTCAGGACCGCCCGTCCGCGCCCGCCCATGCCCGCATGGCGGCAAAGCTCGGACGCAACGGCGCGATCGAAGGCTGGCTGGCCAAGGTCGCCGCCCCCTGCGCCATGACCCAGACCTGGGCGCGCATCGCCGACGGCGCGTTCCCCCATGAAGCGGCGACCGCCTCGGCAGACAAGGCGACCCGGCTCGCCGTGGCGGGTATGGTGCCGCCCTATGCGATTCCCCACTGGGCGGTGGATCATTATCCTTGCGACGTCGGCCTCCCGCTTGGCTTCACTCGCGGCAACGCCCATCTCCACGGCGCCTTCTTCACCGAAAGCTTCGTCGACGAACTCGCCCATCTGGCGGGGATCGAGGCCATGTCCTTCCGCATCCAGATGCTCGGCGGCAATCCGCGCCTCGCCCATTGCCTCTCCACCGCCGCCGCCATGGGCGGTTGGCAGGGCGGCATAGCGGGCAGCGGGCAGGGGATCGCCACCCATATGATGAACGGCGCCTATGCCGCCGTCATGGTCGAAGCGGCCATGCGCGGCAACCGGCTGAGCGTTGGCCGCATCATCGCTGCCGTCGATGTCGGCGATCAGGTCAATCCCGACATCGCCCGGCAGCAGATTGAAGGCGGCCTGATCTATGGCCTTGCCTATGCCATGGGCGCGTCCGTCCCCTATGAGCGCGGCCTGCCGACCCGTGCGATACTGGGCCGCATGAACCTACCCCGCCTCGCCGACATCGGCGAAGTCACGGTGGAACTGATCCGCAGCACTGCGCCGCCCGCTGGCGTGACCGATCTTGCCGCGCCGCTGGTCGCCCCTGCCATCGCCAACGCCCTGCACACATGGACAGGTCAGCGTTTGCGCAGCCTGCCGCTACTGGGAAGCTCATGACCCTGCCACCAGACCATCCCGCCATCCCCGCGCCCAAAGTCGGCGTCCTCCTCATCAACCTCGGCACGCCCGACGCGCCCGACGCCAAATCGGTACGCCGCTATCTCGCCGAATTTCTGTCCGACCGCCGCGTGGTGGAAATCCCGCCCTTGCTGTGGCAGCCGATCCTGCGCAGCGTCATCCTGACCACCCGGCCCAAAAAATCCGCCCATGCCTACAGCCAGGTCTGGACCGATCAGGGATCGCCGCTTGCCTTCCACACCCGCGATACCGCCCATGCGATGCAGGCGGCGATGGGCGATGGCGTTACCGTCGCCTGGGCGATGCGCTACGGCAATCCCTCGATCGCCTCGCGCCTCGCCGCGATGAAAGCATCGGGCTGCGACCGCATCCTGCTCGCGCCGCTCTATCCGCAATATAGCGGGGCCACGACCGCCACCGCCAATGACGCGGCCTTCGCCGCGCTCAAGGCGATGCGCTGGCAACCGGCCATCCGCACCCTGCCGCCCTATCATGACGATCCGGCCTATATCGCGGCGCTCAAAGTCTCGATCGAGGGCAGCATCGCCGCGCTGGACTTCACCCCCGACGCCTTGCTCGCCAGTTTCCACGGTATGCCCGAACGCACATTGCATCTGGGCGACCCCTATCATTGCCAGTCGGTCAAGACGGCGCGGCTGTTGCGCGAAGCCCTCCCGCTACCTGTGCATATGAGCTTCCAGTCACGGTTCGGCCGGGCCAAATGGCTGGAGCCGGAAACCGAAGCCACCCTCGCCAAACTGGTACAACAAGGCGTCCGAAACATTGCCGTAGCAACACCCGGATTCTCGGCCGATTGCCTTGAGACACTAGAGGAAATCGCCCTGCGTGCGAAAGAGGTTTTTTTGTCCGAAGGGGGTGAAAATTTTGCCTATTTGCCCTGTCTAAACGCCTCTGCGGCGGCTATCACTCTGTACCAGAGGCTGTTGGGCCGCGAGCTTTCGGGCTGGATCAACCAGCCCGGTTAGTCAGGGAAGGATGCGCATATGTCGAGAGTAGCGATCGTGACGGGCGGGACACGCGGCATCGGCGAGGCGATCAGCCTGGCATTGCGCGACATGGGCTATACCGTGGCGGCCAATTATGGCGGCAATGATGCCAAGGCGCAGGCCTTTACCGAAGCCACCGGCATCGCAGCCTTCAAATGGGATGTGGGCGATCATCAGGCCTGCCTTGATGGCTGCGCGGCGGTCGCTGACGCACTTGGTCCGGTCGATATCGTCGTCAACAATGCGGGCATTACCCGCGACGGCGTGCTGGCCAAGATGAGCTTTGACGACTGGAACGAAGTCATGCGCATCAACCTGGGCGGTTGCTTCAACATGGCCAAGGCGACCTTTGGCGGGATGCGCGAACGTGGCTGGGGCCGGATCGTCAATATCGGGTCGATCAACGGCCAGGCGGGGCAATATGGCCAGGTCAATTATGCCGCCGCCAAATCGGGCATCCATGGCTTTACCAAGGCGCTGGCGCAGGAAGGCGCGAAGGTCGGCGTGACCGTCAACGCCATCGCGCCGGGCTATATCGACACCGACATGGTGGCCGCCGTCCCCGCGCCGGTGCTGGAAAAGATCGTCGCCAAGATACCCGTCGGGCGTCTTGGCCAGGCGCATGAAATCGCGCGCGGCGTCGCTTTTTTCTGTAGCGAAGATGGCGGCTTCGTGACCGGCAGCACGCTGTCGATCAACGGCGGCCAGCACATGTATTGATGTCGACGGGCGACGCCATGGACGGGCCGGATGGCCCCTTGGCGTCGCCCTTCGCCCCGCCGGTCAAGCGCAGCGTGACCATTGCGGGCCATCAGACCGCGATCAGCCTGGAACCCATTTTCTGGGACGCGCTGCGCGATCACGCCCAGCGTGACGGACTGCCGATCAACGCCCTCATCGCCCGCATCGACCTTGCCCGCATGGGCGCCCCCGATCCGCCCAATCTGGCCAGCGCCATCCGCTGCTGGCTCTTCACGCGGGCAGGTTGCGACAAAGATAATAATTATTCGCAATAGCGTTGACTCTGAGAAGGGTTCGCAATAGCAGCTTCTCCAACATCAAAGGGGATTTGCTGCATATGTCTAACTCACTGTCGCGTTCGTCTTTCCTTGCCCTCGGCTGCGTCGGCGCCATGGCCTTTGCGACCGGCGCCCATGCCCAGCAGGAAGCCCCTGCGCCCAAGCTGGGCGGCATGACCGTCACCGACACCGCGATTGATGAGCCGACCGTCAAGGTCGAGAAGGCGGAATCGCCCAAATATGTCCGCCCGCTGCTCGACACGCCGCAGACGATCACGGTGATCGGCAACCAGACGATCAGCAAGCAGAACCTGCTCACCCTGCGCGATGTGCTGTCCACCATTCCGGGCATCACCTTCGGCGCGGGCGAAGGCGGCGGTGGCTATGGCGACAGCATCAACCTGCGCGGTCAGAGCGCCAATACCGACATCAGCATCGACGGCGTCCGCGACAGCGCGCAATATAGCCGCACCGACCCCTTCAACATCGAACAGATCGAAGTCACCAACGGCTCCAACTCCGTGTTCGGCGGCTCCGGTTCGATCGGCGGCAATATCAACATCGTGACCAAGCGGCCCAAGGGCTATGACGAAACATTGGTCCAGGCAGGCGTCGGCACGTCCGACTATTATCGCGCGACCATCGACAGCAATGTCCGCGTCTCCGACTTCATCGCCGTTCGCCTCAACGCCATGTATCATGAAAATGACGTACCAGCCCGCGACGTCGATCGCTATGAGCGTTGGGGCGTCGCGCCGTCGGTCAAGTTCGGCGTGGACGGCCCGACCTCGCTGACGCTGCTTTATACGCATCAGGAGGACAAGAATACGCCACTCTATGGCGTCCCATATTACAAGAACGCGCTCTACGATGGCCCGCTGCCGGGCGCGATCTACAGCGGTTATTATGGCTATAAAAATCTGGATCGTCAGGATCAGACGATCGACCAGGCCACCGCCATCTTCGATCATCGCTTCAGCGACCTGCTGGCCGTCCGCAACCTGTCGCGCTGGCAGCGGGTCGAACAGAAATTGATCGTCAATCCGCCGCAGGGTGCCTTCTGCCTTGCCAATGGCCAGACCCCCACGGGCGTCGCCTGCGCGGCCGGGCAGGTCCCCGGCACCTATTATCCCAGCGGCCCGCGCGGCGGCTATCGCGACTCGGTCAATGACACGCTGTATAACCAGCTTGACCTGACCTTCACGATTCCCGGCGGCCACTCGCTGGTCCTTGGCACGTCGATGTTGCAGGAAGATTATGCGCTGGATAACGGCAACGTCCTGCGCAATGCGGGCGGCGCGCTGCCCAACCCGGTGCTGGACCCGATCAGCATCAGCAACCCCAACGCCATCTACACCGGCCCGGTCAACGCGATCCGCTCCGGCCATCAGGATGGCGACCTGTTCAACATCGCGGCCTATGCCTTCGCCGCGGTCAAGATCGTCGATCAGCTCGAACTCAACGGCGGTGTCCGCTACGAACATAACCGCGCCCGCTTCCGTTCCGACACGATCGCAACCCCGGCAACCGGCGGCGCCTACACCACCGGCGTATCGCAGAACGCGACCGACAATCTTTTCTCCTACCGCATCGGCCTGGTCTACAAGCCTGCGGAGAATGCCAGCCTCTATGTGGCCTACGGCAACAGCAAGAACCCCACGGCGACCAGCGTCCGGTCAGGCTGTGGATTGGCAGCAGCGGCCAACTTCAATGCCGATCCTTGCGAGGCCAAGCCCGAACAAGCGGTCAATTATGAGATCGGCGGCAAGATCGACCTGTTCGACGCGAAGCTGCAACTGACCGCTGCTCTCTTCCGCAATGAACGGACCAATTATCGCGTTACCAGCAACGACCCGTTCATCGGCACGCTGCCCGTCAATGACGGCAGGAACCGGGTTGATGGTATCACGCTGGGTGCGTCGGGCAATGTGACGGACGCTTGGTCGATATTCGCCAACTACACCTATCTCGACGGCAAGGTGATCCAGAGCATTTCCGATGCGTGCATTGCTAATCCGGGACCGCGCAGCGTAACCAGCGGCACGCCGCCAGTAACCACCATCACCAATCCATGCGGTAACAATGCCGCCGTACTCGATCCCCAAGCTGGGCAGGAACTGACCAACACGCCGAAGCATTCGGGTAGCCTATGGACGACCTACACGCTGCCATTTGGGCTGCAACTAGGATATGGCCTGACTTATCAAGGCAGCTTCCTGCTGAACAACCGCGCACTCGTGACGCCACTGATTCCGGGCAGCACAGCGATCGCTCCGACCTATCGCTCAAGCTCTTTTGTCACGCACCGCGCCATGCTGTCCTACCCGATCACGGAAAAGTTCAGCGCTCAGCTGAACGTCCAGAATTTCACCAACGAAAAATATTATACCAGCGTCCGCAACAATGGCTGGGCCAATCCCGGCGAAGGCCGCTCCTGGGTGCTGACCCTTGGCTACAAGCTGTAACCTGCAAATCCCTTTCCCCCGGCATTTGTCCCTTGCCGGGGGTAGCGGACGGGCGGCGATACACTCCATCCTCCTCGGGTCGCCGCCCGTCCCACCCGTAAGTAAATAACGCAATTGATTCGCATTATGGTTCGCGTTATCGAGGCGGTGATCGGATTTAGGGAAGGAAGGCGCTGCCATGCTCCATGCTGCAAGTCGGCCAGCCGACGATTTCCTGCCCGACCTGACGCATGACCATGTTCGTCCCTCCGTCATCGACATTGCCAGATCGCAGCCGGAACAGCCCGCACCCGGCCGCTACGCCGCGCGCTCACGCCCGAACATCCCCGTCATCGCAGCCATACTGATCCTGCATATCCTGCTGATCGGCGCGCTGATCCAGATCCGCAGCCATGTGCAGCGCGTGCAGGAGGCAAAGCTGACGGTGGTCAACCTCTCGCCACCCCCACCACCGCCATCCGCGCAAACCCCGCCACCGCCGCCCTCGACCCCCGAAATCGTCGCCCCGCCGCCGATCGTCCAGACGCCGGTGCCGCCGGTCCAGACCGTGCAGACGACGCCCGATCCGGTGCCGGTGCCGACCCCGCAACGCGCTGTCGTGGCGACGCCCACTCCGACGCCCGCCGCTGTGTCGCCAGCCCCGCCCAGCCTGATCCAGGGCGGAGACCTCAGCGCGCAGATGATCGCGGGCAAACCGCCGCGCTACCCCATCGAAAGCCGTCGCAAGCGGGAACAGGGGACGGTCGTGCTGACGCTGACGCTCGGCATCGATGGCGCGGTCGATAGCATCACCGTGTCGCAGAGCAGCGGCTTTGCCCGGCTGGACGAGGCGGCGCGCGACGCGGTGCGCAAATGGCGCTGGTCGCCGGTCGTCCGCAATGGTCAGCCGATGCGGGTCAAGGGCGTGGTCGAAATCCCCTTCGTCCTGCGCAGCGACGCGGCCTGAAACGCGGCGCCAATCATGCTCATTGCCATTCCCGACCTGATCGACGCTGCCGGTGTCGCCGCGATCCGCGCCCTGATCGACGGCGCGGAATGGGTGGACGGCAATGTTACATCCGGCCCGCAATCCGCGCTCGCCAAACGCAACCTGCAATTGCCGGAGGAGGCACAAGCCGCCAAACAGGCCGGGCAGATGGTGCTGGACGCGCTGGGCCGATCGCCCCTCTTCATCGCCGCCGCATTGCCGCTCAAGATATTCCCGCCTTTGTTCAACAGCTATGCGGGCGGGCAGGCCTTTGGCGTCCATGTCGATAATGCGGTGCGGATTCAGGCGGAGACGGGCTTCCGCGTCCGGTCCGACCTGTCGATCACCGTCTTTCTGGAGGAACCGGACGCTTATGATGGCGGCGAACTGACGATCGAAACCAATTTTGGGGTGCAAAGCGTCAAGCTGCCCGCGGGCCATGCGGTCCTCTACCCGTCATCCTCCCTCCACCGGGTCGAACCGGTGACGCGCGGGCGGCGGGTGGCGAGCTTCTTCTGGCTCCAGTCGATGATCCGCGACGATGCCGCCCGGCAGATCCTGTTCGACCTGGATCGCAGCGTGCAGGAACTGGGCGGTACGCTGGGGCAGGATCATGGCGAAGTCATCCGCCTGACCGGCATCTACCACAATCTGCTGCGCCGCTGGGCCGAAGGCTGACGTATGGAGTATAACGACTTTTGCTTGCATCACGTCCGTTCGTGCTGAGTAGGGACTGAGCGAAGCCGAAGGCCCGTATCGAAGCATCGCGTCCCATACGCTGTCCTTCGATACGCCATTTCGACAAGCTCAATGGCTACTCAGGACGAACGGGTCAGGGTGCAGTCATCAGGTCCTAATTGCCGTCGGCATCAACCGTGAACACCATCGGCTTGCCGCGCGATGCCGGTTCCCATCCCGCCAGCAAGGCGGCGCGAATACCCCTGGCGATGATCGCATCGTTGATCTGGAGCCGGCCCCGCTGCAAACCTTTGAGCAGACGCTTGGGCGGCGGAAATTCCAGCACCGCGCCGCGCTGGCAATCCTGCTGCGACAGGGCGACAGTCATGCCCTTCCAGCCTTCGGCATCACTCCATTGCGGCTCGCGCCGGAGTTCCCATTCATATATGTCCCCATCGACGGAGACGGTCCCGGCCAGATTTTGCATGAGGCTCGCATAGCAGCCTTGCGCCCGCACACCACCCCTTCATTCCAGCATCGCGGCCAGTGCGGGTGTCATATATTCCAGCGCGCCATCCCCCATGCGCAGCACCAGCCGGGCGGGCAGGGCGTGGCGAGTGGCCAGCGCCATGCCTTGGTCCGCCCCCATCACGGTGATCGCGGTCGCCCAGGCATCGGCCAGCATGGCGCGCTCATGCAGCACCGTCACAGACGCGACCCCCGCCGCGATCGGCGTGCCGCGCGCCGGATCTATGCTATGCGATAGCCTTGCTTCGCCATCTATACGGAAGCGGCGATAGTCGCCCGATGTCGCGACCGACAGGCCACATAATGCGATCCGCAGCACGGGAATGGCAAGGCCGGGGGGCGGCTCGACATCGACCCACCATGGCTGCATGTCGGGCTTCACCCCATCGCCACGTAATTCGCCGCCGATTTCGATCAGGAAGTTGGCGACACCCAGCCCGCGCAGCGCCGCTGCAACGGCATCGACCGCAAACCCCTTGGCAATGCCCGAAAAATCGAGCGCAACATTAGCGAGACGGCAGGCCTTGTCACCCTCCAGCGCAATCGCCTGCCATGGCGAACGGTCAAGCCGCGGCGCAGGGCAGGGCAGACTGGCAGGACCAAAGCCCCATTGATCGACCAGATGGCCAATCGCCGGATCGAACGCCCCGTTCGACAGCTGCGCTATCTCCAGCCCCGCGCGCAGCACGCTCAGCATATCCGGCGGCAGGGTCATCCATTCCCCTATGGGCGCGCGGTTGAAGCGGCTGATGGCGGACTGTGCCTCCCAATTGCTCATCTGGTCGATGATGCGGGCCAGCACATCCTCGATCACGGCGAGGCAATGCGCGGGCGGATCGACCAGATGCGCGGACCAATTGGTCCCCATGGTCGGCCCGCCCAGCGTCACGACCCGACCCGCCCGCGCCCGTCCGACAAACTGGTCGGGCGACAGGTCGGGCGGGATCGCGATGCGGATGGCGGCAGTCAGGGTGCCAGCACTTCCAATGTGCTGACATAGGCCGCGCGCCGCTGCGGCGGGCCAGCCAGGCGGGCAGGGCGCGGCGCGGGGGCTGCACCCGGTGCGCCTGCACCCGGACCACCGGGGCCACCGGGGCCGCCGCCTTCGCCGCCCTCACGACCGCCGCCGACACTGGCGTTCAGCCAGTACATGCCCGGCTGCGGCCAAGTGATGGCGACCTTGCCATCCTGATCGGCGACCAGGTCCATCTGGCCCAGCGCATCGCGATAACGGATGCCACCGGGAATGACGGTGACCTTCAGGCCCGACGCAGGCTTGCCGTCCAGCAGGAACTGGAAGGTCGCCGCTTCGCCCGATACCAGATCATTGGGGTGGGTCACCGGCACCAGCTCGATGCCCGATCCGGTCGGCTTGAATATGCCGGTGCTGGGCGCGCCCAGCGTCACGAAAATCTCGTTGCGGTTGGACGCTTCAGCCACCTGCACATCGGTCGCGCCTGCCGGGATCACGCTGGCCAGCTTGTCCTTGGTCGTGCCGCGCGGCAGCCTTTCCTGCTTGCCGTTCAGCATATAGCTCCCCATCACATTGGTCGTGGCGCTGCCGATACGGTAGGTGCCGGGCTGGGTCAGATGCACGTCGAAGGTGGAGCGATATTTGCCGGTCGCGGCATTTTCGATCTTGCCTGTGCTGCCGTCCGGCTGGGTCACGACGATGCCGTCCGTCCGCATCGGCACATGCTCGAAATAGAAAAGGTCGTTGGACACGGCCGCATCGACCGTGATCCAGCTTTCGGTGCCGGACAGGGTGGTGGAGGATGGCATCATCCACTGGCGGTGCGCCTGCGCGGTGGCGGGCAGCATCAGGGCGGCCAAGGCGCCCGCGATCATCAGTCTGGCTTTCATCATCCTATCCCCTTATTTGCTGAAATTCAGGGCGACGGCGCCCAATTCTGCACTGCCCTGCGCCTTGACGCTCGCGCCGGGCTTGGGCGGCCAGGCGAAGGGCAGACGGACGACCTCACGGCCACCGACTTCGCGCGCAGCCTCCACGATCAGCGTGTAATTGCCGGGGCTGAGCGCGCCGAGCGGCCCTTTGCCAGCCACGAAGGCAATCTTGTTGTCACCCGGTGCGCGGGTCGCGCCAGTCACGCCATCGGCCGGAAAGCTCATCGTCCGGCCCGATGCGCGCCACCATTGCCGCACGTCGCGCAGCCATTTGGTGCCTTCGCCCTTCTTCATGTCATAATCATACCAGACCGAAAGGGTGCGCGGGGTCGCCCCCTCCTTCTCGACCCAGATCGCCACATAGGGGCGGTGATATTCGGCGACCGACAGGCGCGGGATGCCGACCGTCAGGTTGAGCGTCTGCGCGGCGGCGGGTGCCGCCATCGTCCCCAGCGCGGCGGTGCCGGTCAGCAGCAGGCGATAGCTGATCTGCATGGAAAATTCCCCTTAATGGATGAAGATGATGGCCAGCACCGCTGGCAGGGCCAGGCCGATGACGACCAGTGGCCAGGTGCTGGGGCGCTTCTTGGCGTGCAACTGGAGCAGCAGCAGCCCGGTCAGCGCGAACAGGAAACAGGCGACCGAGAAAATGTCGATAAACCACTTCCACACCGTGCCGGTATTGCGGCCCTTGTGCAGATCGTTGAGGTAGCTGACCCAGCCCCGGCTGGTCGCCTCGCTGGTCACCGCGCCGTCATTCCGGTCGATCGAGACCCAGCCATCGCCGCCGGGACGGGGCAGGGCCAGATAGATTTCGTCAGCAGTCCATTCCGCCTCTCCCGTCCCCCGCTGGCCGACCGCCTTTTCAACCCAGGCCGCGACGGGCGCAGGCAGCGGCTTTTTGGCGTCGGGCGCATCGTCTGGGGCGACCAGCCTGCGCAGGTCGGCGGGCAGGATCGCGCTCTTCTCGATCGTCCGGGGCGATCCTTCGACATCGGCGGCATGGTTGAGCGTAATGCCGGTGAAGGCGAACAGCAGCAGGCCGATCAGGCTGACGGCCGAGCTGATCCAGTGCCAGCTATGCAGCTGTTTGAGCCAGAAGGATTTGGCGCTCTTTTTCTTCTGCTGCTGAATGCGGGCGGTTCCGTGCATCGGAAGGGGGACTGGTCCTGCGAGAATGGGTGTCGATCGCATACCGCGAACGATTCGCAATTGCAAACGAGTCGCAGGAAGAAATTTGTATCAAAATGTATAGGTCGGCAAAGGACCGGTCAGTCGTCGCTGTTCGGCTCCGCCAGCGCGATGTCCATGTCCGCCAATGCCAGCCGCAGCAGCTCCGCCATGGTCGCGCGCGCCGCTGCCGTGTCACGCGCGGCAATTGCCTGAAATACGGCGCGATGATCGGGCAGGGGATCGCGTGGCAACAGCTTCTTGCGATGCTTGAAGGTGGTCGTCCAGCTGACCGCCGCGCCGACCGAACTGGCCAGCGCTTCCAGCGCGTCGTTGCGGGTCGCGGCCAGGATCATATTGTGAAAACGCTGGTCGGCGGCGCGGCCTTCGGGGGTGGAAAGCCCATAGCGCCCCATTTCGGCGAGCGCTGCCTCCATTACCGCCAGTTGCTCGTCGGTACGGCGGCGCGCGGCAAATTCCGCTGCGGCCGGTTCGATCACGCCGCGCAGCTCGAACAGGTCGCGGATGAAATTGGCGTCCGGCTCCCCCGCAAACATCCAGGCGAGCATTTCGGGGTCCAGCACGTTCCAGCGATTGCGCGGCAGGACGCGGGTGCCGGCCTTGGGGCGACTTTCCAGCATCCCCTTGGCGATCAGGATACGCACCGCCTCGCGATAGGCAGTACGCGATACGCCCAGGCGGTCGGATGCCTCAATCTCGCCCTCGAACAATTCGCCGGGCTGGTGACGGCCGGTCAGGATAGCGGTGCCCAGATCGCGCGCGATCGTCTGGTGGATGCGCAGCCCGCTCTCTTCCGATCCGACCTTGCGCTCGCTAGCCACTATTCCCGCTCCCGTTTCAGTCCTCGAATATAGCCGTAGGGCAATGCCGCCCGCAAAGGAAGGCATCTGCTACCAGCCGGAGCGGCGCAGTGTCGGCGTCGATCGCGCGGGCCGCGACCAGATCGACGAAACGGCGATACATGGCCGGATATTCCTCGTCCGGTGCTTTCAGTTGCACTTCGCCGTCCAGCCGCAAAGTGTTGCCGCCTTCGGACAGGAGCAGCGCGCCATTGTCGGTATCGACCGCAATGTCCCATGTCTGCGGCCCGGTCTGCCGCCAGTCGAACACGGTATCGATCGGTGCGCCCGACGCCGTCGCCATCGCCAGGGTCGCGCCGATCGGGGCGTCCTTGTTGGACGGCACTTCCAGATTGGCCGATAGCAGGGTGACGGGTTCCGGCACGATTTCGGTCAGGATCGAGAGCGCATTGATACCCGGATCGAACACGCCGAAGCCGCCCGCTTCCCATATCCACGGCTGGCCGGGATGCCAGTGGCGGACATCCTCGCGCCACTGGATAGAGATACGCTCTATCCTGCGCTGCGCGATCCACCCCTTTGCCTGCGCCACGGCGGCGGCATAGCGGCTGTGCCAGCTGGCGTAGAGGGTGACATTCTGCGCCTTGGCCAGCGCGATCAGCGCCTCCACTTCGGACACGGTGGCGCCCGGCGGCTTTTCCAGAAACACATGCTTGCCCGCCAGCAACGCCTGTCGCGCCGCATGATAGCGGGCCTGGGGCGGCTGGCACAGGATGACGGCGTCTAGGTCCGGCTCACCCGTCAGCATCGCGCCGAGGTCGGGGTAATTATTCACCCCGTCCCCCTGCGCGTTGCGGCTGGCGATAGCGACCAGATCGATGCCGTCCGTCCTGGCCATCGCGGGCAGATGCTGGTCGCGCGCGATTTTACCCAGCCCTACCAGACCTGCCCTGATGCTCATGCCGCGACCACCAGCTTGCCGTCGATCCGGCGATTGAGGCCGAGCGGATTGGACGCCTGCAACGCGGCGGGCAGCAGCGCGTCCGGCACGTCCTGATAGCAGACGGGCCGCAGGAAGCGCATCATCGCCAGCGTGCCGACTGATGTCGAACGGCCATCGGCGGTCGAGGGGAAGGGACCGCCATGCACCATGGCATGGGTCACTTCGACGCCGGTGGGCCAGCCATTGGTCAGGATACGCCCAACCTTGCGAGACAGCACGGGCAGCAGCCTGGCAGCGTCTGCGCTGTCCGCGTCGGTCAGTTGCAGCGTCGCGGTCAGCTGGCCTTCCAGGCCCGCGATGGTGGCGATCACTTCCTCGATGCTGCTGCACCGGATCAGGACGGACGATGATCCGAACACTTCTTCCGCCAGCAGCGGATTGGCACCGAAGGTCGCCGAATCGGTTGCGAAGAAAGCGGCCTTGCCGCGATTGCAGCCCTCTGCCTCCGTACCGCGCGCGATAGTGGTGACGCCGTCTGCGCCCTCCAGAGCCGCGACGCCCTTTTCATAGGCTTCGTGGATGCCGGGCGTCAGCATGACCTGCGGCGCTGCGCCGGACAGGGCTTCCGCCGCTGCCGCCACGAACGTGTCGAGGTCTGGCCCGTCGAGCGCGATGACCAGACCGGGGTTGGTGCAGAACTGCCCCGACCCCATGGTCAGCGACCCGACAAACGCTGCGCCCATGGCAGCGGCGCGGTCGGCCAGCGCGCCGGGCAGCAGGACGACCGGGTTGATCGATGACATTTCAGCATAGACGGGGATAGGTTCGGCCCGGTCGGCGGCGATCTTCATCAACGCGACGCCACCGCCGCGCGATCCGGTAAAGCCCACCGCCTTGACGCGCGGATCGGCGACCAGCGCGCCGCCCAGTGCGCGGTTGGCACCGGGCAGGTAGGAAAACACGCCTTCATGCAGGCCGCACGCCTTGACCGCTGCCTGGATGGCGCGGGCGACCAGCTCGCCGGTGCCGGGATGGGCGCTATGGCCCTTGACGATGACGGGCGAACCGGCAGCGAAGGCCGACGCGGTGTCACCACCCGCGACTGAGAAGGCGAGCGGGAAGTTGGACGCGCCGAACACGGCAACCGGGCCGACCGAATGGTTGACGCGGCGCAGGTCCGCGCGGGGCAGCGGCGCACGGTCGGGCAGGGCAGGGTCGATCGTGGCATCAAGCCAGTCACCGAGCCGGACATAGCTGGCGAACAGGCGCAGCTGACCGACGGTGCGGCCACGCTCGCCCTCCAGCCGCGCACGCGGCAGGCCGGATTCGGCCATGGCGGTTTCGATCAGCAGGTCGCCGATGGCGATGATATTGTCGGCAACGGTTTCCAGGAAAGTAGCGCGGGCGTCGGGCGTCAGCGTCGAAAAACTGTCAAACGCTGCGTCGGCCAGCGCTGCGGCCTCCGCGACCTCGGCGGGCATGGCGCTGGAAAAGGCGACGTTGCCCTTTTCGCCGGTCGCCGGGTGGATGGCGTAAAAAGGATCGCCGCCTTGGCGCTCGCTTGCGCCGATGAGAATGGCTCCGTTGAATATGGCTTCGCTGGACATGGACGTCTCCTGAAAATGACCGGACTGCTGGCTAGCCGATCGGGCGCGGACGCGCTGATCGTTTTCCGGCACAAGTGATGCAAAATCGGCAATGACGGGGAGCCGCGAAGATGGTTCGCTGTCCCCCGTCGTTCAATGCGCGTCGTTAATGATTGTCGCGCGGCAGGCCCATGGTCTGGGCAATACGCTGATATTTCTCCGCCCCTTCCAGGATCGCGCCCGTGTCCATCTGACCCACGACCGAGCGCTGGATTTCCTGCCAGGGAGTTTGCGAGGCCGGATATTGATACCCGCCCGCCGCCACCAGCGCGGCACGCCGTGCTTCCAGCTCCTCCTCGGAAATCAGCACGTTCACGGTGCCGGTATTGAGGTCCATCCGCACCCGGTCCCCGGTTTCCAGCAGCGCGAGGCCACCCATCGCCGCCGCTTCGGGCGAGGCGTTCAGGATCGATGGGCTGCCCGATGTGCCGGACTGGCGCCCATCGCCAATGCAGGGCAGGGCGGACACGCCTTCGGTAATCAGATAAGCAGGCGGGCGCATGTTGACGACTTCTGCGGCACCGGGATAGCCGATCGGCCCCGCGCCGCGCATGAACAGCAGGGTCTGGTCGGTGATGCCGACCGATGGATCATCGATGCGGTGGTGATAATCCTCCGGCCCGTCGAACACGACCGCCGGGCCTTCAAAGGCGTTGGGATCGTCGGGGTTGGACAAATAGCGGTCGCGGAATTCGGCGCTGATGACGCTGGTTTTCATGACGGCGGCGTCGAACAGATTGCCCGACAGCACCAAGAAGCCCGCATCCTCGACCAGCGGCTGGTCGAACGGACGGATGACTTTCTCATCCTCAATCTCCACGCCCCGGCAATTGTCGCCCATGGTCCTGCCATTGACGGTCATCGCGCCTTCATGGATCAACCCCTGCGCGATCAGTTGCGCCACCACGGCAGGGACGCCACCGGCGCGATAATAATCCTCGCCCAGATATTCGCCCGCGGGCTGGAGGTTGACGAGCAGCGGGATCTTGTGACCCACCGTCTCCCAATCCTTGAGCGGCAGGTCGACACCGATATGGCGGGCGATCGCGGCCAGATGGATGGGCGCATTGGTCGATCCGCCAATCGCCGAATTGACCATGATCGCATTGTGGAAAGCATCCTTCGTCAGAATGTCGGAGGGCTTGAGATCCTCATGCACCATCTCGACGATGCGCTTGCCAGTCAGATAGGCGACCTCCTGCCGATCGCGATAGGGGGCGGGGATCGCCGCCGATCCGGGCAGCATCATGCCCAGCGCTTCGGCCAGGCTGTTCATGGTCGATGCCGTACCCATCGTGTTGCAATAACCGGTGGAGGGAGCCGACGACGCCACCAGCTTGATGAAGCCTTCATCGTCAATCTTGCCCGCGGCCAGCAACTGGCGCGCCTTCCACACGATGGTGCCGGACCCGGTCCGCTCGCCCTTGTGCCAGCCATTGAGCATCGGGCCGACCGACAAAGCGATGGCGGGGATGTTGACGGTCGCCGCCGCCATCAGCAGAGCAGGCGTGGTCTTGTCGCAACCGGTGGTCAGGATCACGCCGTCGAGCGGATAGCCATAGATCGCCTCGACCAGCCCCAGATAGGCCAGGTTCCGGTCAAGCCCCGCAGTGGGGCGTTTGCCGGTTTCCTGAATCGGGTGGACCGGAAATTCCAGCGCGATGCCGCCCATTTCGCGGATGCCATCACGCATCCGCTCCGCCAGCACCATATGATGGCGGTTGCAGGGCGAAAGGTCGCTGCCGGTTTGGGCGATGCCGATGATCGGCTTGCCGCTGCGCAGTTCGTCCAGGCTGAGGCCGAAATTCAGATAGCGTTCCAGATAGAGCGCGGTCATATCGATATTGTCTGGGTTGTCGAACCAGGCGCGGCTGCGCAGCTTGGGGGCGGGCTTGGACGAATCGCTCATTGGGGCATCCTGACGCTTGAAAATCCGTGGCACGTTGACGCGCTTGGCCTGCTGATATACTCATACAAATAGAAATTCAAGAAGCCGTATCGAGGACTTGTGAAGCGTATCGAGATTTTTGCGAAAGCCGATCGGCGATGAGCGGCTACACGGTCATCGGCGACTGGGGGACCAGCAATTTGCGCCTGTTCCGGGTCGAGGACGGGCAGATCGTCGCACGCCGCGACGGGCCGGGCATCGGCGCTGTCGGACGGGCGGCCGAAGCCGCTTTTGCCGATACGGTAGCGCCCTGGCTGGTCGACGGGACACCGTTGTCCATCACCCTGTGCGGCATGGTCGGCGCGCGCGACGGCTGGGTCGAGGCACCCTATGCCGATTGCCCGGCGGACGCCGAAAGCTGGCGCGCAGCCGCCATAGGCTTCGACTGGCGCGGCGCGCCGATCGCGATCATGGCGGGGCTGGCCTGCACCGGCGCGGACGGCATTCCCGACGTGATGCGTGGCGAGGAAACGCAGATTTTCGGCGCCTGCGTGCGCAATCCGGCACTGGCGCAGGGCCGCCGCCTGATCGTGCTGCCCGGCACCCACAGCAAATGGGCGCTGGTTCAGGATGGCCGGGTTCTGGCGTTCCGCACCGTGCCGACCGGTGAGTTGTTCGCCCTGCTGCGGGATCGATCGACGCTGGGGCCAAAGGATGCGGTGGGCGATGCCGCGCAGGAAGCGGCCGGCTTTGCCGAAGGGCTGGCGTGCGCAGGCGAGGGCGCTGTGCTGGCCCGGTTGTTCGCTGCACGGGCGATGCGGCTGCGCGCCGGGCGATCGGCCGACTGGGCGCTGGGCTATCTGTCCGGGCTGCTGATCGGTGGCGAGATTGCCGAGGCCCGCGCACTGTTGCAGGCGGAGGATGGCGTGACGCTGATCGGCGACGCGCGGCTGGCGGATCGCTATGCCCGCGCACTGGCGGCGCAGGGCGTTGAGTCGCAGCGTCTGGACGGCGACGCCTGCGCGCTGGCCGGGCTGGGCTATGGTGGAGAGATGACACTATGACGATGGACGAACTGCTGGCCGATGGCGCGCCGCCGATCGCCGCCATCCTGCGCGGCATCCGCCCGGACGAGGCGCTGGACGTCGCCGCCGCGCTGGTCGAGGCGGGCATCCGCATCCTTGAAGTCCCGTTCAACTCGCCCGACCCGCTGGCCAGCATTGGCGCGATGCAACAGGCCTTTGGCGACCGCGCGATCATCGGCGGCGGCACGGTGCTGAGCGTCGAGGCGGTCGAGCAACTGCATGGCGTGGGCGGACGGATCATGGTGACGCCCAACACCAACCCCGCCGTCATCGCGCGCGGCGCGGAACTGGGTCTTGAGCTGCTGCCCGGTTTCATGACCCCCAGTGAAGCCTTTGCCGCCATCGCCGCCGGCGCGCGCCGGATCAAACTCTTCCCCGCCGCCCGGCTTGGCCCGGCCTATGTGAAGGCGGTCAAGGATGTGCTGCCCAGGCATGTCGGCGTCTGGGCCGTCGGCGGCACCGGCGCGGACACGATCGGTGAATGGCTGGCGGGCGGATGCGAAGGCATTGGCGTGGGCGGCGCGCTCTATCGCCCCGGTGACGACGCGGCGCTGGTGGGGACACGCGGGCGCGAACTGGTCGCGGCCTGGAAAGCGACGCGCTGACAGCTTGGACGATTTGTCCCGATCGTCCTGCTTGAAACGATGCAGGCTTGGGGGCATGGACCGGTCATGGCCAATCCCTTTCCCCGCCCGGTGGCGATCGCCCGCTGGTTGCTGTTCGTCGCCGCTTTGGTGTTCGTCATGGTCGTGGTTGGCGGCATTACACGCCTGACCGAATCGGGCCTGTCGATCACCCAGTGGAAGCCGATCACCGGCGCCATTCCCCCGCTGACCCACGACCAGTGGATGGAGGCGTTTCGCCTGTACCAGCAAATCCCCGAATATCAGCAGATCAACCGGGGCATGAGCCTCAATGATTTCCAGTTCATCTTTTTCTGGGAATGGCTGCACCGGCTATTGGGGCGGCTGATCGGGGTCGCTTTCGCGTTGCCTTTGCTGTGGTTCGCGTGGAAGCGCGCGATCCCGGCGGGTTACGGCCCCCGGCTGGTCGCGCTGCTGGCACTCGGCGGATTGCAGGGGGCGATCGGCTGGTGGATGGTCAAGTCCGGCCTTTCGCTGCGCACCGACGTCAGCCATTACCGGCTGGCGGTGCATCTGCTGACGGCGCTCTTCATCATCGGCGGGCTGGTCTGGACCGCGCTCGATCTGCTGGCGCTGTCGCGCAACAGCCGCGCCCGTCCCGCCCGATTGCGGCCGCTGGCGCTGATCGCTCTGCTGGCGTTGTTCGTGCAGTTGATGCTGGGAGCCTTCACCGCCGGGCTGGACGCGGGCTATGTGTCCAACACCTGGCCGCTAATGAACGATCATTTGGTGCCTGACGGGATTAGCTGGATGGGTTCGCTCTGGGCCACCGTGTCGAGCGACCCCTATCTCGTCCATTTCCTGCATCGCTGGTGGGCATGGGGCGCTGCGCTGGCGCTGATCCTGCTGGCGCGGCAGGCGAAGCAGGCCGGGCAAAGCGCCCCTTCGATCGCGATCAATGCGACGGTGGGGACGCAGATCGTGCTGGGTATCGCCACCGTGTTGAGCGGCATCGCCCTGCCGCTTGCCGTGTTGCATCAGGCGGTCGGTGCGCTGGTGGTGGCGTCGGCGGCCTGGGGCGCCCATGCCATCGGCGCGCGTCGCCTGTGAGGGGGATTCGCGCGGCAGCATTATGGCTGGCGCTGCTGGTGCCGGGGATCGCGCAGGCCGAAGCCATCGCCATCCCCTTTGCGCCGCCGGTCGATCAGCGTCTCACCTATCAGATCGAGCAGCATCGCCCCGTCGAAGGCAAGGTCAGCCGGTTCAGCGCCACCCGCGACCTGCGGTTCGAGAACGCGGGGGACGGCTATATTCTTCACGCCACGTTGCGCGCCATCGATAGCGATGCACCCGCATCTGGCGCTGAACCCTATGCCGCCGCGCTGACACCGCTGATCGGGGTGGAGCATCATTTCCATGTCGATGCCGCGGGGCAGATCGTTGCGCTCGACAATATGGATGCGGTCTGGAGCGCGGTGCAGGCTGGCCTCGCCAAGATGCTGGCAGCGTTCGCGCCGGACACGCCGCGCCACCGGTCGCTCCTGTCGGTCCAAGCCTTACTTTCGGGCCTGTCGCCGGACGGGCGGCTGGCGCTGCTGGCCGGGGAATTGCGACCGATCTTTCTGTTTGCAGGCGGCAAGGTGGAGGATGGGGCTGGGCGGGGTGTGCGGACAGTGGCTGGCGCGCCGCTGGGCCGTCCGGTCCCGGTCGAAGGCGTGCTGCGGGTGACGGCGCAGTCGGACAAGGCGCTCGATCTGGACGAGCAATTGGCGGGGAACGGGATCAATGTCGGTATCACCTACCGCCTTTCGCGGCGGACCGGCCTAATCGAGAAACAGCAGCGCAATCTCATGCTGGGGACGCGCGCGGTGACGGAAAAGCGCGAGTTGACCCCGGCCCAATAGTGACGGGTATTATTTTACCCGTCAGCAAAGCCGCCGAATCTCTTGACTTGTGACCTGCCACCGGTCATTAGCGCCCCACTTCCGGGCGTCGGCAACGGCGTCCGGTTTCCTTTTTCATTCTGGAGAATTGGCACCATGAAGGCGCTGATGAAGACCACCAAGTCGGCCTCGCCGGCGACGGTCGAAAAAAAGTGGGTCCTGATCGACGCGGAAGGCCTTGTTGTTGGCCGTCTCGCTTCGACCGTGGCGAATATCCTGCGCGGCAAGCACAAGACCAGCTTCACGCCCCATGTCGATTGTGGTGACAATGTCATCATCATCAACGCGGGCAAGGTGAAGTTCACCGGCAAGAAGCTGACCGACAAAGTCTATTACAAGCACACCGGCTATGCTGGCGGCATCAAGGAAACCACTCCTGCCAAGATTTTGGAAGGCCGTTTCCCTGAGCGCGTGCTGGAAAAGGCGATCGAACGCATGATCCCGCGTGGCCCGCTGGGTCGCCAGCAGATGCGCAACCTGCGCGTGTTCGGCGGCGCCGAGCATCCGCATGAAGCCCAGAACCCCGAAGTGCTCGACTTCGCGTCGCGCAACCGCAAGAACAAGGTGGGTGCATAATGTCCGATAACCGCCAGTCCCTGTCCGATCTCGCACAGATCGCTGCCGAAGCCGCTGCGGCTCCGGTTGCCGCGCCTGCCGCTGCGCAAGCGCCTGCTGCTGAAGCCGACGTCGTTGCCGATGCGCCGATCGCGCCGCCGGTATCGACCATGCCGCTGCGCCAGCAGGAAATCGACAATCTTGGCCGCGCTTATGCGACCGGCCGCCGCAAGGATGCCGTTGCCCGCGTCTGGGTGAAGCCCGGCACCGGCAAGATCACGGTCAATGGCCGCGACCAGGAAATCTACTTCGCCCGTCCCACCCTGCGCCTGGTGATCAACCAGCCGTTCGGCGTGACCGATCGCAATGGCCAGTATGATGTGATCTGCACCGTCAAGGGCGGCGGTCTTTCGGGTCAGGCCGGTGCGGTCAAGCATGGCATCGCCCAGGCGCTGACCAAGTACGAACCGGCGCTGCGCAGCGCGGTCAAGGCCGAAGGCTTCCTGACCCGCGACAGCCGCGTTGTCGAACGTAAGAAGTACGGCAAGGCGAAGGCCCGCAAGAGCTTCCAGTTCTCGAAGCGCTAAGCGTTTCGGTTACTGCCAGACGATCGAGAAGGGGCCGGTTTTCCGGCCCCTTTTTCGTTGGGGGCGCTGAGTTTGCAACATGATGACTGTGTCCATATCCGTTCGTGCTGAGTAGAGACTGAGCCTGTCGAAGGCTCGTATCGAAGCATCATGCACAGCGCTTGATCCTTCGATACGCCATTTGACCTACGGTCGTCTGCGACTCCGACTTCGCTCAATGGCTACTCAGAGCCTGCCCCCGCGAAGGCGGGGGACGAACGGGTGTGGTGTACCCTAAAATCTTGCCATCTCCTCTAACCCTTCGCGCGCACCGCGTTGCGGCTGGCCAGGCCCATCATCACGAAGCCGGCAATGGCCGCGACGATGTTGGCGCTGGCCGCACCGATCGTGCCGTAGAGCGGCAGCAGCGCGGCCTGCATCCCCAGCAACAGCGCGGTCGAGATGAAGGTGATGCGCAGTGACAGGCCCGCCCGGTCGGTCGCCATCAGCAGCGGGCGATAGCTGACCCCGATCAGGTCGATGCAGGCGGCGATGCCCAGCAGCAGCAGCAGCGGATAGGCGGGAAGAAAGTCGCGCCCTGCGATCAGACCCAGCAGCGGATGGCCGATGATCAGGATCAGCGCAATGATGACCGCGCCCGCCACCAGCGCCAGCCGGTTGGTGCGGCGGAACAGTGCGCCCAAGGCTTCGCCCCCCTGACTGCCGCTGCGCGAGAGTTCGACGAAGATGCTGCGCGAGAGCAGCCCCGAAATCTTGGTCAGCGAATTGGCAAGCTGGTTGGCGAGGCGATACAGGCCCGCACCGACTGGCCCCACGAACAGGCCGACCACCAGCACCGCGACCTGTTGCCCCATGGACGACAGGCTGGTCTGGAGGTTGGTGGCGGTCAGGAAGCCGATGATGCCGGGATTTTCCGCCCGTGCGTCCATCGCCCGGCCCGCGCGCCACTGGCCGATCCGCCCGCGCCCTTCGCGCAGTGCCAGCCACCAATAGGCGATGGCGCAGAGCAGTTCGGCCGCGCCCCAGGCGATCAGGAAGCCGGTGATCGTCGGCATCAGCCATAGCGCCGCGACCGCGCCGATCATCCGGCCCACGGGAATCATGGTTTCGGCGAGCGCGGCGGAATCGAACCGGTCGAACAGGCGCAATATGCCGGTGGGGCTGGACCGGATGGTGATCATCATCACCATGCAGAAGAACCAGGCCTGCCACCCCATACCCGGCGGCAGTTCGAGCAGCCCGCCAAAGGCGAGGATGATGAAAGCGGCAATCGCCCCGCCCACCACGGCGGAGGCAAGATCGATCAGGATACAGAAGCGCAATACCCGGTTCAGCGCGTCGGCGTTGCCGGTCGCCAGATGGGTCTGGCCATAGCGCACGACGATCTGCCAGCTGTCGAAACTGGTGATGGTCTTGATGACCGTCGCGGCGCTCAGCACCAGCGCGAACCGCCCGAAATCAGCGACGCCCAGCGTGCGGGTAACGATGGCGAGATAGGCCAGGCTGAGCACCGCGCCCACGCCTTTGCCCCCCAGCAACCAGCCGGTATTGGCCAAGATGCGGGAAAAGCCGTCCTGCCTATCTCCCAATCGACGTTTGTATTTCACCGGGTCACGGCCTTTCCATCGACGCATCGCATATCCAACCTCCGTTCGCCCTGAGCCTGTCGAAGGGCCGTACTTTCTCTGGGGGGCGTGAAAAGAAAGAGCAGGGCTTCGACAAGCTCAGCCCGAACGGATGTTGGTCTATCACGCTGCGCTTTAAGCGCGGGCCGGATCGAGTGCAAACGCCGCCTTTTTTTCGGCCAATTTCCCCTCTAAAGACCCGCGCCATGACCATCACCAAAGCCATCATCCTGTCCGCCGGGCAAGGATCGCGCCTGTTGCCGCTGACCCGCGACGTACCCAAATGCATGATCGACTTTAACGGCCGCACCCTGATCAGCTGGCAGATCGCCGCGCTGGTCGCCAATGGCGTGACCGATATCGTGGTGGTGACGGGTTTCCGCACCGAACGGGTCGAGGATCATGCGCTGCAACTCTATCGCGAGACCGGCGCGCGTATCCGCTGCGTGTTCAATCCCTTCTTCCAGGTCGCTGATAACCTCGGCACCTGTTGGATCGTGCGGGAGGAGATGGACCGGGACTTCATCATCCTGAATGGCGATACCATCGTGTCGGACGAGATCGTCGCGAAACTCATCGCCGGGACCCGCGATGCGATCACGGTGACGGTCGATGTGAAACCCGATTATGACGATGACGATATGAAGGTGAACCGCGATGACAGCGGCCGCCTGCACCATATCGGCAAGCGGCTGCTGCCGCCCGACACGAATGCCGAATCGATCGGGATGCTGGCCTTCACCGGCGAAGGCCCGGCGATCTTCCGCAACCAGATCGACCAGATGATGCGCACGCCCGAAGGCGTCGAACGCTGGTATCTGCGCGCCATCGACATCATCGCCAAGGGCAACCGCGTCGGCACCGTCTCGATCGAGGGGCTGGAATGGCAGGAGGTCGACTTCCATCAGGATGTCGAGGCGGCGAAGGCGCTGACGGCCAAGTGGGTCGCCGAGGGGCGTTACGGGCAGTAAGCGAAGCGAGGGGCAAACAAGCGCACGGCTATATCATTTCGCTATCGAAATGATTTTTCAGCCACGCTTTTACATTGTCCAGCTCACTGTCCAGCTTGACCGCAGACCCAAGGTCCGGCTGCCCCGGCCACCCCGCATCCGCCACGGTCACACCCGCGGCGCTGCGTGTCCCCTCATAGCGGGGGATGACGTGGAAATGGACGTGGGGGTCGACCATCATCAGCATCAGATAGTTGATCTTCGCATAGTCTACCGCCTTGGCCAAAGTTGCCTCGATCGTCGCGGTGACTGTCTTGAGTTCGGCATGGGCGTCGCCAGGCAGGTCACCGAACGCCGTCGCGTCGCTTTTCGCCGCCAGGATCAGCGACCCCAGTGTCGGCTGGGCCGGGCGGAGCAGCACGACCCAGTGGGTGAACTCCGCGATCAGCGTGGCGGGCCAGCCGAATTTCTCGATCGTGGGGTTCATGGCTGGGTCTGCTCCATCCAGCTGACGATCGGCTGGCCGGATCGCTTGACGGCATAGGCCTGCGCCAGCCGCACGGCGTGGACGACCAGCGAGATGATCGTCCACCAGGCCAGTGCGATCAGGCCGATGTCGGGGCGGGCGAACAGCAGCGACACGAACAGTATGACCATATTGGGATTGCGCCGCGCGGTGATCAGGCGGAACTGGCTGTCGAAGCGCTGCCAGACATGGATGTCCATGCCGAAATCCTTGAGGAACATCCCCTCGATCAGCCGTTGCAGCACATAGCCTGCAATCACCGCCGCCATGACCAGCGCGAAGGTCTGGGTCGACAGCGCCAGCCCCCAATAGACCAGCCCCGTCCCCCAGAAATACCACCAGAAGGGCGGGTGGACCAGATCGACGCCATGGTCGATCACATTGCCCCATTTGGACGAGGTGATGGTGCAGCGGGCGAGTTTGCCGTCCACCGTATCCAGCACCATGAAGATGAAGCCGGAAAGGAAGCCGGTCCAGTACATGCCCTGCGCGAACAACCAGGTCGCAGCCAAGCAGAGGGTGACGCCGATCACCGAGACCATGTTTGGGGTCATGCGCAACTGCGCGGCGACGCGGGTCAGCACCAGCGCCAGTTCGGGCCAGAGATATTTGGTGAGCAGGTCGGTGACGCCCTTATAGGCGCCGAAATAGCTTTGCCGCTCGATCGCCCGCCGGGTCGTGGGGGTCAGTTCGCGCACCATCGGCTGTTCCAGCTTGCGCAGCTGGCGGTTGTAGAGGGTGCGACCGTCCGACAGGTCGATGACGTGCGGCGCGGTCAGCGGATCGACGCCCTGCGGCACCTGGCCGACGATCGGCGCGTCGCCCCAGACGAACAGGGTGCCGGGCGTTTCGAGCGCGAGGCGCAGCAGCAGCGGATCGAAGGCGTAGGTCAGGTTGAACAGCAGTTCGTGGCCCGCCGCCAGCGCGCTGCCATTCTTCGCGGCGCTTTCCGCCATGCGGCGGCTGCGCTCGGCATTGGTCATGCCCCAGATCGGCGTCGCATTGTCGCCGATCAGGCGGACGGGGCCAAGAGTGGTGGTGAGGGTCTGGCTCATGGCGTTATGAGTCCTTTGGGCGCTTCGCGAAGTTCAGGATGAGGTCGGCCTGCCGCTGGGACGCGGGGATGGGGGAAAGGTCGATGGAATCGCGCATGGCCGCTTCCTGAGCAGCAACGAAGCCCGGTTGCAAGTCTGCGGCGCGGGCGAGGGCTGCAGGCAGGGCGTCGGCGCTCTCGATCAGCTGGCCGAGCCTCCAGTGCGCGAAGGCTTCGCTGCTGGCATCGCGCCGGTCGAGATTGAGGAAGATGCACGGGCGCGGCTGGATCAGGAACTCATAGACCTGGCTGGACACGTCGCCGAGATAGACGTCGGCGCTCATCGTATAGCTCATGTCGATCGAGTGACGGCTACCCATGTCGACGCGGATATGTGGGGCCGACGTGACGATGGGCGGGACGGCGCGCGCCAGCTTGGTGTGGGGGGCAATGATGACGTTCCAGCCGGTCAGCGCCTCCAGCGCGGCCAGCACCGCCGGACCATGGATGACCCATGAGGAAAGCTTTGGGTCGAAATGCGGATTATAGAGCAGCACCGGCCAGTCATTGTCGAAGAATCGCTGGCGGGGCGCCTTCAGCTCGAACTTGGGATAGCCGCCGACTGCGACGGTATCGGGCGTGCAAAGGCCGCGGTCGATGAGGCGACGGCGGTCCTTTTCGCCTGCGACAAGCGTCAGGTCGAAATCGGCATGGCGTTTCTTGTAGCCGCCTTCGCGGTCGCCTGCGCCATGTTTGATGAGGATGAGGCGAGAGGAAAAACCGGGGACGCGGCGCGCCCAGGCGGTCGAAATCTCGGTCGTCACCAACACGGGGAAACGGGCAATGGTTGGGTAGTTGAGCAGCAGGGTGGCGAGCCGCGAGGGCTGGCGGAACAGCGAGTCAGCCCGGCCGGGCGGGCGGCGCAAACGCACCGGGATCAGCCGTTTTTCGGGGTCATAGCTGGCGACCAGCGCCAATATCTGGTCGGAGGGTGAGAGGATGCTGACCCGCACGCCGGGGCGACGCGCCAGCGCCAGCGCGGCGGGCAGCCAGTGGTAGAGCTGTTGCGCTTCGGCAATGGCGAGAAAGGCGATATCCATCAGGTCACAAACGCTCCCACAGGGCCTGTCGCCTAGCGGCGATGCCGGGGCAGATGCAAGGGCGGTGGCGCGTTTCCCTTTTGTAGGTGCTGGACCTTTGCTTATTTTTTGTTATGCGGGCCGCGACCGAACGACACTCTGAAAGAGGCTCGACGAGCGATGGCCGAATTTGCGTTGCCCAAGAACAGCAAGATCAGCGGCAAGGGGGTAACCCACCCCGCGCCCGCAGGTGCGACGAAGGTGCGCAGCTTCAAGGTCTATCGCTATGATCCCGACTCCGGGCAGAACCCGCGTTACGACACCTATGAGATCGACCTCGACAATTGCGGGCCGATGGTTCTGGACGCGCTGATCAAGATCAAGAATGAATATGATCCGACGCTGACTTTCCGCCGCTCGTGCCGCGAAGGCATTTGCGGTAGCTGTTCGATGAACATGAACGGCAAGAACGGCCTGGCCTGCACCACCGCGATCGAGGAATGTTCGGGCAAGGATGTGCGGATCACCCCGCTGCCGCATATGGACGTGATCAAGGATCTGGTCCCCGATTTCACCCATTTCTACGCGCAGTATAATTCGATCCAGCCCTGGCTCAAGACCGTGTCGCCGCCACCGTCGGGCAAGGAGCGGCTCCAGTCGCCCGCCGACCGCGAGAAGCTGGATGGCCTTTATGAGTGCATCCTGTGCGCCTGCTGCTCGACCAGTTGCCCGTCCTACTGGTGGAATTCGGACAAGTTCCTGGGTCCGGCGATCCTGTTGCAGGCCTATCGCTGGCTGGCGGACAGCCGCGACGAATATACCGGTGATCGGCTGGACGAGCTGGAAGATCCCTTCCGGCTCTATCGCTGCCACACCATCATGAACTGCGCCAATGTCTGCCCCAAGGGTCTGTCCCCGGCCAAGGCGATTGCCGAAACCAAGAAGATGATGGTCGAGCGGCAGCTCTGATTGTCGTGAGCGGAACAGGGACGATCGCCTCCGCCGCACCGGCGGAGGACTGGAGCGGCTGGCAACGTTGGGGTGAGCCTGACGTGGACAATTTCCTGTCGGTCATCGGCAGCGGCTTTGCGCGCAGCGATGCTGCGGGTCGGGCGCAGATCGCGCTGGAAGTGCAGCCGCTGCACATGAACCGCTATGGCAATCTGCACGGTGGTTTTGCGGCAGGCTTTGCCGACCACGCCTATTTCATCGCACTGTGGGCGATGGGGCGCAAGGATCAGATGGGTGCGCTGACGATCGACCTGTCGATGCAATATCTGGGCCTGGGCAAGGTTGGCGTGGCGATGATCGCCGATGTCGAACTGCTCAAGGAAACCGGCAAGATGATGTTCCTGCGAATGACGATCGCGCAGGGGGATGGCCTGATCGCGGCATCGACTGCGACGCTGCGCAAGGTGCCTGCACCCAAGTGACAGGGGTGATTGCCCGATATGAGGCGCTGATCGTGGCGGGCGAATTGCGCGCCGATCCCGATCAGCGCGCCGCGGCGCTGCGGCTTGACGCCTTGCAGCAGGAACTGGAAGCGGTGCCTGCGCGCGGTTCGACGCTGTGGAAATTGTTGCGCAAGGCACCTGAGCCGCCGCGCGGCCTCTATATGTGGGGCGGGGTCGGGCGCGGCAAGTCGATGCTGATGGACCTGTTCTTCGACACGGTGAAGATCCAGCGCAAGAAGCGCGCGCATTTCCATGAATTCATGCTCGACGTCCATGCCCGGCTCGCCGAGGCGCGCAAGTCGGAGAAGGGCGATCCGATCCCGCCGGTGGTGGAGTCGCTGGCCGACGAAGCGCGGTTGCTCTGCTTTGACGAGATGGTCGTCAATAATATGGCCGACGCGGCGATCATGTCGCGGCTGTTCACCGGGCTGCTGGAAAGGCGCGTGACGATCGTCACCACCTCCAACCGCGAACCAGACGAACTCTATAAGAATGGCCTCAACCGCCAGCTTTTCCTGCCCTTTATCGACCTGATCAAGGATCGGCTGGACGTGCTGACGTTGAACGGCCCGACCGACTATCGCCGCGACCGGCTGGGCGACGCGACGCTGTGGCATTGTCCCAATGGCGACGCGGCGACGCAAGCGCTCAGCACCGCTTTCTTCCGCCTGACCGATTATCCCCCGTCCGACCGCGCGCATGTGCCGTCAGAGGATATCAAGGTGCAGGGTGGCCGCACGCTGCATGTGCCAAAGAGCCTGAAGGGGGTGGCGGTCTTTTCCTTCAAGCGTCTCTGTGCGGAAGCGCGGGGCGCGCCCGACTATCTGGCGATCGCGCGCAAATATCATACGATCATCATCGTCGGCATCCCGGTGCTGGGACCGGAGAACCGCAACGAGGCGGCGCGCTTCGTGACGCTGATCGACTCGCTCTACGAATATAAGGTCAAATTGCTGGCATCCGCCGATGCTGAACCTGCCCGGCTCTACCCGGAGGGCGATGGTGCGTTCGAATTTGAGCGGACCGTGTCGCGGCTGATGGAAATGCAGTCGGACGATTATCTGGCGCTGGGCCACGGCCCCAAATAGGCGGCGCGCCAGGAAACATCCTGCCGTGCGGCGCCGTCATCACGGCGCAATCTTCTTGCTGAAAACCGGGAAAAACAGACCGGATGCTTTCCATGGGGAAAGCATCCGGCAGGATACCGCTGCAGGGACAGCTCGGCGGCCAGGGTAGGAGCCGGGAGCGACAGGGTGTTGCAGTCGCTTAACGCAATTGCGAATGAATTGCAAAGATAATTTGATTCTACGGTCTTTGTTAGTTGAAACCCCTGCCTTATCGGCTTAAGCGGGCCATCAATTCCAGAATTCACGTCTTGGAGGATGACAGACATATGGCCCGTAACAAGATAGCGCTCATTGGCGCTGGTAATATTGGCGGCACGCTCGCGCATCTCGCGGCTCTAAAGGGTCTGGGCGACATCGTCCTGTTCGACGTCGTGGAAGGCGTGCCCCAGGGCAAGGCGCTCGACCTGTCGCAGTGCGCGTCGGTCGAAGGCTTCGATGCCAAGATCACCGGTTCCAATGATTATGCCGATATTGCGGGCGCGGACGTCATCATCGTCACCGCCGGTGTCGCGCGCAAGCCGGGCATGAGCCGCGACGACCTGTTGGGCATCAACCTGAAGGTCATGAAGGCAGTGGGCGAGGGCATTGCCGCCAACGCGCCCGACGCTTTCGTCATCTGCATCACCAATCCGCTCGACGCGATGGTGTGGGCGCTGCGCGAATTTTCGGGCCTGCCGCACAACAAGGTCGTCGGCATGGCTGGCGTATTGGACAGCTCGCGCTTCAACCATTTCCTGGCCGAAGAATTCAACGTGTCGGCCAAGGACGTCACCAGCTTCGTGCTGGGTGGTCATGGCGACACGATGGTCCCGGTCATCGAATATTCGACCGTCGCGGGCATCCCTGTCCCTGACCTGATCAAGCAGGGCCGTTCGACCCAGGAGCGCATCGACGCGATCGTGCAGCGCACCCGTTCGGGCGGCGGCGAGATTGTTGCGCTGCTCAAGACCGGTTCGGCTTTCTATGCGCCCGCAACCAGCGCGATCGCGATGGCCGAATCCTATCTGGGCGACAAGAAGCGCCTGCTGCCCTGCGCCGCCAACCTGACGGGTCAGTATGGCGTCGACAATCTCTATGTCGGCGTGCCGGTCATCATCGGCAAGAATGGCGTCGAGCAGGTCATCGAGATCGAGCTGAACGACGAAGCCAAGGCGAACCTCACCGTGTCGGTCGATGCGGTCAAGGAGCTGCTGGACGCTTGCAAGGCGATCGATTCTTCGCTCGCCTGAGCCTTTAGAGCTGCACCGTTTCGTTCCAGGTAAGTGCGCAGCCTGGAACGGGACGCCTTCGACCAAGTGCCACGTCCACGGAATATAAAGGGACACGCATGTCCATTCTGGTGAACAAGAACACCAAGGTCATCACCCAGGGTATGACCGGTGCCACCGGCACCTTCCACACCGAACAGGCGCTCGCCTATGGCACCCAGATGGTTGCGGGCGTCACGCCGGGCAAGGGTGGTCAAACCCATATCGGCCTGCCCATGTTCGACACGGTGCTGGAAGCCAAGACCAAGACCGGCGCGGATGCGTCGGTCGTCTATGTGCCGCCACCATTTGCGGCTGATTCGATCCTGGAAGCGATCGACGCGGAAATCCCGCTGATCATCTGCATCACCGAAGGCATCCCCGTCCTCGACATGGTCCGCGTGAAGCGCGCTCTGTCGGGCAGCAAGTCGCGCCTCATCGGCCCGAACTGCCCCGGCGTGCTAACCCCCAATGAATGCAAGATCGGCATCATGCCCGGTTCCATCTTCAAGGCGGGCAGCGTCGGCGTCGTCTCGCGTTCCGGCACACTGACCTATGAAGCAGTGTTCCAGACCTCGAACGCTGGCCTGGGCCAGACCACCGCGGTCGGCATCGGCGGCGATCCGGTCAACGGCACCAACTTCATCGACGTACTGGAGCTGTTCCTGGCCGACGACGCCACCGAATCGATCATCATGATCGGTGAAATCGGCGGCGACGCGGAAGAACAGGCGGCGCAGTTCTTGATCGACGAGGCCAAGCGTGGCCGAAAGAAGCCGATGGCCGGCTTCATCGCCGGTCGCACGGCGCCTCCGGGCCGTCGCATGGGTCATGCCGGCGCGATCGTGTCGGGTGGCAAGGGCGACGCGGAAAGCAAGATCGCGGCGATGGAAGCCGCGGGCATCAAGGTCGCTGCCAGCCCGTCCGAGCTGGGTACGACCCTGCTGGAAGTGCTGAAGGGCTAAGCAAGCCTGTAAGGCGGCCGGGCTGCACCCCGGCCGTCCTTTGCCCGACCGCGACTGCACGCGGCACGGATGGGATATGATGATGGGTTACGAGAACCAGGATTTTGAAGTCGAGCAAGGCCCAAGCTGGGCTCGCCCGAACTGGCCGCTGTCCGATACGGACGAACTGACCGGCGCGCTGGACCCGACGCAGATGCAGGTGGCCGTGAAGGCCGCCGCCAAGTCCGCGGGCAAGCCGGTGTCGGACGCCGACATAGCACAGGCGGCCGAGGACGCCATCCGCGCGCAAATGCTGATCCGCACCTATCGCGTGCGCGGTCATCTGGCCGCCAATCTCGATCCGCTTGGCCTGACCCAGCGCGACCTGCCGGCCGATCTGACGCCGGAATATCATGGTCTGACCGACCTGAATAAGAAGATTTTCCTGGGCGGGACGCTGGGCCTTCAGTTCGCGACCGTCAGCGAGATCGTGGCCATTTTGCGCGCCAATTATTGCGGCAATGTTGGTCTGGAATATATGCACATCGCCGACGTGGAGGAGCGCAAGTTCCTGCAGGACCGGCTGGAGGGCAAGGACAAGGAAATCATCTTCACGCCAGAAGGCAAGAAGGCGATCCTGGCCAAGGTCATCCAGGGCGAGCAATATGAGAAATTCCTGGGCCGCAAATATGTCGGCACCAAGCGGTTTGGTCTGGATGGTGGCGAGTCCATGATCCCGGCGCTCGAAGCGGTCATCAAATATGGCGGCCAGTCGGGCATCCGCGAAATCGTCTATGGCATGGCCCATCGCGGCCGCCTGAACGTGCTGGCCAATGTGATGGCCAAGGGCTTCCGCGTCATTTTCCACGAATTTTCCGGCGGCACGGCCAACCCGGAAGATGTCGGCGGTTCGGGCGACGTCAAATATCACCTCGGCACATCGACCGACCGCGAATTTGACGGGATCAAGGTCCATATGTCGCTGGTCCCCAACCCCTCGCACCTTGAAACCGTCGATCCGGTGGTGCTGGGCAAGGTGCGCGCGCAGCAGACGTTCCGCGACGATCTGGGCAAGCATGAGCAGGTCCTGCCGGTGCTGATCCATGGCGACGCGGCCTTTGCGGGTCAGGGTATCGTCTGGGAATGCCTCGGCTTTTCCGGCGTTGCCGGTTACAATACCGGCGGCTGCATCCACTTCATCGTCAACAACCAGGTCGGCTTCACCACCAGCCCGCAATTTTCGCGCGGCTCGCCCTATCCGTCCGACGTGGCGAAGGGCGTTCAGGCGCCGATCCTGCATGTGAATGGCGACGATCCCGAAGCGGTGACCTTTGCCTGCAAGCTGGCGGTCGAATATCGCCAGACCTTCCATCGCGACATCGTGATCGACATGTGGTGCTATCGCCGCTTCGGTCATAATGAGGGCGACGAGCCTTCGTTCACCCAGCCGCTGATGTACGCGAAGATCCGCCAGCATCCCCCGGTCAGCGAAGTCTATGCCACGCGCCTGAAGGCGCAGGGCGTGGTCGACGACGATTATGTGACCAAGGCCACGGGCGACTTCGTAAACCATCTGGAAGAAGAGTTTGAGGCGTCCAAAAGCTACAAGGCCAACAAGGCCGACTGGTTTGCCGGGCGCTGGTCGGGGCTGCACAAGCCTGCTGACGCCGAAACCAGCCGCCAGAGCGTAGAGTCGGCGATCGCGCCAAAGCTGTTCGACAGCCTGGGCAAGACGCTGACCACCGTGCCGGAGGGGCATGTCGTCCACAAGACGCTCCAGCGCGTGCTGGATGCGAAGGCCGAGATGTTCAAGTCTGGCGCGAATTTCGATTGGGCGACCGGCGAGGCTTTGGCCTTCGGCTCGCTCCTGTCGGAAGGCTATGGCGTGCGTCTGTCGGGGCAGGACTCCGGGCGTGGGACGTTCAGCCAGCGGCATTCGGTCTGGGTCGACCAGAATACGGAGAAGAAATATATCCCGCTGTCGACCGTGCCGCATGGCCGGTTCGAGGTGCTGGATAGCCCCTTGTCCGAATATGGCGTGCTGGGTTTCGAATATGGCTATGCGCTGGCCGACCCCAAGAGCCTTGTGCTGTGGGAGGCGCAGTTCGGCGATTTCGCCAATGGCGCGCAGATCATCTTCGACCAGTATATCGCCTCGTCCGAAACCAAGTGGCTGCGCTCCAACGGCCTCGTCTGCCTGTTGCCGCATGGCTATGAAGGGCAGGGGCCGGAACATAGTTCGGCGCGTCTGGAACGCTTCCTGCAACTCTGCGCGGAAGGCAATATCCAGGTCGCCAACATCACGACGCCGGCCAATTATTTCCACGTCCTGCGCCGCCAGATGCTGCGTCCTTTCCGCAAGCCATTGATCATCATGACGCCCAAGTCGCTGCTGCGGCACAAGCTGGCGGTGAGCCAGGCGCAGGATTTCCAGGGCGACACGCATTTCATGCGCATCCTGTCGGACAGCAATCCGGCGCCGGACGCGGAAACCAAGCGGCTGGTGCTCTGTTCGGGCAAGGTCGCCTATGACCTCATTGAGGCGCGCGATGCAGCTGGGGACAAGAATACCCAGATCGTCCGCATCGAGCAGCTCTATCCCTTCCCGACCGACGCATTGGCCGTCCGTCTGAAGCGGATGACCAACCTGACCGAAGTGATCTGGTGCCAGGAGGAACCACGCAACAATGGCGCGTGGTTCCATGTCGAACCCTATATCGAGGAAGCGCTGGCGAGTGCCGGCAAGGCGCCGATGCGCGCTCGCTATGCCGGTCGCAAGGCGTCGGCGTCGCCCGCTACGGGCCTCGCCAAACGCCATGTCGCCGAACAGGGCGCCCTCGTCGCCGATGCGCTGGGTCACAGCGTCCGCACCGAAATCCGTCGCCAGAAGAAAGGCTGAACAAGCTCATGGCCACCGAAGTCAAAGTCCCTACCCTGGGCGAATCCGTTACCGAAGCAACCGTGGGCCAGTGGCTCAAAAAGCCCGGTGAAGCCGTCGCGCTCGACGAACCCATCGTCAGCCTGGAAACCGACAAGGTTGCGGTCGATGTGCCTGCGCCGGTCGCAGGCACGCTGGGCGACATCATCGCCAAGGAAGGCGAGACCGTGAATGTCGGCGCATTGCTGGCGCTGATCAACGAAGGCGCTGCGGCTGCTGCCGCGCCTGCCGCTGCGCCAGCGGCCAAGGCGGAGGCCGCTGCGCCTGCGCCAGCCGCTTCGGCCCCTGCGCCTGTGGCGTCGGACGATGATGATGGCGGAAACCTGACCCTGTCGCCCGCCGTGCGCCGCCTGGTGCTGGAGCATGGTCTGGACCCCAGCAAGATCAAGGGCACCGGCAAGGACGGCCGCCTGACCAAGGATGACGTGACGGCGGCTGTCGCGGCTGGCACGGCCAAGGCGGCTGCCGCAACGGCCGTGACGGCTGCGCCTGCCGCTGCTGCCCCGGCTGCCGGTCCGGGTCGCGCGCAGGAGCGGGTCAAGATGACCCGCCTGCGCCAGACCGTCGCCAAGCGGCTGAAGGAAGCGCAGAACAACGCAGCGCTGCTGACCACCTTCAACGATGTCGACATGAGTGCGGTCATCGAGGCGCGGGCCAAATATAAGGACCTGTTCGAGAAGAAGCATGGCGTCCGTCTGGGCTTCATGGGCTTCTTCACCAAGGCTGTCTGCATGGCGCTGAAGGATATTCCGGGCGTCAACGGCCAGATCGAGGGCGACGAGATCGTCTATAACGACTTTTGCGACATTTCGGTCGCTGTTTCGGCCCCGACCGGTCTGGTCGTCCCGGTCATCCGCAACGCCGAAAGCATGAGCGTCGCGACGATCGAAAAGACGATTGGCGACTTTGGCCGCAAGGCCAAGGAAGGCAAGCTGACGATGGAAGATATGAAGGGCGGCACCTTCACCATCTCCAACGGCGGCGTGTTCGGCAGCCTGATGTCCACCCCGATCATCAACCCGCCCCAGTCGGCGGTGTTGGGCCTTCACCGCATCGAGGACCGCCCGGTCGTGCGTGACGGGCAGGTCGTGGTGCGTCCGATGATGTATCTGGCGCTGTCCTACGACCATCGCCTGATCGACGGTCGTGAGGCGGTGACCTTCCTGGTCGCGGTGAAGAATGCGATCGAGGATCCGACCCGTCTGCTGATCGACCTGTAAGGCTTATTTCCCACGTGCTCCTGCGAACGCAGGAGCCCAGGGCGGAGAAATGCAACGAAAGCGGGATATGTCTATCTGATGGCCAGCCGGCGCAATGGCACCCTCTATCTGGGGGTTACAAGCGATCTGGCTGGCCGGACATATCAGCATCGCAACGCATTGGTTGAAGGCTTTACGAAGCGACATGGCTGCACCATGTTGGTGTGGTTTGAGTCATATGATGATTTGCAGGAAGCGAGGCTTCGCGAACTGCAGATGAAGAAATGGAAGCGCGCCTGGAAGATCGAGTTGATCGAACGGGAAAATCCGCAGTGGCGGGATTTGTTCGAGAGGCTGTTCTGACGACGCCCTGGGTTCCTGCGTTCGCAGGAACACTATGAGGAAGAAAAACGATGGCCGAGTATGATTATGACGTTCTGGTGATCGGCGCTGGCCCAGGCGGCTATGTCGCCGCGATCCGGGCGGCGCAGCTGGGCCTGAAGGTGGCGTGTGCGGAAAGCCGCGAGACGCTGGGCGGCACCTGCCTTAACGTCGGTTGCATCCCGTCCAAGGCGTTGCTCCATGCGTCCGAACTCTATGACGAAGCGGCCAATGGCACGCTGGCGAAGCTGGGCGTCAAGATCGACAAGATGAGCCTGGACCTGCCCACCATGCAGGGGCAGCGGATTGACGCGGTCAAGGGGCTGACCGGCGGCATCGAATTTCTGTTCAAGAAGAATAAGGTGACCTGGCTCAAGGGTCTGGCCAGCTTCACCGGCGCAAATACGGTCGTGGTTGGTGGCGAGACGGTGACGGCGAAAAATATCGTCATCGCCACCGGATCGTCGGTCATGCCGCTGCCAGGCGTCGAGGTCGATAATGCGGGCGGTCAGATCGTCGATTCGACCGGTGCGCTGGAACTGGACAAGGTGCCGGGGCATCTGGTCGTGGTCGGCGGCGGCGTCATCGGTCTGGAACTCGGCAGCGTGTGGCGTCGGCTGGGGTCCAAGGTCACGGTCGTGGAATATCTCGACCAGATCCTGCCCGGCATGGATGGCGAAATCCGCAAGGAAGCGAACAAGATCTTCAAGAAGCAGGGCTTTGAATATAAGCTCAGCACCAAGGTCACCGGCGCGAAGGCGGGTAAGAAGGGCGTGACCCTGACAGTCGAGCCTGCCGCTGGCGGCGCGGCCGAAACGATCGAGGCGGACGTGGTGCTGGTGTCGATCGGCCGCCGTGCCAATACCGAAGGCCTCGGCCTCGACAAGATCGGGCTGGAACTGAACAAGCGCGGCCAGATCGAAACCGATCATGAGTTCGGCACCAAGGTGCCGGGCGTCTGGGCGATCGGCGACGTGATCCCCGGCCCGATGCTGGCGCACAAGGCCGAGGATGAGGGCATTGCCGTTGCGGAGAATATCGCGGGCCTGACCGGCATCGTGAACCATGACCTGATCCCCGGCGTCGTCTATACCAAGCCCGAAATTGCGGGCGTGGGGCTGACCGAGGAACAGGCCAAGGAGAAGGGTCCGATCAAGGTCGGCAAATTCCCGATGATGGCCAACAGCCGCGCCAAGACCAATCACGAGCCGGACGGCTTTGTGAAGGTCATCGCCGACGCCGAAACCGACAAGGTGCTGGGCGTGTGGATCATCGCGGTCCCGGCTGGCACGATGATCGCGCAGGTGGTGCAGGCCATGGAATTTGGCGCGTCGAGCGAAGATATCGCCTATACCTGTCACGCCCATCCCACGCATAGCGAGGCGATCAAGGAAGCGGCGATGGCGGTGACCGGCAAGCCGATCCATATGTGATTGGGTCAGTCAGCGACCGATAAGAAAAGGCCTTCGCATTGCGGAGGCCTTTTCTTTCTGGGAGAATACAGGCTTAAAAGTCAGGCCGCCTCTTCGCCTGAAACGCGGCTACGCCCTCGGCAAAGTCGGGCAGGGTGAAGGCGTCGCGGAACATGGCGAGGGTCGTGTCGTCGTCATCGGCCTGACCGTCCAAGATGCGGCGAATGATCGCCTTGGACGCGCGGACGCTGTGCTGGGCGTTGGTGGCGATGGTGTGGGCCAGGGCGGTCGCGGCGGCGAGGGGATCGGCGGCGATTTCGTCGATCAGGCCGATGGCGAGGGCGTCGTCCGCATTGTGTAGCGCGCCGGTGAAGAGGATGCGCTTGGCGCGGGCCGGGCCGACCAGATCGACCAGCAATTTGGTGTCGAACAGCGAATAGACGATGCCGAGCTTTGCGGGCGTGATCCCCAATCGTGCGGTGGGGGCCGCGATGCGCAGGTCACAGGCGATGGCGAGGCCGCAACCGCCGCCGACGCAATCGCCGTCGATCGCGGCGATGACGGGCTTGGGCGCGTGGGCAAGCGCATATTGGCTGGCGCGGATCGCTGCCTGATTGGCGATGCGGCAGCTTTCTTCGCCGCTATGACTGGCAAATTCGCCGATGTCGGCCCCGGCGCAGAAGAGGCCGGGGGTGGCGGAGGCGAGGATCAGAACGCGCACATTGTCGTCTGCCATCGCCTGTGCGACCAGAGCTGGCAGGCTTTCCCACATCGCCTGCGTCATCGCGTTGCGGCGGGTTGGGCGGTCGATCAACAGGTTGGCGATCGCGCCGTCCTGCTCCAGCCGCAGGGTCATGCGGGCCAGCTTTCGAGCAGGGGCAACAGTGCATCGAAATGGTCGATGACGGCGTCGGCGGCGAGATTTTCGACCGGGCCGTCGAGAAAACCGAAGCTGACGGCGATGCTGGGGATGCCCGCATTGCGCGCGCCCGCTATGTCGTTGATCGTGTCGCCGATGAAGATCGCCCTGCCGCCGCCTGCGCGATCGATCATGGCGTGGATCGGCGCGGGATCGGGCTTGGCGATGCCGACCGTGTCGCCGCCGACGATGCTGGCGAAACGGGACGTGAGGCCAAGTTGCTCGATCAGCGGAATGGTGAAGCGTTCCGCCTTGTTGGTGCAGATGGCGAGTTTCACGCCCGCCGCTGCCAGCGCGTCCATCGCCGCGATCAGGCCGGGATAGGGGACGGAATGAGCGCTGAGGTTCGCCTGATAATAGTCGAGCAGGATGGGCAGCAATTGTGCCAGTGTCGCATCGTCATACCCACCCGACGCATCGAGCGCCCGTTCCAGCATGACCTTGGCACCCTTGCCCACGAAAGGCTGGATGGCTTCGACCGGAAAGGGCGGACGGTCGATCGTGGCGATGGCGTGATTGACCGCGGCGGCAAGGTCTCCGCTGGTGTCGATCAGCGTGCCGTCGAGGTCGAAGCCAACAATATCGAAAGGAATTTTTGCCATGGCCGCGCCATGCCGCGACCGCGGTGGCAAAGGCAAGCCAAACATGGCAGAGCCATGGGCCATAGACCCATTTATGAGGGACATCCTTATCGTGACCGCCAGCCGTCCTCTTGCCGTCATCATCCTTGCCGCCGGGCAGGGTACGCGCATGAAATCGTCGCTGCACAAGGTGCTGCATCCGGTCGCTGGGCGTCCGATGCTGCTGCATCTGCTGGCGAGCGTCGCCGCGCTGGAGCCGGAGCGGCAGGTTGTCGTGGTCGGCGCGGGGCGGGAACAGGTCGAGGCAGCGGTGGCGGGCACCGGCGCAGTGATTGCGGTGCAGGACAGGCAGCTTGGCACCGGCCATGCCGTCGCGCAGGCGCATGACGCGCTGGCGGGTTTTGCGGGCGATGTGCTGATCCTCTATGGCGACGTGCCGCTGGTCAGCGGGGCGACGATGCGGGCGATGCTCGACCGGCTGAACCGGGGGGACGATCCGCGCGCGGTGGTGCTGGGCTTCCGCCCCGATGACGCCGCCGCCTATGGCCGGATCATCGCCGACGGGCAGGGGATCATCGAAAAGATGGTCGAATATAAGGATGCCAGCGAAGCCGAGCGAGCGGTGACGCTTTGCAATAGCGGGCTGATGGCGGTGCGATCGACCGACCTGTTCGTGCTGCTTGACCAGATCGGCAACGACAATGCCGCTGGCGAATATTATCTGCCCGACATCATCATGCTGCCGGGCGCGCCGAGCGCCGTCATCGAGACCGAAGCCTGGGAAGTGGCGGGGGTCAACAGCCGGGTCGAACTGGCAGGCGTGGAGGCGATGTGGCAGGCGCGCCGCCGGGTAGAGGCGATGCGCGAGGGGGTGACTTTGGTTGCGCCGGAGACGGTGTTCTTTGCGCATGACACGGTGCTGGGCCGTGACGTGGTGGTGGAGCCGAACGTCGTGTTTGGGCCGGGCGTCAGTGTGGCGGACGATGTGGTCATCCACGCCTTTTCCCATCTGCAAGGGGCAAGCGTGGAGAGCGGCGCGGCGATCGGTCCCTATGCGCGGCTGCGGCCCGGCGCGCAGATCGGGGTGAAGGCCAAGGTCGGCAATTTCGTCGAGATCAAGAAGGCGGTGCTGGGCGAAGGGGCCAAGGTCAACCACCTGTCCTATATCGGCGACGCCAGCGTGGGGGCGGGGGCCAATATCGGCGCGGGGACGATCACCTGCAACTATGACGGCTTCTTCAAATATAAGACCGAGATTGGCGCGGGGGCGTTCGTCGGGTCGAACAGTGCGCTGGTCGCGCCGGTGTCGATCGGCGCGGGCGCGATCGTCGCGGCGGGGAGCGTGGTGACGAAGGCGGTCGAGGCGGATGCGCTGTGCCTGGTGCGGCCGGCGCAGGAGAGCAAGCCGGGGTGGGCCAAGCGGTTTCGGGCGCGGATGATGGCGCGGAAGGCGGCGAAGTGAGAAAAGGCCGCGTGCTCCCACGCAGGCGGGAGCCTAGGTCGGAGCGTGGGACTGGGCTCCCGCCTGCGCGGGAGCACGTTGTGGGATGAGGCACCGCATCGGTCGGGTGGCGCTGGCGCTGATTTTGATGGTGGCGGGCTTTGCGCTTTGGTTGGTGATGAACGCCAGCGGCATGCCGGTGGTGCGGCGGGCGGAGATTGCGCTGCCTTTCCCGGTGGATGCGCCGCGTAATCCGATTACGGTCGCGCTGCTGACCGACACGCATTTGTCGGGGCCGGACAATAGCCCGGCGCGGATGGCGCGGATCGTGGCGCAGATCAATGCACTGAAGCCTGACCTCATCCTGCTGGGCGGGGACTATATCGGCGATGCCAAGGGCGGCGCGACCTATGATGCGCGGGCGAGTATTGCGCCGTTTGCAGGTTTGCGCGCGCCGCTGGGCGTGGTGGCGGTGCTGGGCAATCATGACAGTCGCAGCAAGCTGAACCGGGTTGCGCTGAGCGGTCGGGACTGGGCAGCGGCTTTTGCGCGGCTGGGCATCACCCTGTTGCAGGATGGCGTGGTGCGGCGCGGGCCGCTGGTGATCGGCGGGTTGCAGGACATCTACACGCGCAGGCCCGACCTGCCCGATACGCTGGCGGCGATGGCGCGGGTGGGTGGCGCGCCGCTGATCCTGTCGCATGGGCCGGATGTGTTCCCCGCTCTGCCGGACGTGCCGTCGCTGACGCTGGTGGGGCATACCCATTGCGGGCAGGTGGCGCTGCCCTTTGCCGGGGTCGTCTATGTGCCGTCGAAATATGGCACGCGCTATGCCTGTGGCCTGTATCGCGACGGGGCCAAGACGATGATCGTGGCGGCTGGCGTCGGCACCAGCGGATTGCCGATTCGGATGCTGGCGCCGCCCGATATCTGGCTGATCAGGATAAAGCCGACAGTGAGTTAGACATATAAAAGCGATTGCGCAGTGTCTTGACTTGATATCATGATATGATATCAGAATATCATCATGCGTTTTCTGGCTGACATACCCGACGATGACGTCAAATGGCTGGACCAGCTTGCCCGCGAACAGGGCAAGTCGCGGGCGGCTGTGTTGCGGGAGGCGGTGTCGGCCTATCGACCGCAAACGTCGAAAAATTCACTGGAGCAGGGCTTTGGCGCGTGGGCACGGCATGGCGTGTCGGTCGATCCCCACGAATATGATCGTGCGCGGCGGGCGGAATGGACCCGGCCGTGGGACGATGATTATGATGAAGTCCGCGCGGCATCCCCTGAATATTTCACGGAAGAGGATGACAAGGAGCGGGCGCATTATGTGGCGCTGACGAAAAAAGCAGCCGAGACGCACCAAAAGAATCGCCCATGAGCGGTTACAGTCTGGATGCCAATATCGTCATCGACGCCCTCTTGAATCATGAACCGGCCCATCGCGAAATTTCGCGTATAGCGGGCAGCGGCGCGCGCATGTGGATCAGCCGCATGGCGTGGATCGAGATATTGTCCAAAGGTAATGAATCGGCCGTGCGCGATGTGCTGATGTTTCTGGGGCAGTTCGGCCTGGACGAAATCGATGACGAGATATCGCATCGGGCGGCTGCGCTGCGCCGTGAACGCGCGCGGCTAAAGTCGCCCGACGCGATCATATTGGCCACCGCACAATTGCGCGGCCGCATTCTCGTGACACGCAATACTAAGGATTTTCCGGCAGAGATGCCGGGCATCCGCGTTCCCTATCAAATCTGAAAGGCTCCCCCGGCACATGTGCGGCATCATTGGCATCATCAGCAATAGCGACGTGGCGGAGCGGCTGGTCGATGGGCTCAAGCGGCTGGAATATCGCGGCTATGACAGCGCGGGGGTCGCGACCGTCCATGACGGGGCGATCGAGCGGCGGCGGGCAGAAGGGAAACTCGCCAATCTGGTGACCGAATTGCGCGACGAGCCGCTGCCCGGCACCACCGGCATCGCCCATACCCGCTGGGCGACCCATGGCGCGCCGACGACCAGCAATGCGCACCCCCATGCGACGCGCGAAGTGGCGCTGGTCCACAATGGGATTATCGAGAATTTCAAGCCGCTGCGCGCGGAACTGATGGCGCGGGGCCGCATCTTCGACAGCCAGACCGATACCGAGGTGGTCGCCCATCTGGTGAGCGAGTTGGTGGAGCAGGGCGCGTCACCCAAGGAGGCGGTGGCAAAGGTGCTACCGCGCCTGCACGGGGCGTTTGCGCTGGCGATCTTGTTCCGCAGCCATCCCGACATGCTGATTGGCGCGCGGCTGGGGTCGCCTTTGGTGGTGGGTTATGGCGATGGCGAGACCTATTTGGGGTCGGATGCCTTGGCGCTGGCGCCGCTGACGCAGAAGATCGCCTATCTGGAAGAGGGCGACTGGGTCGTCATCACGAAGGACGGCGCGGAGATTTTCGACAAGGATAATCAGCCGGTCGAGCGGCCGGTGACCCTGTCCGGCGTGTCGGGGGCGATGATCGACAAGGGCAATCATCGTCACTTCATGCAGAAGGAGATTTACGAGCAGCCGGTCGTGGTCGCCCAGACGCTGCGCGCCTATCTGCGCCGGATGGAAAATGAAGTCGCCATGCCGGACATGGATTTCGATCTGGGCGCGGTGAAGCGCATCACCATCGTCGCCTGCGGCACCAGCTTCTATGCCGGGATGGTTGCCAAATATTGGTTCGAGAAATTCGCGCGCGTGCCAGTGGACATCGATGTGGCGAGCGAGTTCCGCTATCGCGACCCGGTGCTGGAGAAGGGCGGTCTCGCCTTGTTCATCAGCCAGTCGGGCGAGACAGCGGATACGCTGGCGGCGCTGCGCCATGCCAAGGCGGCGGACCAGATCATCGCGGTGGTGGTCAATGTGCCGACCAGCTCGATGGCGCGCGAGGCTGACCTGTTGCTGCCGACCCATGCCGGGCCGGAAATCGGCGTGGCGTCGACCAAGGCTTTCACTTGCCAGCTGGCGGTGCTGGCCGCGCTGGCCGCCAATCTGGCGCGGGCCAAGGGGCTGCTGACCCCGGAAGAGGAGGCCGAGATCGTCTGGCACCTGTCCGAAGCGCCGGCCGCGATGAACGAGGCGCTGGGCCATGATGGCGATATCGAGGCGATGGCGCACCTGATCGCACCGGCGCGCGACGTGCTGTATCTGGGGCGTGGGCCGGATTATCCTATGGCGCTGGAAGGGGCGCTGAAACTCAAGGAAATCAGCTATATCCATGCCGAGGGCTATGCGGCGGGCGAGATGAAGCATGGCCCGATCGCGCTGATCGACGAGGCGGTGCCGGTGATCGTGATCGCGCCGTCAGGCCCGCTGTTCGAGAAAACCGTGAGCAATATGCAGGAAGTGCAGGCGCGCGGCGGCAAGGTGGTGCTGATTTCCGACGCGGAAGGCATTGCTCTGGCGGGCGAGGGCTGCATGGCGACGATCGAGATGCCCAAGGTGCATCCCCTGATCGCGCCGTTGGTCTATGCGGTGCCGGTGCAGTTACTGGCCTATCATGTCGCGGTGGCCAAGGGGACCGATGTGGACCAGCCACGGAATTTGGCGAAGAGTGTGACGGTGGAGTGAGAGGGAGCGTCAGCGCCGGGCTTGGCTTATGGCCAATAGCTGACACACCCACCTTCGTCACCCCGGACTTGATCCGGGGTCCCGCTTCTTCTCTGGCGTTTGCGAAGAATAGCGGGATGCCGGGTCAAGCCCGGCATGACGTTGGGGGAGGCGTGGCGCTAATCGATCATTGGCGGACATTCACGGGCTTCATTTTATTTATGGTCACGAAATCACCATGAACAAAAACGAAGCTATCGTCGACCTGTCCGCTCCAATGGAGATATGCTATGCGGCTGGCGGAGGCGATGGTGCAAAGTCGTTCGATGTCCCTTTTCAAGGTCGGCGGCGTCAATCGAGCATAAACACGCACCTGAATGCACTCACCAAGTTCAGCAACCTCCCGCTTATAGGCATATCCTTCAGCTGATAACGCCCTTTCGGCATTGCCAAGCCTATCCTTTTTCGTGCTACAAAGTGAATGCTGTATTTCGGTGACAGCGTCCTCAATTGGGGGCAATCGCTTCAATGCGACTAGACTGGACGGAACATTCTCGTTCCAACAATCCGGCAACTTTTCTTCCCCATAGGAGCACGCGCAGAGCGGAAGTAGCGCGATAACAATGGCATTGCGATATTGAAAGCGCATCGACACAGACTAACCGATCCTTGGCAAAGCGCAACGTCCGCTTCCAACCCAAATCAGCCCGAAACTCCGCTTTCTGAAACGGGTGCCAGTGGTGGGTTAGTCGCGCTGGCTGCGCTTGCTGACGATAGATAGGAAGCTCGCTTCGCTCACTACCCACCCCAACCCCTCCCTTGGAAGGGAGGGGCTTTTAATGTGGTTTAATGCCCAACCTATCACCCACCCCCCGGCGAATTATGTCCGCCTGCCGGGACCGGCCCGCCGCTCTGGGCGTGGGCGTGGTCGGGGTTGTTGTCCCATTCGATATGATAGAGATCGAAGCGCCGGTCGCGCAGGTTGCGGACGGTGCCTTCGGCGCGGGCCCAGCTCAAGTCGGCGAGGTTGACGTCGGCCATGGTCAGGGTTTCGACATTTTCGGTCGATTCCGCGGCGATGCCGTCGCGCGCGAAGGGGAGGTCGCAGGGGGTCAGGATGGCGCTCTGGGCATATTGGATGTCCATATTGTCGACATTGGGCAGGTTGCCGACATTGCCCGACATGACGACATAGCATTGATTTTCGATCGCGCGGGCCTGCGCGCAGTAGCGCACGCGCATATAGCCTGACCGGGAATCGGTGCAGAAGGGGACGAAGATGATGCGCGCGCCCTGATCGACCAGGCGGCGGGCGAGTTCGGGAAATTCGCTGTCATAGCAGATCAGGACGCCGATCGGCCCGCAGTCGGTCTGGATGACGTCGAGCGCATCGCCGCCCTTGATATTCCACCAAAAGGCTTCGTTGGGGGTGGGGTGGATTTTTTCCTGGGTGTGGAGCGATCCGTCACGCAGCGCCACATAGGCGATATTCTGGATGTCGCCATCATCGGCGCGGGTCGGGTGGGAGCCGCCGATGATGTTGATATTATATTCCAGCGCCATCCGCGTGAGTTCCTTGGTCAGGCGCGGGGTGTAATTGGTCAGCTTGTCGATCGCCTCCATCGGATTGAGCTTTTTCGTCTCGAACGACAGGAGGGGCAGGGTGAAGAGTTCGGGAAAGACGATGAAGTCCGACCGGTAATCCGCTGCCACATCGACGAAATATTCGATGTTACGGATGAACCCCTCAAAATCCGTCACGGCGCGGGCCTGGAGCTGACAGGTGGCAAGGCGGACGCTTTCGACCCCGCGCGGCACCCGCATTTCGGGCGCTTCGTCCGGGTCGACATAGGGGTTGCGCCAGACCAGATGGGCGGCGTGGCCGTCCGACTGCTTATCCTCCGGCAGGTAATTTTCGAGGACGCCGAGCGGTTCAAACTGGTTCTTGAGCTGAAAGCTGACGACCTGATCGCGGATCTTGCCCTGGACTACCTTGTCCAGATAATCCTTCGGTCCTTCGACCTTGCGTTTCGCGCGCAGATAGCCCGGCATCCGTCCGGCGATGACGATGCCATGCAGGTCGAGCTGTTCGGCCAGTTCCTTGCGCTCGTCATAGAGGCGCTGGCCGATGCGCAGGCCGCGCAGCTTGGGATCGACCGCCATTTCATAGCCGTAGAGCCATTCGCCCGCGGCGCTGTGGCGGGTGCCAAAGCCGTTGGCGGTAATTTCTTCCCAATCGTGCCAGGCGAAGGCCATCGACTTGCTGACGCGCATAGTGGCGCAATAGCCCACCACCTTATTGTCGTAGAGCGCGACGAAACAGCCATCGGGGAAATTGTTGATTTGGCCCCGGACGGTGGCGGGGGAGTAATTGGGCAGGCCCGGATAGACGCGGGCTATCAGCCGCAGGATGGCGCGCACGTCGGACGGGACGGCGGTGCGGACTTCCAGGCGTTTGCGGGCTGTCGTTGTCATCGCTTCATTCCCCTGCGGCAATTGTCATGAAAAAGGCGGCCCCGTTGCACGGCGCCGCCTCGTTCCGTTTGCGTATTGAAAGCCTCAGGCGGCTATCAGTTCCATTTCGCCATTTCGGCTTCCAGATTTACGCGGATCGTTTCGAAAAACTGTTCCGTGGTCATCCAGGCCTGTTCCGGGCCGATCAGCAGCGCCAGATCCTTGGTCATCGCGCCATCCTCGACGGTCTTGATGCAGACGCGCTCCAGCGTTTCGGCGAATTTGGTGACGTCGGGGGTGCCGTCAAACTTGCCGCGGAAAGCAAGTCCCTGGGTCCAGGCGAAGATCGACGCGATCGGGTTGGTCGAGGTTGCCTTGCCCTGCTGATGCTGGCGATAGTGGCGGGTGACGGTGCCGTGGGCGGCTTCGGCCTCGACCGTCTTGCCATCGGGCGAGAGCAGGACCGAGGTCATGAGGCCGAGCGAGCCGAAGCCCTGCGCGACCGTGTCCGACTGGACGTCGCCGTCATAATTCTTGCAGGCCCAGACGAACTTGCCGCTCCACTTGAGCGCGGAGGCGACCATGTCGTCGATCAGGCGATGCTCGTAGACGATGCCCGCTGCCTTGAACCGGTCGGCAAATTCTTCGTCGAACACCTGCTGGAACAGATCCTTGAAGCGGCCGTCATAGGCCTTGAGGATGGTGTTCTTGGTCGACAGGTAGAGCGGCCATTTGCGGTCGAGCGCATAGTTCATGCTCGCCTTGGCAAAATCGATGATCGACTGGTCAAGGTTGTACATGCCCATGGCGACGCCGGCGGCCGGGAAGTTGAACACTTCCTTTTCGATCTTTTCGCCATTGTCGCCGTCCCACACCATGGTCAGCTTGCCAGCGCTGGGGACCAGAAAGTCGGTCGCCTTATACTGGTCGCCAAAAGCGTGACGGCCGATGACGATCGGGTCGGTCCAGCCGGGGACGAGACGGGGGACGTTCTTGATGACGATGGGTTCGCGGAACACGACGCCGCCCAGGATGTTGCGGATGGTGCCGTTGGGCGACTTCCACATCTGCTTGAGGTTGAATTCCTCGACCCGCTGTTCGTCCGGGGTGATGGTGGCGCATTTCACGCCGACGCCATATTGCTTGATCGCGTTGGCGGAATCGATGGTGATCTGGTCGTTCGTCTCGTCGCGCTTTTCGACGCTGAGGTCATAATATTTCAGGTCGATGTCGAGATAGGGGAGGATCAGGCGTTCGCGAATCCACTGCCAGATGATCCGGGTCATTTCGTCGCCGTCAATCTCCACGACGGGGTTTTTCACCTTGATCTTCGCCATGCGCCTGTTCGCCTTCTTCATTTTGGGTGGATTTGCGAAATGCCCTAGGCAAAGCGCGGCCAATGTTCAACCGTGCAGGCGGGATTTTGGCGATGCGAGCGGGGTGAGGGACACATGGGCGGCATCGGTCGTTGTCAGGGCGAGGGTCTCTCCCTAAAGACGGTGACTATGGAACATGACGAGATCAGCATTGCCACTGGCGGCAATATCAAATGGCGCTTCCCCCCGGTTCACCCGGAAGGGGTGAAATTCGGCCTGATTGCAGCGGCTATTACCGGCGTTTTCTTTCTGCTGGGCTGGGACGTGATCGGCTGGCTGATGCTGATCGTGACGATGTGGGTGCTGGCCTTTTTCCGCGATCCGGTGCGCGCCGTGCCGCAGGATGAAGGCGCGATCATCGCGCCCGCCGACGGGCTGGTGACGCTGATCCAGAAGGTGCCGCCGCCGCGCGAGATGGCGGGTGCCGCGGGGCTGGGCGATCAGCCGCTGATCCGCGTGTCGATCTTCATGAGTGTGTTCGACGTCCATATCAATCGCACCCCGATCGGCGGGACGATCAAGTCGGTCGTCTATATCTCCGGCAAATTCCTGAACGCGGACCTGGACAAGGCGAGCGAGGATAATGAGCGCCAGCATATATTGGTCGAGCGGCACGACGGCCTGCGGGTTGGTTTCACCCAGATTGCGGGTCTGGTCGCGCGGCGGATCGTGCCGTTCGTTAAGCCCGGCGATATGGTCGCGGCGGGGCAGCGTATCGGGCTTATCCGCTTTGGCAGCCGGGTGGACGTCTATCTGCCCGCTGGGACTGCGCCGCGCGTGATATTGGGCCAGCGGACGGTGGCGGGTGAGACGATCCTGGGTCAGATTGGCGACCGTCGCGTGATCGCGGGGATTCAGCAGTGAGTGATCGGTGCCTAGGATCGTCATGTGTTCCGGCGCAGGCCGGAACCCAGTCCAGCCATAGCGATCATGTGCAAGGGCGGGACTGGACTCCCGCCTTCGCGGGAGTACATGCCGCGATGACCGGAGGCAGCGCATGAGCCGCCAGCGCCGCGCCGTGCCACGGGGTTTGCGCCGGGGGATCACCCTGCGGATGGTCGCGCCCAATGCGGTGACGGCGATGGCGCTGTGCTTTGGCCTGACCGGCGTGCGTTATGGCATATCGGGCGAATGGGAGCGGGCGGTGCTGTCCATCCTGTTTGCAGGCGTGCTGGATGGTCTGGACGGGCGAATCGCCCGGCTGCTGCGCGGCGAGAGCCGTTTCGGTGCGGAACTGGATTCGCTGTCCGATTCGATCGCCTTCGGGGTCGCCCCGGCGCTGATCCTCTATCTCTGGTCGCTTCATGCGATGCCCAAATTCGGCTGGATCTTCGCGCTGGCCCATGCGCTATCCTGCGCGCTGCGGCTGGCGCGGTTCAACGCCAATATCGATGTCGATGTGCAGCCGCACAAGTCCGCCGGATTCCTGACCGGCGTGCCTGCGCCGGCTGGCGCGGGCCTGGCCTTCGTGCCGCTCTATCTGTGGCTGGTGACGGGGGAGGAGATTTTCCGCGCCTGGTATGTCGTGGCGCCCTGGACCGCGTTCATCGCTTTCCTGATGATCTCCAACATCGCGACCTATACCTGGTCGGCGCTGCGGCTGCGCAAGCGGATCAGGCTGGAGGCGATTGCCTTGGCCGGGTTGCTGGCAGCTTTGCTGGTGACCGATCCCTGGCTGACGCTGCTGCTGATCTGCGGCATCTATGTTGCGCTGATCCCGTTCGGCATCCTGTCCTATGCCAAGGTCCGGCGTCAGCGCGAGGCTGCACCCGACCCTCTCTAAATCCTGTCAGGCAGCAAGAATGCCGCTTGGCAGCGGCAGAGTGGCGCGACGGGCGGATGGCGCGACGCGCGGGCGACGGATGCGGACATGATAGACCGGCGCGTCCTGCGGGATCGGCTGGAACAGCAAAGCGGCCACCATCTTGTCATGATAGTGGAGAAACATCCACGCGATCGTGCCGATGGCCATCATGAAGGCCGTAGAAAACAGGGTCACTGCAACGAATGTGAACATGGAGATCACTTTCTATCTTGCCATTTGCACGGTTAGTCCCACTATACCCGTGCAAACGGCGGTTAAGCATATTTGTTCCGTTTGTTCACTATATGTTCCTGCCCTTGCCGCAAGTCAACCCCTTGCGCAATGTTTCGCGTGTCGTTAAAGGCGCGCCCTATTCCACATGGGAATCGACATATCCGGTGCCGGCGGGGTCTTTCAGGCTCTTTCCCGGTTCCTGATTCCCAGAGGCACAACCGGAAGGAGATTATCTTATGGCGGCACCTGTCGTCACCATGCACCAATTGATCGACGCTGGCGCGCATTTCGGCCACCAGACGCATCGCTGGAATCCGCGCATGAAGCCGTACATTTTCGGCGAGCGCAACGGCATCCACATCCTTGATCTGTCGCAGACCGTGCCTTTGTTCGGCCGTGCGCTCGACTTCGTGTCGTCGACCGTTGCCGCTGGCGGCAAGGTGCTGTTCGTTGGCACCAAGCGCCAGGCGCAGGACCCGATCGCCGACGCGGCGCGCAAGTCCGGCCAGCATTTCGTCAACCATCGCTGGCTGGGCGGGATGCTCACCAACTGGAAAACGATTTCGGGTTCGATCAAGCGTCTCAAGACCCTTGAGGAAAAGCTGTCGGGTGACACCCATGGCTTTACCAAGAAGGAAGTCCTCCAGATGACTCGCGAACGCGAGAAGCTGGAAATGTCGCTGGGCGGCATTCGCGACATGAACGGCATCCCCGATGTCATGTTCGTGATCGACGCCAACAAGGAAGAGCTGGCGATCAAGGAAGCCAACACGCTGGGTATCCCGGTCGTTGCGATCCTCGATTCCAACGTTTCGCCCGACGGCATCGCTTTCCCGGTTCCCGCGAACGACGACGCCAGCCGCGCCATCCGCCTGTATTGCGACGCCATTGCGGCTGCCGCCACCAAGGGCAACCGTGGTGCGCAGCAGGCTTCGGGCGTCGACCTGGGCGCGATGGACGAGCCGCTGGCTGAAGAGGTTGTCGCCGAAGCCTAAAAGGCGTCGCACAACTGCAAGAATGACAGGCTAGGGCGCGCTCTTTGCAGAGACGCGCCCTGCCGCTTATTTGAACCACAGATATATTAGGAGCCGAAACATGGCCGATATTACTGCCGCCACCGTCAAGGAACTGCGCGACCGTTCGGGCGCCGGCATGATGGATTGCAAGAAGGCGCTGACCGAAACCAACGGCGACATCGAAGCGGCAACCGACTGGCTGCGCGCCAAGGGGCTGGCCGCCGCGCAGAAGAAGTCGAGCCGCACCGCCGCCGAAGGTCTGGTCGGCGTGGCCGTTGCCGGGACCAAGGGCGTTGCCGTCGAAGTGAACAGCGAAACCGACTTCGTCGCCAAGAACGACCAGTTCCAGGATTTCGTCCGCACCGTGTCCACCATCGCGCTGGACAGCGGCGTGGCGGACGCTGAAGCGCTGCTGGCGTCGCCCTATCCGTCGGGCGGCACCGTGTCCGAAAAGCTGGTCGCCAACATCGCGACCATCGGCGAAAACCAGAATGTCCGCCGCGTGGCGCATGTGTCGGTCAACCAGGGCATCGTCGTTCCCTACGTCCACAACGCTGCCGCACCCGGCCTGGGCAAGATCGGCGTGCTGGTCGCGCTGGAAGGCGATGCGCCTGCCGACGTTCTGGAACCGCTGGGCAAGCAGATTGCGATGCACATTGCCGCTGCCTTCCCGCTGGCGCTGTCGGCTGCCGACATCGATCCGGTCCAGCTGGAGCGCGAGCGCGCCATCGCGACCGAAAAGGCTGCCGAATCGGGCAAGCCCGCTGAAATCATCGCCAAGATGGTCGATGGCGCGGTCGCCAAATATGCCAAGGAAAATGCGCTGCTGTCGCAGCTGTTCGTGATGGACAACAAGACCCCGATCGCCGACGTGGTGGCCAAGGCCGCCAAGGAAGCGGGCGCTTCGATCACCCTGACGAGCTATGTCCGCTTCCAGCTGGGCGAAGGCATCGAGAAGGAAGTCAGCGACTTTGCCGCCGAAGTCGCGGCGGCGGCTGGCGTTGCCTGACGCATAGTCGGTTCGCTTTCGCGCACCTGTCGGGAAACTTCTCTCGACAGGCGCGCAGCGAACGGACATGGGGGTGGCGTGAATCGCCAAAACCCCGCTTCACATACTGGCGCGCACTGCTAAGGTGCGCGCCATTTCCTTGCCCAGATCAGATGGAATTTTGCCCCGCATGACCCGCCCATCCTTCAAGCGCATATTGCTGAAATTGTCGGGCGAGGTGCTGATGGGTTCGGGCCAGTTCGGCATCGACCCCGAAACCGTGGATCGCGTCGCGGGCGAGATTGCGGCGGCCAAGGAAGCCGGGTTCGAGCTGTGCGTTGTGGTAGGCGGCGGCAATATCTTCCGTGGTCTTGCCGGGGCGGCCAAGGGTTTCGACCGCACCAGCGCCGACTATATGGGGATGCTGGCGACGGTCATGAACGCGCTGGCGGTGCAGAATGCGCTGGAGAAGATCGGCTGCGACACGCGCGTCCAGTCGGCGATCCCGATGGCGTCGGTGTGCGAGCCCTATATCCGGCGCAAGGCGGTGCGGCATATGGAGAAGGGCCGGATCGTCATATTCGCGGCTGGCACGGGCAATCCTTTCTTCACCACCGACACGACCGCAGCGCTCCGCGCGGCGGAGATGAATTGCGACGCGATCTTCAAGGGCACCAGCGTGGACGGCGTCTATGATGCCGATCCCAAGAAGGTGGCCAGCGCGACCCGTTATGACGAAATCAGTTTCGATCGGGTGCTGACAGACAATCTCAAGGTCATGGACGCCAGCGCGATTGCGCTGTGCCGTGACAATCATATTCCCATCGTCGTGTTCAACATCCGCGAAACCGGCAATCTGGCGACTGTGCTGGCCGGGCAGGGCGTGGCGACGATCGTCCAAAATCAGGAGAGCTGACATGGCCCAATATGACAAATCGGACCTGGAACGTCGCATGGCGGGTGCGGTCGAATCGCTCAAGGGCGACCTTTCGGGCCTGCGCACCGGGCGCGCCAATGTGATGCTGCTCGATCCGGTGACGGTGACCGTCTATGGCGCGTCGATGCCGCTCAATCAGGTCGCGACCGTCTCCGCCCCCGAACCGCGCATGTTGTCGGTACAGGTGTGGGACAAGACCAATGTGGGTCCGGTGGACAAGGCGATCCGGTCTGCGGGTCTGGGACTGAACCCGATCGTCGACGGGCAGACGCTGCGCCTGCCGATCCCCGACCTGACCGAGGACCGCCGCAAGGAACTGGCCAAGCTGGCGAGCAAATATGCCGAAGCCGCGCGCATCGCGGTGCGCAACGTGCGCCGCGATGGCATGGACAGCCTGAAAACCGACGAGAAGAAGGGCGAAATCAGCGAGGACGAACGCAAGCGCAAGGAAACCGAGGTCCAGAAGCTGACCGACGGCGTCATTGCGGAGCTGGATGCGACCTTTGCGGCCAAGGAAAAGGAAATTCTCGGCCAGTAAGCCGGGACTGTTCCGCCCATGATCCGCGCAATCCCCACCAGCTGATGGCCACGCAAGTCCGGCCCGATCTGCCCAAGGCCGCGCCCGCCCATGGCGCGCGCCATGTCGCCATCATCATGGACGGCAATGGCCGCTGGGCGAAGAAGCGGCTGCTGCCGCGCATCGCCGGGCATCGTGCCGGGGTGGAGGCGGTGCGCCGCGTGTCGCGCGCGGCGCGAGACATGGGGCTGGAGTGTCTGACGCTCTACGCTTTTTCGTCGGAAAACTGGAAGCGGCCTGCGAGCGAAGTCGCTGACCTGATGGGGCTGCTGCGGCACTTCATCCAGGCGGATCTGGACGAATTTCATGCCAATGGCGTGCGGTTGCGGATTATCGGCAATTACAAGGCGCTGGAGCCTTCGCTGGTCGCGCTGATCGAGGATGCGGTCAAGCGGACGGCGGGCAATAGCGGGCCGATCATCGCGATTGCGCTCAACTATGGCGCGCAGGACGAGATGGTGCGCGCGGCGCAGGCGCTGGCGCAGCGGGTCGTGGCGGGCGAGATTGCGGCGGACGCGATTGGCGTGGGCGATATTGACGCCGCGCTCGACACGGCTGACCTGCCGCCGCTCGACCTGTTGATCCGCACGTCGGGTGAGCAGCGCTTGAGCAATTTCATGCTGTGGCAGGCGGCCTATGCTGAACTCTATTTCACCGACATGCTGTGGCCCGATTTCGACGCCAATGCGCTGGGCCAAGCGCTGGATGCTTTCCGTTTGAGGGACCGCCGTTTCGGCGGGCTGTGAGCGGCATGGCCAGCGAATTGCGCACTCGCGCCGTTGTGGGTGTCGTGCTGATTGCAGTGGCGCTGGGCGCTTTGCTGTCGGGCGGGCTGCTCTTCTGGGTGCTGCTGTCGGTGGCGGGCGTGTTGATGCAGGCGGAATGGGCTGATCTGAGCGGCGTATCGGCGGATCACAAGAAATTGTCGATGTATGCGGTGTCGGTGCCGCTGGCGATTCTTTGTCCGCTGGCGGCGGGCCTGTCCTGGTTTGCGATCGGGCTGCTGGTCGCGGCATTCCTGTTCGTGATCGTGGCGACGCGATCGGTCCGGCTGGCGCTGGGGGTGATCTATGTCTGCCTGCCGGTGATGGCTTTGTTGTTCCTGCGCGGGCAGGTGCCGAACGTCTTTGGGCTGACGCTGGCGCTGTGGGCGCTGGCTTTGGTGTGGGCGACCGACATTGGCGCCTATTTTGCGGGCCGGTCGATCGGCGGGCCGAAGCTGGCGCCGCGGATCAGCCCGTCCAAGACCTGGTCGGGGCTGGGCGGGGGCGTGCTGGCGGCGTTGCTGGTCGGGTTTGCGCTGCATCGTTTTGCCGGTTTGCCGATCGAACTGGCGGCGGCCAGTGGCCTGCTGGCGGTGGCGGCGCAGGGGGGCGACCTGCTGGAAAGCGCGATGAAGCGGCGGGCGGGGGTCAAGGATAGCGGATCGCTGTTGCCCGGCCATGGCGGGGTGATGGACCGGCTGGACGGGGTGGCGACCGCCGCGCCGTTGGCGGCCCTGCTCTATCTGATGCTGGTGCTGCGATGACGCGGAAGGTTTCCATCTTTGGCGCGACCGGGTCGGTCGGGCAGTCGACGCTGGACCTGATCCGGCGGGAGCGGGACGCCTATGACGTGGTGGCGCTGACGGCGAACAGTGAGCTGGACAGTCTGGCGGCACTGGCGCGGGAGACCGGGGCCAAGGTCGCGGTCATCGGTCAGGAACGGCTCTATGGCGCGCTGAAAGAGGCGCTGGCTGGAACGGGGATCGAGGCGGCGGCGGGCGAACAGGCGCTGGTCGATGTCGCGGGGGCTGGCGCGGACTGGACGATGGCGGCGATTGTGGGCTGTGCCGGTCTGCGGCCGACGATGGCGGCGCTGAAGGCTGGCGGCACCGTGGCGCTGGCGAACAAGGAGTCGCTGGTGTCGGCTGGCGGGCTTATGATGGCGGCGGCTGGGGTTTCCGGCACGACCTTGCTGCCGGTGGACAGTGAGCATAATGCCATTTTCCAGTGCCTTGCTGGCAGTCGTTTGGAAGATGTCGCAAGAATTACCCTGACCGCCAGCGGCGGGCCGTTCCGCACGCGCAGCCGCGCGGAGATGGCCAATATCACGCCCGCGCAGGCGGTGGCGCATCCCAACTGGTCGATGGGGGCCAAGATCAGCGTCGATAGCGCGACGATGATGAACAAGGGTCTGGAACTGATCGAGGCGGCGCATCTGTTCCCGGTCGGCCTCGACCGGATCGAGATACTCGTCCACCCGCAATCGGTGATCCATTCGATGGTCGAATATCGCGACCGGTCGACGCTGGCGCAGCTCGGATCGCCGGACATGCGGATTCCGATCGCCCATGCGCTGGCCTGGCCGCAGCGGATCGCCACGCCCTGCCTGCCGCTCGATCTGGCGCGGATTGGCCGACTGGATTTCGAGGCGCCCGATGAGGATCGCTTCCCCGCTTTGCGCCTGACGCGCGAGGCGGCGGCGGCGGGCGGGGCGGTGCCGGCGATCCTGAACGCGGCCAATGAGGTGGCGGTCGCGGCGTTTCTGGGCGGGGCGATCGGCTTCCTTGATATCGCCATGATTGTGGAGGAGGTGTTGACCCGCTATAGCGCGCCGATGCCCTCCACGATTGACGATGTGCTGGCGGCCGACGCCGGGGCGCGTGCCATGGCGGGCGATGTGATGGAAAGATTGACGGTTTGATCCACAATCCCGGTTTTCTGCTGACTGTTCTGGCATTTGTGGCGGTCATCGGGCCGCTCGTTTTCGTGCATGAGCTGGGCCATTATCTGGTCGGGCGCTGGTGCGGGGTGAAGGCGGAGGCGTTTTCGATCGGCTTCGGGCCGGAACTGTTCGCCTGGGTCGACAAGCGCGGCACCCGCTGGCGCGTCGCGGCGCTGCCGCTGGGCGGCTATGTCCGCTTCAAGGGCGACATGAATGCAGCGAGCATGACCGATCCGGCCTGGCTGGAACTGCCCGCTGCCGAACGGGCGCAGAGCTTCCCGTCCAAGCCGCTATGGCAGCGCGCGGCGATCGTCGCGGCGGGACCGGCGATCAATTTCCTGTTCGCGATTCTGATATTGGCGACCTTTGCCTTCGTCCATGGCGAGAGCCGGACGCCTGCGGTTGCGGGTCAGGTGCAGCCCGGCAGCGGGGCGGCGGCGGCGGGGATATTGCCGGGCGACCGGATCGTGTCGCTGGGCGGACGCGAGATGGCGACGTTCGACGATATTCGCCTCTATGCGCAGATCCGGCCCGGCGAGACGGTCGCCATGGTGATCGAGCGGAACGGCAAGACCTTCGCCAAGGACGGCAAGATCGGCAGCGTGACCGAGGATGACGGTTTCGGCAACACGTTCCAGATCGGGCGGCTGGGGCTGGCCCCCGGCGATCCCGTGATCGAGCCGGTCAGCCTGTTGCGCGCACCGGTCGTCGCGGTGGAGCGGACAGGACAGATTGTCCGCACCATGGTCGAGACGATGGGCCAGATCGTCAGTGGCGGTCGGTCGGTCAAGGAACTGGGCGGGCCGTTGAAGATCGCGCAGGTTTCCGGGCAGGCGGCGACGCTGGGCATCGAAAGCTTCATCTTCTTTGCCGCGCTCATCTCGATTAACTTGGGGTTCATCAACTTATTGCCAATCCCGATGCTGGATGGCGGGCATCTGCTGTTTTACGGGATAGAGGCGGTGCAGCGGCGGCCGGTCAGCGAACGGGTGCAGGAATGGGCCTATAAATCGGGTCTGGCGGTGCTGCTGACCATGATGGTGCTGGTGACTTTCAACGATTTGTCGTCTTTCGGACTGTGGAAAAGCCTGTCCGGCTTGATCGGCTGAGCCGCTTCGGGCAGGGAGACGCGGTTTGGCGTCGTCTGTGTCGGCGGAAACAATTTTATATGGTTTGAGGTGATGCGGGTGACAGCGATGATGAGCAGCAAGAGGCAGCGCCCGGTCGTCACGGCCCTGTTGGCGACGACGATGATCGCTGGCTTTGCGACGGTGCCCGCGATGGCGCAGCAGGGCGCAGCGCCCGCCCGTGCGCCCGCGCCGACGCTGGCCCCGCCCGTCGCTCCCGCGCCGGTCGGCACGATCAGCGCGATCACCGTGACTGGCACCCAGCGGCTGGAGCCGGACACCATCCTGTCCTACACCAAGCTGCGCGTTGGCCAGCCCTTCACCCAGGAAACGCTCGATCAGGGTCTGCGCGACCTGTATGAGACCGAGCTGTTCGCCGACGTCCAGATCCGCAACGACAATGGCGCGCTGATTGTCGAGGTGAAGGAAAATCCGGTCATCAACCGCATCGTGCTGGAAGGCAATAAGCGGCTGAAAGAGGATAAGATCCGGCCGGAAATCAAGCTGGCCCCGCGTCAGATCTACACCCGGTCCAAGGTTCGCGCCGACGTGGCGCGCATCATCGAACTCTATCGCCGTCAGGGCCGCTTTGCCGCCAGCGTCGAGCCGAAAATGGTGCAGCTCGACCAGAATCGCGTCGATATCGTCTTTGAAATTACCGAAGGGCCGAAGTCCAAGGTCCGCCAGATCAACATCATCGGCAACGAGAAGTTCAAGGACGGCGCGCTGCGCAGTCAGATGGTGACCAAGCAGTCGCGCTGGTTCCGCCTGTTTTCGTCCGGCACCAGTTACGATCCCGATCGTCTGGCCTATGACCAGCAGAAGCTGCGCCAATATTATCTGACCGAAGGCTATGCCGATTTCCGCGTGATTTCCGCCGTGGCGGAACTGACCCCGGACAAGCAGGACTTCATCATCACCTATGTGGTGGAAGAAGGCGACCGCTATAAATTTGGCGATGTGAAGGTCGAATCGGACATTCGCGACCTGTCGGGCGATGGCCTGACCAAGCGGCTGCCGATGAAGAAGGGCGACTGGTATAACGCCAAGCAGGTCGAGGATACGGTCGACACGCTGAGCGAGACGGCGGGCCTGTTCGGTTACGCCTTTGCCGATGTGTCGCCCGATTTCCAGCGCGACAAGGACACGCTGACGATGGGGATTAATTTCCGCATCGCCAATGCGCCGCGCGTCTATGTCGAGCGGGTCGATATCAACGGCAATACGCTGACGCAGGACAAGGTGGTGCGCCGCGAATTCCGTCTGGCCGAAGGGGATGCGTTCAACAGCTTCCTGGTCAAACGGTCGAAGGACCGGATCAATTCGCTCGGCTTCTTCCAGGAGAAGCTGGATGTGGAGCAGAAGCCCGGTTCTGCGCCCGACCGCATCATCCTGGAAACCAATGTGCAGGAAAAATCGACCGGCGAATTGTCGCTGTCGGCCGGTTTCTCGTCATTGGAACGCTTCATCGTGTCGGCGTCGATCACCCAGCGCAACTTCCGCGGCAAGGGCCAGGAACTGCGCACGTCGGTCAATTATTCGGCCTATAGCAAGTCGGTGGAAGTCGGGTTTACCGAACCCTATTTCATGGACAAGAATATCGCGCTGGGCGGCGACATTTATCGCCGCGACATGAACAGCTTTCGCTATCTGAATAATAATGACCGCGACACGACCTACGAGCAGACGACCACCGGCTTCCAGATCCGCGCCGGTGTGCCGATCACCGAATATATGTCGCTGGCGCTGCGTTACAGCCTCAATCTGGACGATGTGACGCTGGACAAGGACACCTATTATTCCGACACCAATGGCGATGGCACGATCGAGTGCGACCCGTTGCTGGCAGGCCGCTATTTGTGCGACGCGATCGGCAAGCGGACGACATCGTCGCTCGGTTATTCGCTGATCTACGACACGCGCGACAATCGCATCCGGCCTACGCGCGGGCATAATATCGTGCTGAGCCAGGATTTCGCGGGGCTTGGCGGCGATGTTAAATATATCCGCACCCGCCTCAATGCCTCTAAATTCTTCCCGCTGGGCGCTGGCTTCATCTTCTCGATATCGGGAGAGGGCGGCTATATCCACAGCCTGGAAGGTGACCGCCGGGATTCGACAGGTCAGCTTGTCGATCCGATCCGCCTGACCGACCGTTTCTTCCTGGGGGAACCCCAGTTTCGCGGCTTTGACATTCGCGGCGTCGGGCCTCGCGTGGTTCGGCGCTTTTATACAAGCACAACCGATGCGACGACTGGTGTGATCACCGGGGTGGCATCGACCGACAATAATAACCGGACGGACGATGCACTGGGCGGTCGGATCTATTATCTAACCCGCGCGGAAGTTGAAATTCCGTTGGGGTCGGGCGCGCGCGAAATGGGCCTGCGCCCGTCGATCTTCATGGATGCCGGGGCGGTGGCCGGACTTAAGAATCCGGGTCTCGTCAATGGTACGGCGGGCTTCGCTGGCTATTGTTCGCCCGGTACTGGCGCACCCACCGGTGCCACGACCATCAAGGCGACCGGTAGCGCGGCGGCTCCTTTCTGTCCGGTAAACTACACGCATGCTGGCGGCGGTTTCGTCGAACAATATCTCGGCGATACGCTGAAACCCCGCCTGTCGGTTGGCTTTGGCGTCAACTGGAACTCGCCCTTCGGCCCGTTCCGTATCGATATCGCCAAGGCGCTGCTGAAAGAACCAGGGGACGACAACAAGCTCATCACCTTCAACGTAGGGACTCAATTCTGATGAAGACCATTATCAAGGCTGCGGCGCTCGTTCTCGCGCCGATGACTGCCATTGCACTGACCGCCGTTCCTGCCGCTGCGCAGTCCAAGCTGGGCATCGCCGTCGCTGACCTGCAACGCGCGGTTGGCACCAGCGCGGCCTACACCGTCGCCCGCACCCAGATGCAGACGACCTACAAGCCGCAGATCGATGCGTTCAACACGCGCAAGACGGCGATCGACGCTGACCTCAAGACCAAGGGCGATGCGATCCAGAAGGCGCTGACCGCGGCGGGCAACAAGCCCACCCCGGCGATCGAAACCCAGTATCAGGCGTTCCAGCAGTCGCAGCAGACCGCGCAGGCCGAACTCCAGCGCATGGGCCAGCCGATTGCTCTGGCCAACGCCTATGTTGAAGAGCAGATCACCGCCAAGCTGTCGGACGCGCTGAAGGCGGCGATGGCCAAGGCCAAGGTTGACCTGGTGCTGGCCCCCGACGCGACCGTTTCCTACCAGCCGACCGTGGACATCACGGCTGCCGTCGTGACCGAAATCAACGCGCTGGTCCCCAGCGTTTCGATCACGCCGCCTGCCGGCTGGCAGCCGGGCCGTCAGGGTCAGGCCGCAGGCCAGCCCGCACCGGCGAACCCGGCGCAGGCGCCCAAGTCGCGCTGATCCAGCATGACGGGGGCAGTCGAAAATGAAGGCGCGCGTGGCCCGATGGATATCCGTCGGGTCATGGCCGCGCTGCCGCATCGTTACCCGATGCTGCTGATCGATCGTGTGGTGTCGCTGGTGCCGAACCAGTCGATCCACGCGATCAAGGCGGTGTCGGTGAACGAACCCTTTTTCCAGGGGCATTTCCCGACCCGGCCGATCATGCCGGGCGTGCTGATCGTCGAAGCGATGGCGCAGGCGGCGGGCGTGCTGGCGGTGGAATCGATGAATTTGGCCGATTCGGGCAAGCTCGTTTATTTCATGAGCATCGACGGCGCGAAGTTCCGATCGCCGGTGGAGCCGGGCTGCCTGCTCGACCTGCACGTCGAAGTGACCCAGAATCGCGGCGCGATCTGCAAGTTTGCGGGCAAGGCGATGCTGGGCGACAAGCTGGCCGCCGAGGCGCAGTTCGTCGCGATGATCAGCGATCCGCCCAAGGATTGAACTATTCCCGTCACCCCAGCGAAAGCTGGGGTCTCGCTTTCTCTGTTGCATCCGAAGAAAAGGGAGATCCCGGCTTTCGCCGGGATGACGGACTATTGCCACGGGGCTTCAAACCCGCTAACGGCGCGCCTTCGCACTTTTCCCGCATCCACAGCCGGTCGGAACCGGCGCACTACGGAGCATGACGCCATGAAGGCCGAGATTCACCCCGACTACCACATGATCACCGTCCAGATGACGGATGGCACGACGTTCCAGACCCGTTCGACCTGGGGCAAGGAAGGCGACAAGATGGCGCTCGACATCGACCCCAAGTCGCATCCCGCATGGATCGGTGGCCAGCGCCAGCTGGATCAGGGCGGCCAGGTGGCGCGCTTCAACAAGCGCTTTGGCGGCCTGACGCTGAAGAAGTAATCGGCCTTACAAGGTTCAAGGAAAGGGCGCCCGATGTGGCGCCCTTTTTTTTGTTCAGAATATTCACACGCTCGTCATTCCCGCGCAGGCGGGAATCCATCTCCGGCCCCAACCCCAGGTCCGAGGTTGGGAGATGGATCCCCGCCTGCGCGGGGATGACGGTAAAAGTTAGCGTGTAGGGGTTAGGTCGCCCGATCCGCCTCCAGAAACGCCGCTACATCGTCCAGCACGACGTCTTTCGACAGGAAGGTCTGGCCGATGCCGCGCGCCAGCAGGAAGGGGAGGGTGCCTGCCGCCATCTTCTTGTCATGGAGCATATGGCCGACCAGTGTTGCGCCATCGGCGGTGACATGGGCGGTGGCGAGATTGTGGGGCAGACCGACGGCTTTGAGGTGGGCGGTGACGCGGTCGGCGTCCGCCTGCGGGCAGAGGCCGAGGCGCGCGGAGTAGCGGAAGGCGAGGGCCATGCCTGCCGCGACGCCTTCACCATGGAGCAAAGTGTCGCAAAAACCGGTGTCGGCCTCCAGCGCGTGGCCGAAGGTGTGGCCGAGGTTGAGCAGCGCGCGGCGGCCCGATGTTTCGCGCTCGTCATCGGCGACTATCGCGGCTTTCGCGCGGACGCTGCGTTCGATGGCGATGGTGCGGGCGTCGGGATCCCCGGCCAGCAGCGCCTGCGCATTGGCTTCGCACCAGCCGAAGAAATCGGGATCGTCGATCAGGCCATATTTGATGATTTCGGCATAGCCGGCACGGGTTTCGCGCGGGGGCAGACTGTCGAGGGTAGACGGGTCGATCAGGACGAGGGCGGGCTGGTAGAAGCTGCCAATCAGATTCTTGCCTGCTGCCGTGTTGATCGCGGTCTTGCCGCCGACCGACGAATCGACCTGGGCCAGCAGGGTGGTCGGCACCTGGATGAAGTGGCAGCCGCGCTTGAGGATGGAGGCGGCAAAGCCGACGATGTCGCCGATCACCCCGCCGCCAAGGGCCACGACATGATCGCCGCGCTCAATCTCCAGCGCCAGCAGTGCGTCGAGCAATTGTTCCAGATGCCGCCAGCTTTTGGTCTGTTCGCCCGGCGGCAGGATGATCGGTTCGAGCGTCACATTCGCGGCGCGCAGGCTGGCGTCGAGGCGGGGGAGTTGCGCGGCGGCGACATGGGCGTCGGTGACGATGACCAGCCGCCCCTTGCGCGCATAGGGGGGCAGGATGTCGCCCGCGCGGTCGAGCGCGCCCTGTTCGACGAGAATATCGTAGCTGCGCGCGCCGAGCGCGACCGGGACTATTGCCATGCCGTCAGATGCTCCATGATGCGGTCGACCGTGATGTCATGCGGGGCCGCGATGCTCTTCACATGAATGGGGGCGAGGGCGTAAACCGGATTGCGGACCGCGGCCAGATCGGTCAGCACCGTGCGGGGATCGCGATCCTTGAGCAGGGGGCGGCCTTCGCGGCGGGACACGCGGTCGACCAGAACGTCAATGTCCGCGTCCAGCCAGATGGCAGTGGCCTGATCCAGGATCAGCGCGCGGGTGTCATCCTGCATGAAGGCGCCGCCGCCGGTCGCGATCACCTTGGGCGCGCCGTCCATCAGCCGGGCGATGACGCGGCGTTCGCCGTCGCGGAAATGGGGTTCGCCATAGCGGGCGAAAATCTCTGTGATGGAAAGCCCGGCGGCTTTCTCAATCTCCTCATCAGCGTCGACGAAAGTCACGCCGAGCCGCGCGGCGAGCCGCCGTCCGACGGTGGATTTGCCTACGCCCATCATGCCCACCAGGACGATGGGACCGCGCTTGGCGTTGGTTGCCGGGAATTTGCTGTTTCGCTGCATGGCGACCGGGGCTATACAGCGACCCGTCACAGAGGCAAATCGCATCTTTCCCTGTCGTTTCGCGCGATGGCGGGACCAGCCGTAGCAAGGACTCATGAAGAACAACCGCAATTTCAGCAGTTTTGAGGGCGCTGGCCGCCGTCGTGGCACGCGCCTGCCGATCCTGCCCATCGTCCTGGTGGTGCTGGTCGTCGCGCTGCTGGCCTTCCTGTGGTCGCGCGGCGGCGAGCAGCCGCAGCAGCGTGTCGAGAAAGCCATCCCCGCCGAGAAGCTGGGCCAGTAAAGCCCATGCGCAGGTCCGGGGGTAAGGCGAAATGGGCGCTGGGCAGCTTTGCGCTGGCACTGGCGCTGCCGGTCGTGGCGCAACAGGCGCCCGAATCGCTGTTGCCGCCCGGTTTTGGCGATGCGCCCGAAGCGCCTGCGCCAAGCCCGGCGCGCCCTGCGCCGGGATCAACGCCGGGTGTCGTGCCTGCTCCGTCGCTCAATCCTGCGACCCCGCCCGATCTGGCGCTATTGCCACCGACGGCAGCCAATGCGGCCGAAGAAGAATTGACGCCCGAAGAGCTGGCGGCGCAGAAGGCGAAATATGACCTGCCCGATACGGCGCGTCGGTCGCTGGATCGCATCGGCCCGCTGACGCCCGCCACGCGCGGGATGGAGCCGAACGCCTTTGGCGGGCAGTCGGGCAAGTTTCTGGCCACTTTGATGCAGCAGACCCATGCGCCGATCATGTCGCGCTGGGCCGCGATCCTGCTGCGGCGGACGTTGCTGTCGGCGGTGGACACGCCGCGTGATATTGACGGAGCGGACTGGGCGGCGGAGCGCGCCTGGCTGCTGCTGCGCATGGGTGAGGCGGACAGCGCGCGGATGATGGTGCAGAGCGTCGATCCCGACCGCTATTCGCCGCGCCTCTATGCCATTGCGATGCAGACCTATCTGGCAAGCGCGGACCCCGCCGGACTGTGTCCGTTGTCCGCGGGCGCGCTGCGCTTCAGCAAGGAACCGGGCTGGGACATGACGCGGGCGATCTGTCCGGCTCTGTCAGGCGATCAGGGGTCGGCGAGCGGCGCGCTCAATCAGGCGCAGCGACGCGGCGTGGTGCGCGGCATCGATTATCGGCTGGCGGAAAAGGTGGTCGGCACCGGTTTCAATGCGCGCCGGTCGGTGAAGATCGAGTGGGACGGGGTGGACCGGCTGACCGCGTGGCGCTTTGGTCTGGCGACGGCGCTGAATGTCGATATTCCCGATACGCTCTATGGCACGGTCGGGTCGCATGTGCGGGCATGGGAAGCGCGCGCGCCCGCGCTGGCAGCGGTGCGGCGGCAGCCTGCGGCGGAGATTGCGGCGCGGCTGGGGGTGTTTTCCAACGCGGCGCTGGTCGGTTTCTACAGCCAGCTGGCGGCCGATGGCGATGCCCCGGCGGAGGTCGCCGACCGGATCGACGCGCTGCGCACCGCTTATGCCGGGGCGACGGTGGGCGAGCGGATCGGCGCGATGCAGACATGGTGGCAGGATGGCGCGCGGCCCGACTATGTCGGGCTGATCGCGACGGCGCGGGCGGCGGCGGCCCTGCCCGTGGCGCAGGCCGATGCGCGCGACGCTGCCAATCTGGTCGCGGCGATGATGACCGCCGGTTATGATCGCAACGCGGCGCGCTGGGCGCGGGCGCTGGGGCAGCTGAACGGCGATGGCGCGGCGCAATTTTGGGGCCTGCTGGCGGTCGGCGCGCCAAGCCCCGTCGTGGACATCAATGAAGGCCGGGTATCGACCTATGTCGGCGAGGCGGGGCCGGAGAAGGGCCGGATGCTGATCGCGGCGCTGGCCGGTCTGGCGCGGCTGTCGGCTGATGATGCGGCCAGCCTGGCGCAGGATAATGGCGTCAATTTGAGTGCCAACAGCCGCTGGGCGCGCGCGATCGGCGCGGCGGCGCAGCGTGGCGAAAAGGGCACGGTCGCACTGCTGGCGGCGGTGGGGATGCAGGGGAGCGACTGGAACCGCCTGCCGCCGGGGCATCTCTACCATGTCGTCGCCGCGCTGCATCGCGTCGGGCTGGACCCCGAAGCGCGGATGATCGCGGCGGAGGCGATCACGCGGCTCTGATGGGTGATGATGATGCCCTGATCGACCGCTTTCTGGAAATGATGGCGGCGGAGCGGGGCGCGTCGCGCAACACATTGCTGGCCTATCGCGCCGACCTGAACGGTGCCGCCACGCTGATCGGCGGGCTGGCCGGGGCTAGCAAGGAGGCGTTGGGCAGGCTGGCGGGCGAATGGGCGACGCTGGCGGCATCGTCCGTGGCGCGCAAGGCGTCGGCGCTGCGGGCCTTTTACGGCTTTCTGGAGGAAGAAGGGCTGCGCGCGGACAATCCCGCCAGCGCGCTGCCCCGCCCGGTGATGCGGCGGCCACTGCCCAAAATATTGTCGGGTGCCGAAGTCGATAGGCTGTTTGCGCTGATCGCCGCGCGGCTGGCGGTGGCGCATCCTGCACCCGGCGACCTGCGGCTGTCGGCGCTGATCGAGTTGCTCTATGGCTCCGGGCTGCGCGCGACCGAACTGGTGTCGCTGCCGCGCCGGGCGCTGGCGGCGGACCGGCCCTTCCTGATCCTGAAGGGCAAGGGCGGGCGCGAGCGGCTGGTGCCGATTTCCGACCGTGCGCGAGCGGCTGTCGCGACCTGGCTGGCGCATGTGCCGCCCGATAGCGCCTGGCTGTTTCCGTCGGGGAAAAGTTACCTCAGCCGCATACGGCTCTACCAGATCGTCAAGGCGCTGGCGGGGGCGGCGGGAATCGCGCCCGAACGGGTCAGCCCGCATGTGCTGCGCCACGCCTTTGCCACCCATTTGCTGGAGGGCGGTGCGGATCTGCGTGCGCTCCAGTCGATGCTGGGCCATGCCGACATTGGCACGACGCAAATCTATACCCATGTCGATAGCCGCCGCCTCGTTGAACTGGTCAATAGCCGCCATCCGTTGGGGCAGATGGTGCCGAAAATGCCGCTGCCGCGCGTTGACGACGACGCGACATCGCCCTAACGCCATGCGCCATGGTCAGCTTTCTGGAATTTGAAAAGCCCGTTGCCGAACTGGAAGCGCGCATTGTCGAACTGCGCGCCACTGCCAGTGTCGGTGACATCAATATTGACGGCGAGATCGCGACGCTGGAGCAGCGCGCGGCCAAGATGCTGGGCGACACCTATGCCAAGCTGACGCCCTGGCAAAAGACGCAGGTGGCGCGCCACCCCGAACGCCCGCACTTCAAGGATTATGTCGCGGGCATGTTCGATAACTTCCTGCCGCTGGCGGGCGATCGCGCCTTTGCCGACGATCAGGCGATATTGGGCGGCTTTGCGACGCTGGGCGAACGGCGGGTGATGGTGATCGGCCATGAAAAGGGCGACGATACCGCCAGCCGGGTGCGGCATAATTTCGGCATGGCGAAGCCCGAAGGCTATCGCAAGGCGATCCGCCTGATGGAACTGGCCGACCGGTTCGGGCTGCCGGTCGTCACGCTGGTGGATACGTCGGGCGCTTTTCCCGGCGTGCAAGCCGAAGAGCGCGGGCAAGCCGAAGCGATTGCGCGGTCGACCGAGGCCTGCCTGAAACTGGGCGTGCCGATGGTCGCGGCGGTGGTCGGCGAGGGCGGGTCGGGCGGCGCGATCGCGCTGGCGGCGGCCAATCGCGTTCTGATGTTCGAACATGCGGTCTATTCGGTGATTTCGCCCGAAGGCTGCGCGTCGATCCTGTGGCGCACTGCCGACAAGGCCAGCGACGCGGCGACGGCGATGCAGGTGACCGCGCAGCATCTGAAAAATCTGGGCGTCATCGACACGATCGTGCCGGAGCCGGTGGGCGGGGCGCATCGCGATCCTGTCGAGGCGATTGCCAGCCTGGGTGCGGCGATCGAGGCGGAACTGGCGGCGCTGGACGGCATGGACGCCCAAGCGCTGCGCACAGACCGGGCGGACAAATTTCTCGCCATTGGTGCCTGACGGACGCTTGACGGGGAACGCTCCGGCCCCTCTTCTCGTTACGATGGGGTAACAGAAATGGAGGTTAGGGGATGAACTGGAAGCTATCGCTGGCGTGTGCGGGTGTGGGTATGGCCGCGCTGGTGGCTGCGCCTGCCGTGATCGGCCAGCAGCGTGCGATACGGACCGTGTCGTCGATCAGCCAGCAGGACAAGGCTACGGGTGCGAAGCAGCATCCTGAACTGCTCAAGGAATTTGGCGGTCCCTATGCCGGGCCGCAGGCGCGCTATGTGGAGAGTGTCGGACGCCGCATCGCGGTGCAGTCCGGCCTGTCCAACGCACAGAGCGATTTTACCGTCAGCCTCCTCAATTCGCCGGTCAACAACGCTTTCGCGATTCCGGGCGGCTATGTCTATGTCACCCGCCAGCTGATGGCGCTGATGAATGATGAGGCGGAACTGGCAGGCGTGCTGGGGCATGAAGTGGGCCATGTCGCGGCGCGTCATGGCCAGCGGCGGCAACAGGCGGCGCAGCGCAACGCGATTGGCGGGGCTTTGCTGGGCGTGCTGACGGGGGCGCTGCTGGGCGATTCGGGCTTTGCCGGGCTGATCCAGAAGGGCATTGGCACGGGCAGCCAGTTGCTGACGCTGCGATTTTCCCGCACGCAGGAATATGAGGCCGACGATCTGGGCATCCGTTATCTGGCGTCTGGTGGTTATGATCCGCGCGCGCTGTCGGGGATGCTGGCGTCGCTGGCGGCGCAGAGCAATTTGGATGCGCGAGTCGCGGGGAGCGCGCGCACGATGCCGGAATGGGCCAGCACCCATCCCGACCCGGCATCCCGCGTCGCGCGCGCAGCCAAGGGCGCGGCAGGCAGCGGATCGAAGAGCGTCGTGCGCAACCGGGACGCCTTCCTCAATGCGCTCGACGGGCTGCTCTATGGCGATGATCCACGACAGGGCGTGATTGAGGGTAATCGCTTCCGCCATCCCGACCTGCGCCTGACCTTCACCGCGCCGACCGGCTTTGGCATGGAAAATGGCGCGGACGCTGTGTCGGTGACCGGATCGGGCGGGCAGGCGCAATTTGGCGCGGCCCCCTATTCCGGCAATCTGGCGGCCTATATCGACAGCGTCTTTGCCAAGCTGGGCGGGGCGAATGGCGGCGTGCCGGAGGGCGAGGTGCGGCGGGCTACCGTGAACGGGTTGCCTGCTGCGTGGCGTACAGTGCGCGCGAACAGCCAGTCGGGCGCGGTGGATGCGACTGTGTTCGCTTATGATTTTGGTGGCGGCAAAGCCTATCACTTCCTGCTGCTGACGGCGGCGGGCCAGGGCATCGGCCCGTTCAACGCCATGGTGCAGTCGGTCCAGCGTCTCTCACCGCAGGAAGCCGCCGCGATCAAACCGCGCCGGGTGGATGTGGTGACGGTGAAGGCGGGCGATACGGTCCAGTCGCTCAGCCGCCGCATGGCCTATAGCGATTATCAGCTGGAGCGGTTCCTGACGATCAATGCGCTGGCGGCCAATGCGTCGCTGCGGCCGGGACAGCGGGTCAAGATCGTGACCTGGTGACGCCAAACGAAAAAGGGCGGCGAAGTTGCCTTCGCCGCCCCCTTATTCGACAATGTGTCGGGCCTATTACAGCTCGTCAGAAACATTGTTGAAGGTATTGGTGAGGTTCGAGCCCAGGCTGGTCATCGCGCCAATGGCGGCGACAGCGATCAGAGCCGCGATCAGGCCATATTCAATGGCGGTCGCGCCCTTGTCGTTCTTCAGCATCTTACGGATGAACTGCATGTGATGTCTCCTTATCTTGAAACTGCGTTTAACTACCCGGCCGCCCCGCTTGAATGAATGTGGTCAGCAAGGAACGGATTAGCGGAGGTCAGTTGAAAAACTGTTAATGGGGACCAAGCTGCTGTCAGATATTGATGGTTAACGCGAGGTTACTTCTGTTTCGACATTGTTCCACATGCCGATGGTCCTGTCGGCTACGTTGGTTAGCGCCGTAATCATGGCGAGAACAATCATCGCGATGATGAGGCCATATTCGACCGCGGTCGCGCCGCGTTGGCATCGCGTAAGGCCCAGGCGGGCGATGATTTCGATGATCCCGCGCATACGGTCCCCAGTTCACTACAGACAGTCCCCGATAGAGCTGTAAAAGATGCACGGTTAACAAAGCCCTTTCATTGGACCTTTATGGATAGTTTTTCGCCTTTGCTGGTGGTGGCCGCCGCCCTGATCGATGCGGATGGTCGCGTTCTGGTGCAGCAACGGCCGCCGGGCGGATCAATGGCGGGGCTGTGGGAGTTTCCGGGCGGGAAGCTGGAACCGGGAGAAACCCCCGAAGCGGCGCTGATCCGCGAGTTGGAGGAGGAGCTGGGTATCCGCACCCATGCGAGCTGCCTGGCGCCCGCGACCTTTGCCAGCGAAGCGCTGGGCGACAAGCATTTGCTGCTGCTGCTCTATGTCTGCCGGAAATGGGAAGGGGTGGCGCAGGCGCGCCATGCCACGGCGCTGCAATGGGTGCGCCCGGCGCAGATGTACGGGCTGGACATGCCGCCCGCCGACCTGCCGCTGATTGGGATATTGGAAGCGTTGCTGTAGGCGGCGCATGCTGTGATTATACCGCGTCGGCAACTGCATGCGACAATTCATCATCCGCCACCGTCATGCTGAATTTATTTCAGCATCCATTTCCAGTCGCAAACAACTGCTTGATCTGGCGAAATGGACCCTGAAACAAGTTCAGGGTGACGATGAAGGAAGGGATGGTTTTTATACACGACAGCCTCGCCCGCCCACAAAGCGGAGGAGTCGTAACAACTTCGTGTCAGCCCTCGGCAGCTTTGCTCTGGAGCTGGATATAATTTTGGATGCCCATGCGCTCGATCATTTCGAACTGGGTTTCCAGCGTGTCGATATGCTCCTCCTCGCTTTCGAGGATGTACTGGAACAGGTCGCGGGTCACATAGTCGCGAATCGATTCGCAATAGGCGATGCCGTCCTTGAGCGGGGGCAGGGCTTCATATTCGAGGGCGAGGTCAGCCTTGAGGATTTCCTCGACCGTTTCGCCGATCTTGAGACGGCCCAGCAACTGGAAATTGGGCAGGCCGTCGAGGAAGAGGATGCGCTCCGCCAGCTTGTCGGCGTGCTTCATCTCATCGATCGATTCCTCATATTCGAACTTGGCGAGTTTTTCGACGCCCCAGTGATTGAGGATGCGATAGTGGAGGAAATATTGGTTGATCGCGGTCAGCTCATTTTTGAGGACCTCGTTCAGATAGTCGATGACCTTCGGGTCGCCTTTCATGGCGGATACTCCGGCTTGGGGGGAAATGCCGCCGGACTATAGGCGTTAGGATCGGCGCTGTTAAGCTGAAAAGCCTTGATATTCCGCCATCTTATCGCGCGCTATTGCGTCGGCTTCGCGATGCTTTCATGCGGATGATTTGCAGTCGTGTCAGGCCGATGCGCGTTCTGCGGCGATGATCGTGCGGGCGAAGGGTACGCACTGGCCGCATTTGGGGCGGTGGCCAAAGCGGGCATAGGCGCTGCACGGCGTATCCGCGCCGTGGCGCACGGCTTCCTTCAAGTCCTTTTCACGAATGGCATTGCAGATACAGACGACCATCGAAACACTCTCCTGTTGGGAGAGAGATAGCGCAGATGATAATAGGTCGCAATAGTAATCAGCTGCTCTTGCGAATCTTTTGCGCTTGGCCGCGGATCAGGCTGCGCCAGAGCCATTCCGCCGGGCCAAGCGCGAATCGCGACAGCCACAGCGGCGACCAGAGCAGCATCAACGCCCAGGCACCCAGGACGAAGGGAAGCAACAGTGCAGGGCGGACATGGCCGAACAGGCCCAGTCCCCAGCCGTAGAAGAGCGCGGTCATCAGCAGGCTGGACCCCAGATAATTGCTGAGCGCCATGCGTCCGGTGGCGGATAGGCGCGCGACCAGCGGATGATCGCGATGGCACGCGAGCAGCCACAGGATGAGCGCCGCCCAGCCGACCGCCAGCGGGATGCGGAAGGGGAAGGACCAGAGCAGCACGGTGCCAAAAGCAGGCAGCGGCGCGAAACCGCTGGCGATGATCCAGATGGCCAAGGCGATCATGGGGGGCAGGCCGATGAGGAAGCAATGGCGTGCGGTGCGCCAATATTGATCGGCTGGCCAGCGCCCGGTGAGGAAGCCGCCCTTGAGCATCGCCATGCCCAGCAGCATGAAGCCCAGCACATCAAGGCCGGTGAATAGTAAGCCCCACAGCCATTCGCCGGGGAAGGAGGTGAGCTTGTGCGCCAGAATCGCGCCAAAGCCGCTGCGATAGGTGGCGAGTTCCGCCTGGACGCCGGGGCTGGCGGGATCGGCCATGGTCGCCATGAAGGTCGAAAAGCCATCGCGCGTGGCGGCGCTGGCGTCGGGCAGGGCTGCGGCATGACCCCAGGCGTAGAGCGTGGCGATGAAGGCGGCGCAGAGCAGGAAGTGGAGAAGGAAGATGAGGAAGGCGCTCTTGACCAGCGCCATGGGCTCCTGCCGCACGAAGCGGAGCGCGACGAGGCTGACCAGCGCGTAGATCGCCAAAATGTCGCCCCACCAGAGCAGCAGATAATGGGCCATGCCAATGACGAATAGCCAGCCCGCGCGGATCATCTGGCTGCGGCGACCGTCGCGCCCGGCCATTTCTTCCCGGTCGATCAGCAGCAGCATCGACGCACCGAACAGCATGGCGAACAGGCCGCGCATCTTGCCGTCGAACAGGATCAGGCTGCTGAGCCAGAAGGTGATGTCGCCGGTGCCGAGCCACCCCGATGCGGCCGGGTTGAAATAGGCCGATTGCGGCAGGGCGAAGGCGGTGATGTTCATCCACAGGATGCCCATTACCGCGCAGCCGCGCAGCACGTCCATGGCGGGGATACGGGGGGATGTCATGGGAGCTATCCATGAAGGGGACTGGTCAGCGGCGCAAGCCTCTGCCATGCGCCTAGCCATGAACGATGCCCGCAAGCAACGGATAAGCGACGCCTTCGGCGCGGCGGCGGCGCATTATGACGATCATGCCGGGCCGCAGCGGCAGGCGGCGGCTTTGGTGGCGGAGTTGGCCCAGCGGCAGAAGCCCGACGGGGTCGAGCGTATATTGGAGATTGGCTGCGGCACCGGTTTCCTGACGCGCGACGTGCAGGCGCGCTGGCCGGGTGCGGAGATGGTGGTGACCGACCTGTCGCCGGGGATGCTGGAACAGGCGGCGTCGCACGGCCATGTCGCGGGCCGATTTCTGACGATGGACGGGGAAGCGCCGATCTTTGACGGGCCGTGGTTCGACCTGATTGTATCCAGCCTGGCGTTTCAATGGTTCGATGATCTGGGCAGCGGGATATCGCGGCTGGCGGGGCTGTTGCGGCCGGGCGGGAGCCTGATCTTCTCAACCATGGGGCAGGGGAGTTTCGCGCGCTGGCGGGCGGCACACGCGCGATGCGGGCTGGTGGCGGGGGTGCCGGACTATCCGACGCTGGACGATTTGCGCGTGAAGCTGGCGGGGTTCGGCGATGCGTTCGCCTTTGACGAGGAGTATGCGCTGGCGTGCGGCGGGGCGCGGGGGTTGATCGCCCATTTGCGCGGGATTGGCGCGGTGGTGCCGGGCGCGGGGCGCGCGCCGCTTGTCCCGGGCGATTTGCGGCGGGTGATGGCGGCGTTTGAAGCCGAGGGCGGCGATGACGGCTATCAGATACTGTTCGGGCGGGTGACGCGATCAGCGGGCTGATTTGCGGATCATCAGTTTGAGGCCCGACCAGATGGCGTCGACAGCGCACACCTTGACATCGACCAGATCGGTCGCGGGCAGGATGACGGCGCGGATCACATCTTCAGTGATGTCGGTCGGGACTTTGGACGCCTTTTTGGGCCAGCTGATCCAGAGGAAGCCGGTTGGCGCGAGCAGCGGGCGGAGTGCGGCGATTTTCGCGGTCATGTCAGCGCGGTCGGTGACGAAGATATGGGCGGCGTCGATCGGCGCTTGCGGGTGGAGCAAGCGGATGACGCCAGAGTCGGCCAGTTCGGCCTCGACGGACGCGGGCATGGCATCCCACCAGGCGCGCAGGCCGGGTTTGAGGCTGAGCTTTTTGGCAAGTGGGGTGGTGGAGTAGCCGGTGGTCATAAGGCTTGGCTCCTTTAGGGATTTGTCCCCGTCTATATAACCAGCTTCGTCGTTCCCGCGAAGGCGGGAATCCAGCTTTCGTTGCGCGACTGGATTGGCGCGTGGTGCGACCAAGCCGCGCCAACAATGCCAATGTGCGAACCGATAGTTGGGTCCCCGCCTGCGCGGGGACGACGGGGGACTAATCAGCTAGGCGCTCGAATCCCAGACCGATCGCCAGGTCGTCCCAGTGCGGGTTAAGGTCCTGTATCAGCGCGATTTTCCAGGCGCGGTTCCATTTCTTCAGGCGCTTCTCGCGCAGGATAGCTTCGTCCATCGTGCCATGTTGCTCGAACCACATGAGGCGGTTGACGTTGTAATCGTGGGTGAAGCCGGGGACGGCACCGGTGCGATGCTGATGCAGGCGGGTGATGAGGTCTGATGTAACGCCGATATAGAGGGTGCCGTTGCGCTGGCTGGCCAGGATATAGACGCAAGGCTGGAGGGGGCGGGGCATGGCTGTGATTTTACAACAGCCCTCGTTTGCACGGAAGTGGGAAGCTGTGTTTCGATCCGCGTTGGGGTGCGGGGTGAAATGGGGACCGCAGTGTATCCCTTATATCAAGGTTTGGGACGGGCGTTGGGTCCCCGCGTGCGCGGGGACGACGGGAGGAGGTGTTCTTCCTTACTCGTCGTCCCCGCGCAGGCGGGGACCCACGGTGGGCCATGTGCCTTTGGTCGTGGCTACCGGAGGTTTTCCAGAAGCGCGGCGCTTGGGGACCCATGAAGCAGCGCCTGCGTCAACGGACACTGCGATCGCATCGAAGGCGCTTCACGAGAGTTGGGTCCCCGCGTCCGCGGGGATGACGGGGGTTTGTGGATTTGGGGTTAGAGTTCGCTGTCCATCAGCTTGGGGAAGAAGCCTTCATGCGCGGCGCGCAGATCGGTGAGCGACACATTGATGCCGCCGTCGCGAGTTTCCTCGATGCCGTGGCCGCCAACAGAGCCAATGCGGACAGCGCCGGGAACATCGGCGTCGTGCCGCGTGGTTACGACATAGCGGGCCTGATCTTCACCAAAGGCTGATGCGGTTGAAGTGATCGGATCGATGATAGCGCCGATCTTGCCGGCCAGTGCCATTTCAGCGATCGTTACGATCAGGCCACCATCCGATATATCGTGCACCGCGTTGACGGTGCCAGTGGCGATCAGCGCGCGAACCGTGTCGGCATTGGCGCGTTCGGCGGTCAGATCGACCTTGGGTGCTTCGCCCGCTTCACGTCCGGCGATTTCGCGCAGCCAGATCGACTGGCCCAGATGTGTGCCCAAAGCGCCTTCTGGCCCGCCGATCAGCCAGATGGCGTCGCCTTCATTCTTGAACGCGACCGTCGCCATCACATCGACGTCCGCCAGCAGGCCGATCCCGCCAATTGCGGGCGTCGGCAGAATGGCGCTGCCGCCGCCGGTCGCCTTGCTCTCGTTGTAGAGGCTCACGTTGCCGCTCACGATCGGGAAGTCCAGTGCGCGGCAGGCGTCGCCCATCCCGTCCAGGCAGCCGGTCAGCTGGGCCATGATTTCGGGGCGCTGGGGGTTGGCGAAGTTGAGGCAGTTGGTGACGGCCAGCGGCGTCGCGCCGACGGCGGACAGGTTGCGATAGCATTCGGCGATCGCCTGCTTGCCGCCTTCATAGGGGTCTGCATAGCAATAGCGCGGGGTGCAATCCGTGCTGATCGCGATGCCCTTGTTGCTGCCATGGACGCGGACGACCGCGGCGTCGCCGCCGGGGCGCTGGACGGTGTCGGCGCCGACCATGTGATCATATTGTTCCCAGATCCAGCGACGGCTGGCGATGTCGGGGCTGCCCATCAGCTTGAGCAGGTCCGCGCCGATGTCGGTGGATTCGGGAATGTCGCCGAGCGGCTGGACGCCCGACCAGACTTTATACTCGTCCACCGGCATGGAGGGGCGATCATAGAGCGGGGCGTCATCGGCCAGCGGGGCGAGGGGGATGTCGCAGACGGTTTCGCCATGATGGACCAGAACCATGCGGCCCGTGTCGGTGACGGTGCCGATCACCGCGAAATCCAGTTCCCATTTGTGGAAAATGGCTTCGGCAAAGGCTTCGCGGCCGGGCTTCAGAACCATCAACATGCGCTCCTGGCTTTCGGAGAGCATCATTTCATAGGCGGTCATGCCGGTTTCGCGCTGCGGCACGGCGTCCATGTTGAGGAGCAGACCGACGCCGCCCTTGGACGCCATTTCGACGCTGGAGGAGGTGAGGCCCGCCGCGCCCATATCCTGAATCGCGACGATCGCGTCGCTGGCCATGAGTTCCAGGCAGGCCTCGATCAGCAGCTTTTCGGTGAAGGGGTCGCCGACCTGCACCGTGGGGCGCTTGGCGTCGGCGTCATCGCCGAAATCGGCGCTGGCCATGGTCGCGCCATGGATGCCGTCGCGCCCGGTCTTGGAGCCGACATAGACGATGGAGTTGCCGACGCCTGACGCGGCCGAATAGAAAATCTTGTCGGTGTCGGCGATGCCCACGGTCATCGCGTTGACCAGGATATTGCCGTCATAGGCAGGGTGGAAATTGACTTCGCCGCCCACCGTGGGCACGCCGACGCAATTGCCATAGCCGCCAATGCCGCGCACCACGCCGCTGATCAGGTGGCGCATCTTGGGGTGATCGGGGCGTCCGAAGCGCAGCGCGTTCATATTGGCGATGGGGCGCGCGCCCATGGTGAACACGTCGCGTAAAATGCCGCCAACCCCGGTCGCCGCACCCTGATAGGGTTCGATATAGCTGGGGTGGTTGTGGCTCTCCATCTTGAAGATCGCCGCCTGCCCATCGCCAATGTCGACCACGCCGGCGTTTTCGCCGGGGCCGCAAATGACCTGCGGGCCGGTGGTCGGCAGCTTCATCAGGTGGATTTTGGAGGATTTATAGGAGCAATGCTCCGACCACATGACCGAGAATATGCCCAGTTCCGTGAGGTTCGGCTCGCGGCCGATGGCCTTTAGGACGCGGTCATATTCTTCCGGGCTGAGGCCATGTTCGGCGACGATTTCCGGGGTGATGTGGGGAGCGGTGCTGGACATGTGCGCGCCTTTAGCGGGGCCAAGCGGGATTCACAATGGTGGGTGTGGGGGGGTGCGCGCAGCACCTGCGTCGAACCCCCTCTTCCAAGTGCGCCTAACCTCACTGCGTTCGGCAAGGCTTACTATCCTTCTCCCCAGCGGGGAGAAGGTAGGTGGGATAAGAAAAAGGCCGGACCTTTGGGAAGGTCCGGCCTGGGAAAAGGATGAGGTTGCGCGCGTCTTAGACGTGGCAGGCCTGTGCGCCCTTGCCGGGTACGGTGATGGTGACGTCGTCGCCCGCGCCGCTGACTTCAAAGCCTTCGGCGGTGAAGGGCTTGCCGACTTCGGCGGCCTTCAGCGTGGTGGCGGTGCCGCCCTTTTCAGTGCGCAGCTGGGCGGTCTTGTCGTCGCTCATATAGTCGACGAAGATCAGGCTGTTATCCTTGCAGCGGAACTGCTTGTTGGCCTTGACCGACGGCGGCAGCTCGACCGGCGCGGCATTGGCCAGCTCGGCAGCCATCGGATCGGCAGGGCCGCCCACGACTTCGGGTTCGTCACTCTTGTTGCAGGCGGCCAGCAGGCTGAGCGAGGCAACGGCGATAAGGGGGAGATAAAATTTCATAGCGGTCCTTCTATGTGCATCTGCAACATGCTGCGTCAACGCAAAACTGCCCACAGTCCGCTATCGCTATCATATGACGTCATGACGGCTATGTGACAGTCATGAAAGCGGGCATGAAAGCCGGTGTGATGGCTTGACCGGGGCGGCGGCGGCGGTCAATGCAGGGACATGGCAGACGATAGCAGCATAGCGCCCCCCGATCCGGCAACGCTCTCTTTCGAGGACGCCTTGCGCGCGCTCGAAACGATCGTGCGGCGGCTTGAAAGCGGCGACGTGCCGCTCGACGAGTCGATCTCGCTCTATGCGCAGGGCGAAGAATTGCGCAAACGCTGCACCGAGCGGCTGGCAGCGGCCGAAGCACGGATCGCCAAGCTGACGATCGACGCCAATGGCGCTGTGACCGGCGCGCAGCCGTTCGGCACGGAGTGAGCGGCATGACCGGGGGAGAGGCGGCCTCCGCAGGGGCATTGGTGACGGTGCGCGCGGCGGAAGTCGCGGCGGCGATCGACACCGCGTTCGACCATCTGCTGAGCGTGCCGGACGATCCACGGGCGCGGCTCTATGAAGCGATGCGCCATGCCGCGATCGGCGGGGGCAAAAGGTTGCGGCCATTGCTGGTGCAGGCGACCAGCGACCTGTTCCATCTGTCGCGCGAATCGGCGCTGCGGGTCGGCCTGGCGATCGAGTGCATCCATGTCTATTCGCTGGTGCATGACGACCTGCCCGCGATGGACGATGACGATATGCGCCGGGGCAAGCCGACCGTTCACAAGGCGTTTGACGAGGCGACGGCGATATTGGCGGGCGATTGCCTGCACGATCTGGCGTTCCAGATATTGTCCGACGAGGAGACCCATCCCGACCCGTTCGTGCGGATCGAACTGGTGCGCGCGCTGGCGCTGGCGAGCGGCCCGGCTGGCATGGCGGGCGGGCAGATGATGGACCTGGAGGCGGAACATGCAAGGTTTGACCTGGCCACCGTCACCCGACTGCAAAATCTCAAGACCGGGGCGCTGATCGCCTTTTGCGTCGATGCCGCCGCGATCATGGCGCGGATCCCGGCGGACGCACGCAAAGGGCTGCACGGCTATGCGCGCGACATTGGCCTGGCGTTCCAGATTGCCGACGATCTGCTGGACGTAGAGGGCGACGCGGCGCTGGCGGGCAAGGCGCTGGGCAAGGATGCGGCGGCGGGCAAGGAGACGTTCGTGTCGCTGCTGGGCGTCGATCGGGCGCGGGCGCAGGCGCATATGCTGGTCGATCAGGCCAAGGCGCATCTGCATGGCTATGGCGTCGAGGCGGACCTGCTGCGCGCCATTGCCGACTATATCGTGGAGAGGGATCGCTAAAGACCATGAGCAAGCAGCGCATCGGTGTCTATCCCGGCACGTTCGATCCCATCACATTGGGGCATATGGACATCATCCGCCGCGGCGCGAAGCTGGTCGACCGGCTGGTGATCGGGGTGACCACCAATATCAGCAAATCGCCGATGTTCAGCGATGAAGAGCGGCTGGAAATGGTGCGGCGCGAATGTGCCGGGATCGACGCTGACATCGTGGTCGTCGGATTCAATTCGCTGCTGATGGATTTTGCCGAATCGCAGGGGGCCAGCGTCATCATTCGCGGGCTGCGCGCGGTGGCGGACTTTGAATATGAATATCAGATGGCGGGCATGAACCAGCAGATCAACGCCCGCGTCGAGACCGTGTTTTTGATGGCGGACGTGTGCCTGCAACCGATCGCGTCGCGGCTGGTCAAGGAAATCGCGCTTTATGGCGGGCCGATCCATAAGTTCGTCGGGCCGGTGGTGCGTGACGAGGTGGTGGCGCGGGTCGAGGCGATAGGGCGTAAAGGCTGAGTTTAATACCGCTCAGCCTGCGTTCAGTTGCCAATCGCGATCAGCGCGCTATCAGGACGGCCAAGATATTGAGGAAAGTAAGTCTCATGCGTTTCACCTGCGCGCTCAAGACCGTGGCGATCGGCATCGCCCTTACCGCGTCCGGCCTGGCCTATGCCCAGGGTGGCGTGGCCAAGGGCGACGATATGAAGAAGGCGGAGGCCGCAGCGCGGGCGGCGGAAAATGCCAAGTCGCTGGGCGGCGACCTGACCCCCAAGCTGCCGCCAGCCGTGGTGCCAGCCGATCCGCAGAATATCTGGGACCTGGATCTGTCGAGCGGCGGGCGGGTGCGCATCCAGCTGCGCCCCGACATCGCGCCCGGCCATGTCGAGCGGATCAAGGAGCTGACACGGCAGGGTTTCTATAACGGCCTGAAATTCCATCGCGTCATCCCCGGCTTCATGGCGCAGGGTGGCGATCCCAAGGGCGATGGCACCGGCGGTTCGACTTTGCCGGACCTGAAGGCGGAGTTCAACCCGATGCCGCATCTGCGCGGCACCGTGTCCATGGCGCGCGCGCAGGGCGAGGATAGCGCCAACAGCCAGTTCTTCATCGTGCTGCTGCCGCGGATGCAGCTGGACAAGAAATATACGGTGTTCGGCCGGGTGATCGAGGGCATGAATTATGTCGACGCGATCGCGCAGGGCGAGCCGCCCGCCAATCCGACCGTGATTTTGCAGGCGTCGATCGAGAGCGACGGCAAGCCACCGGTGACTGCGCCGGTTGCGCCAGTCGCGCCGTCGATTATTGGCGCGCCGAAGAAGTAATATAGTCCGCATCCACGATCGGCATCCTCCCCTTGCAGGGATCGTTGCGAAATTCGGATAGGCCAGCAAATCTTAGTCATTCCCGCGCAGGCGGGAATCCATCTCCTACCTTGTCGTCATGATTTTAGGGCCCCGCCTGCGCGGGGATGACGTGAAAATTTGTGAAGGATGAATTTCGCGATAATCCCCTTGCAGGGGAGGGCCAGTTCAACGAAACGCCCTGGACCATGCGCGTAGACCTTTTCGATTTCGACCTGCCGCCGGAGAATATCGCGCTGCGGCCCGCGTCTCCGCGCGATAGCGCGCGCTTGTTGCTGGTGCCGGGCGAGGGTGATTTTGCTGACCTGAGCGTGCGTGATCTGCCGTCGTTGCTGCGGGCGGGCGATGTGCTGGTGTTCAACGACACGCGCGTCATTCCCGCGCAGCTGGAGGGGATGCGCGGCAATGCGCGGATCGGGGCGACACTGCATAAAAGGCTGGGACTGCGCCAGTGGCAGGCCTTTTTGCGCAATGCCAAGCGGGTGCGCGACGGTGAGCGGATCGATTTTGGCGCTGGCGTGACTGCCATTGCCGGGCCGCGCGACGATGATGGCGGAGTGACGCTGAGTTTCGAGGGTGAAGAGCCGGTGGAGGTTCTGCTGGAGCGGGCGGGGCGGATGCCGCTGCCGCCCTATATCGCCAGCAAGCGCCCGACCGACGAGCGCGACCGGGCGGATTATCAGACCATGTTCGCGCGGGAGGATGGCGCGGTGGCAGCGCCGACGGCTGCGCTGCATTTCACGCCAGAATTGATGGCGGGGCTGGCAGAGCGGGGAATCGCGACCGAGACGCTGACGCTGCATGTCGGCGCGGGGACGTTCCTGCCGGTCAAGGCGGACGATACCGACGATCATCGGATGCACGCCGAATGGGGGCGGATCGAGGCGGCGACGGCGGATCGGCTCAATGCCGCGCGGGCTGCGGGCGGGCGGCTGATTGCGGTTGGCACCACCAGCTTGCGCCTGCTGGAAAGCGCGGCGGGGGAGGACGGGATCATCCGCGCCTTTGCCGATGAAACCCGCATCTTCATCACACCGGGCTACAAGTTCCGCGCAGTCGACGGGCTGATGACCAATTTCCATCTGCCCAAATCGACCTTATTCATGCTGGTGTCGGCGCTCATGGGGACGGAGCGGATGCGGGCGGCCTATGATCATGCGATCGGGTCGGGCTATCGTTTTTACAGCTATGGCGACAGTTCGCTATTATTGCCGGGATGATCCGGGGCGGATTTCTGTGCTAGACCAAGGCGCATGAGCAAGCAGGCGGGAAGCGAAGAAGGGGTGCGGTCGCGGCGCGACGAGATACTCGCGGTCGCGGCGCAGCTGTTCGCGCGCAAGGGCTATCGCGGCACGTCGATGCGCGACATTGGCGAGGCGTCGGGGGTGCTGGGCGGGTCGCTCTATCATCATATCAAGTCCAAGGACGCGCTGTTCGTCGAACTGCATAATGGTGCGCTGGATGCTGCGGAAGCGCGGATCGCGGCGGCGGTGGCGGCAGCGGCCGATCCGTGGGACCGGCTGGAGGCGGCGTGCGTGGCGCTGCTGGAGGTGCAACTGGCGCCCGATTCGCTGACGATGCCGATGATGAATGATTTTCGCGAAGTGCCTGACGCGGTGCGCACGCAACTGGTGGCGCGGCGCGACCGGTTCGAGCAGTTGTTTCGGGCGATCGTTGATGACCTGCCTCTGCCCGCGGCGATCGACCGGTCCATCTATCGCAACCTGCTCCTGTCCCAGCTCAATGCGGCGGCGGACTGGTTCCGCCCCGGTCGCCTCAGCTCGCGCGAGATTGCGATGCAGATCGCGCGGCTGTTCCGGCACGAGGCGGCGGGCTGAGCTTGTCGAAGCCTTGTCCTTTCTTTGGCGGAAGGACAGCCCGCTTCGACTGACTGCTTGCAGCAGTCGATTGGGACAGGCTTTGACAGGTTCAGGGCGAACGGAATGTCGTTCTATTTTTCGATCTGGCTGACGTCCCGCACCGCGCCTTTGGCGGCGTTGGTGGTCATGGCGGCGTAGGCGCGGAGCGCGGGGGAGACTTCGCGTTTGCGGCCAAAGGGCTTCCAGGCCTTGATGCCCATTTTCTCCATTTCGGCGCGGCGTTCGGCCAGGAGGGCATCATCTATGTCCAGCTTGATCACACGGTTGGGAATGTCGATGATGATCGGGTCGCCGGTCTGGACGAGGGCGATGAGGCCGCCTTCGGCTGCTTCGGGCGAGACATGGCCGATCGACAGGCCTGACGTGCCGCCGGAGAAGCGCCCGTCGGTGATGAGCGCGCATTCCTTGCCCAGACCTTTCGATTTCAGATAGCTGGTCGGGTAGAGCATTTCCTGCATACCGGGGCCGCCCTTTGGCCCTTCGTAGCGGATGACGACGACGTCGCCGGCCTTGACTTCATTGCCCAAAATGCCCGCGACCGAGGCGTCCTGGCTTTCATAGACGCGCGCGGTGCCGTGGAAGGTCAGGATCGAATCGTCCACACCCGCCGTCTTGACGATGCAGCCTTCGGGCGCGAGGTTGCCGTAAAGGACGGCGAGGCCGCCATCCTTGGAGAAGGGATGGTCGGCCGAGCGGATCACGCCCTTTTCGCGGTCGATGTCCAGCTCCTCCCAGCGGGCGGATTGGCTGAACGCGGTCTGGGTCGGGACGCCGCCGGGGGCCGCGCGGAAGAAGTTGCGGACTTCATCGCTGTTGGTGCGGCCAATGTCCCAGCGGGCCAGCGCAGCGGCCATGGTGGGGGCGTGGACGGTCGGCAGGCTGGTGTCGACCAGCCCTGCGCGCTCCAGTTCGCCCAGGATCGCCATGATGCCACCGGCGCGATGGACATCCTCCATATGCACGTCCTGCTTGGCGGGCGCGACCTTGCACAGGCAGGGGACGCGGCGGGACAGGCGGTCGATATCGGCCATGGTGAAATCGACCCCGCCTTCATGGGCGGCGGCGAGGAGGTGGAGGACGGTGTTGGTGGAGCCGCCCATGGCGATATCCAAGCTCATGGCGTTTTCGAACGCGGAGAAGCTGGCGATGGTGCGCGGCAGGGCGGTGGCGTCATCCTGTTCATACCAGCGCTTGGCGAGATCGACGATGACATGGCCGGCTTCGCGGAACAGGCGCTCGCGGTCCGAATGGGTGGCGAGTGTCGATCCGTTGCCGGGCAATGAGAGGCCGAGCGCTTCGGTCAGGCAGTTCATCGAATTGGCGGTGAACATGCCCGAACATGACCCGCAGGTCGGGCAGGCAGAGCGTTCGATGGTTTTGACTTCTTCGTCGGTATAGCTTTCGTCGGCGGCGACGACCATGGCGTCGACCAGATCGAGCGCTACTTCCTTGCCGCGCATCACGACCTTGCCCGCCTCCATCGGCCCGCCGGAGACGAACACGGCGGGGATGTTGAGGCGCATCGCGGCCATCAACATGCCGGGCGTGATCTTGTCGCAGTTGGAGATACAGACCATCGCGTCGGCGCAATGGGCGTTGACCATATATTCGACGCTGTCGGCGATCAGATCCCGGCTTGGCAAGGAATAGAGCATCCCGCCATGGCCCATGGCGATGCCGTCATCGACCGCGATGGTGTTGAATTCCTTGGCGACGCCGCCTGCCGCCTCGATTTCGCGGGCGACGAGCTGGCCCAGGTCTTTGAGGTGAACATGGCCCGGCACGAACTGGGTGAAGCTGTTGACGACGGCGATGATCGGCTTGCCGAAATCCTCATCCTTCATGCCCGTCGCGCGCCACAGGCCGCGCGCCCCCGCCATGTTGCGGCCGTGGGTGGTGGTTCTGGAGCGATAGGCCGGCATGGTCAGTGTCCCTGAAAAGATAATCCTCTTGGGGCCGCTTTATACCCGTTGGGATTGGGTGTGAAATATATTATTGATGGCCTATTAGGTCGTAGGACATATGAAAGATGGATATTCGCCAGTTGCGGCATTTTGTCACGGTCGCCGACACGCTGCATTTCGGGCAGGCGGCGGAACGGCTGCACATGACCCAGCCGCCGCTGAGCCAATCGATCCTGATGCTGGAGCGCGAACTGGGCGCGGCCCTGTTTGCGCGGACCAAGCGACGGGTGGCGCTGACCCCGTTCGGGGCGCAATGGCTTGAGCAGGTGCGCCCTGCGATCGCGGCGATCGATGCGCTGCCCGACAGCGCGCGGCAGTTGCGGGAGGGGCGGGCCGGGCATCTGGCCTTGTCCTTCGTCAGCACCGCCGATTATAGCGTGCTGCCCGCGCTGGTGCGGCGCTATGCTGCGCTGTTCCCGCAAGTCGAAATCCGCCTGACCGAGGCGACCAGCGATGTGCAGATACCCGCCTTGCTGGCGGGGCAGGCCCATGCGGGCATATTGATCCCGCCTGCTGACACGCCTTTGCCGCCGGAGCTTTGTTACCGCCGGTTGATCCGCGAGCCGCTGGTCGCGGCGCTGCCGGAGCAGTGGGTGGAGGCGGGGGCGATTGATGCCGACGCCATCGTGTCGTTGCCGCTGATCCTGTTCCCGCGCGCGGTGGCGCCTGCATTTCACGATCTGGTCACCGGCTATTATGCGGCGCGGGGCGGGCAGGCCAATATCGTGCAGCAGGCGATCCAGATGCAGACGATCATCAGCCTGGTGTCGGCGGGTCTGGGGATTGCGCTGGTCCCGGCGTCGCTGCGCAATCTGGCGCGCGCGGGTGTGGTCTATGCCGATCTGGGCGATGCGCCGATGCTGGAGACGGGGCTGGCGTGGCGGCGGGATGATGAGACGCCGACGTTGCGCCAGTTTCTGGAACTGGCGCAGGCGGGGTGAGGGGATCGCTGCGGCGGGCTTTACCGTTGGGCGCTGCTGCGCCTAGAGCAAGGGCATGACGACAGAGGATGATGCAGGTCGCCCCGCCGCGACGGTGGTGATCGTGCGCGACCGGCCCGATGGGCCGCCCGACATTTTGATGATGGAGCGGGCGTCGACCATGGCCTTTGCCGCTGGCGCGCTGGTGTTTCCCGGCGGGGGCGTGGACGCGCATGACCGGCAGCTGGCCGCGCGGATCGACCATGGGCTGGACCTGGACGAGGCGGCGGCGCGGATCGCGGCGATTCGCGAGACGATCGAGGAAAGCGGGCTGGGGGTCGGGCTGGCGGGCGTGGTCGATGGCGCGGCGGTGGTCTCGATCCGACAAGGGTTGCTCAGCGGGGCGGGGTTGGGTGATCTGCTCCACGCGCATGGGCTAGCGCTGGCGCTCGATGCGTTGACGCCCTTTGCCCGCTGGCACCCCGCGCCGTTCGAGAAGGCGATCCGGGTCTATGATACGCGCTTCTACCTCGCCCGCGCGCCCGACGGGCAGGAGGCGATCGCCGACGCGACCGAAAATGTGCATCTGTTCTGGAGCAGTGCGGCGGCGACGCTGGCGCGGTGCGATGCGGGGGAGGGGCATGTCATCTTCCCCACCCGCCGCAATCTGGAACGGCTGGCGCTGGCCGGGAGCCATGCCGATCTGGTCACCCATGCCGCCGCCCATCCGGTGGAGAAGGTGCGGCCATGGCTGGAGGATCGCGACGGGGAGCGGCATTTGTGCATCCCCGATCATCTGGGTTATCCCGTCACCTCGGAACCTTTGCGGCAGGCCCGGCGTGGTTAGGGGATGCGTCGCCTTCACCTGATCCTGCGCCGTTGCCTTTTATGGGGCGGCTTGCTGTGTTTGATTTTGCTGGGCTATGCCGTGATGCGGCAAAGACCGCAGGATTTGCCCTGGACCGATATCGACCTTGGTCAGCCGATCGGGCTGTTTACCGGACGCAAGCTGGCGGCGCTGACGGGGGATCGGGCGCAATGCCTGGCGCTGCTGGAGCGGGCGGGGGTTGCCTATAGCGCGATGCAGCCCGGCGGGTCGGGCCAGTGCGTTTATGATGACGCCGTCCGGCTGAAGGCGGAGCGCGGGGCGGTGGCCCTGTCCCCGGCGGCTGTTGCGCCCTCCTGCCCGGTGGTGGCGGCGCTCAAGCTGTGGGAATGGCAGGTGGTGCAGCCTGCCGCGCAGCGCATCTATGGCCAGCCAGTTGCGTCGATGCGGCATTTTGGCAGCTATAGCTGTCGGCGGATGTACGGGCGCAGTGCTGGCGATTTCAGTGAACATGCGACTGCCGACGCGATCGACATATCGGCGTTCGTGCTGGCGGATGGGCAGCAGGTGAGCGTGCTGAACGACTGGGACGGCAAGGCCAGGGACGCCGAGTTTCTGCGCGCGGTGCGGGATGGCGCGTGTGACCTGTTTTCGACGGTGCTGTCGCCCGATTATAACAAGGCGCACCGCGATCATTTCCATCTGGATCAGGCGGAACGGGGCGCGACAGGGTGGCGGGCGTGCCGGTGATATTGCTCCGCTAAATACGTCATGCCAGCGAAAGCTGGCATCCCATTTTTCTTTTCGGCGCTTGAGCAAAAGAAGGGAGATCCCAGCTTTCGCTGGGATGACGAGAGGATTTTTATTGGCCGAAGCCGCTTTCGCGCGCCAGCGCCACGGCTTCGCGGGCGGCTGCCAGCAGCGCGCCGCTCTTGGCTTCGCATTCGCGCTGTTCATATTCGGGGGTCGAGTCCGCGACGATCCCTGCGCCCGCCTGCACATGCATGACGCCGTCTTTCAGCACGGCGGTGCGCAGGACGATGCAGCTGTCCATATTGCCGTCCGGGCCGAAATAGCCGACCCCGCCCGCATAGGCGCCGCGGGTTTCGGGTTCCAGTTCGGCGATGATCTCGCACGCGCGAACCTTGGGTGCGCCCGATACCGTCCCGGCCGGGAAGCCTGCGAACAGCGCGTCGATCGCGTCCTTGTCCGGCGATAGCTGGCCGACGACGTTGGAGACGATGTGCATGACATGGCTGTAAAATTCGACGCTGTAGCTGTCGGTCACGGTCACGCTGCCAGCCGTCGCGACGCGGCCGACATCGTTGCGGCCCAGGTCCAGCAGCATCAGATGCTCGGCGCGTTCCTTGGGATCGGACAGCAGGCTTTCGCGGTTGGCGGCGTCCTCCACCGCATTCTTGCCGCGCGGACGGGTGCCTGCGATCGGGCGGATCGTGACTTCGCCGTCGCGGGCGCGGACCAATATCTCAGGGGACGAGCCGATCAGCGCGAAGCCGGGCAGGTCGAGATAATAGAGGAAAGGCGAGGGATTGATGCGGCGCAGCGCGCGATAGAGGGCGATCGGGGGCAGGGTGAAGGGGCTGGTGAAGCGCTGCGCCAGCACGACCTGAAAAATATCGCCCGCGACGATATAATCCTTGGCCTTGGTCACCATGGCGGCATAGCGGCCCGGCTCCAGCACCGGGGTGACCGCGATATCGGCCATGTCCGCCGGTGGGGGCGTGGCGGGCAGCGGGGCGGCGAGGCGTGCGGCGGTGGCGTCGATCCGTTCGAGCGCGGCGTCGATCGCCCGATCAGCAGCGCCTTCGGCGTCGGTGAAGCTGCCCTTCCACACCGGCGCGACCAGATAGAGGGCGTCGGCCAGCCGGTCGAATACCAGGATCACGGTCGGGCGCACGAACAGCATATCGGGCAGGGCGATGGGATTAGGGGCGGGGCGGGGCAGTTTTTCGACCAGCCCGACCGTTTCATAACCGAAATAGCCGACCAGGCAGGCGAGCGCGGCGGGCAGAGCGGGATCGAGTTCCGCGCGACATTCGGCGACCAGCGACCGCAGCGCGGTCAGCGCGTCAGCCTCAACCGGCTCGAACGCATTGCGGTCGGTCGCCCATTGGCGGTTGATCTGGGCCATGTTGCCATCGGCGCGGAACAGGAGGTCGGGGGCCAGGCCGATCAGGCTATGCCGACCACGCACCGCGCCGCCCTCCACCGATTCCAGCAGAAAGTCGCCACGATCCGCCTCGAACAATTTGAGCGCGGCGGATATCGGCGTGTCGGTGTCGGCAATCTGCCGCCGCCACACCAGCGCCGATTCGCCCCGCGCCAGCGCCGCGCGCGCCGAAGCGATGCCGTCCCCGCCCGTCGCGCCCATATTACTGCCCGCCGCTGTTGGTGGCGGTCAGCGCCGAGCGGGCGTCTGCCACGGCCTTGGCATTGCGGGTCACGCCCAGTTCCTTTTCGACCGCGCGCTCGAATTGCTGGCCATATTCCTGGCCGACGACTTCGCCCAGTTGGTCGCGAACCTGGCGGAGCAATTCGGGCTGACCCTTGGCATCGCCGCGCTGGATAGCGTTCAATTGCACGACGAAGGTGCCGCGATCCTGGCCTATGGGAAGCGTCTTGACCGTGTTCGCCGCCATCGAAAAGAGGATGGCGACCTCGGCCGGGGGACGCTGCTCACCGCGCATGATGTCGGCGCGGCGGCCGCCCAGCACCTGCGGCGCGGGCAGCTTGACGCCGACAGCCGCGACGGCATCGGCCAGCTTCATGCCCTTGGCGACCTTGGCCCGGATATCCTCCGCGACCTTCTTGGCTTTTTCATTGCCCTGATTGAGCTTGTACTGCGCCTGCACCAGTGCCTTGACCTTGGCCAGTGGCGGCGGCGCAGCGGCGACGATCTCACTGGCGGCGATCAGCGCATAGCGCTTGTCCGGGGTGATCGGCACCAGCTGCGCGTCATCGTCCGCGTTCATCGCGAAGGCGGGCGCGACCAGCGGTTGCAGGTCGGCGGAGGGGACATAGGCCGAATCCTCGACCTGCTTGCCGGTGGCGAGCAGCAGCGGGCTGGTTTCGAGTTTCAGGCCATTATCCTTGACCACTTCCTCGAACGTGCCGCCATCGGCAATCTGGTCCTCCAGCTTGCCGGTCAATTCGGTCAGCAGCGCCTTTTCCTTTTGCGCGCGCAGCGTCTCGACCAGTTCGCCACGCACAGAGGCGAGCGGACGGGCGGGCGTTTCGGTGATCGCGGTGACGCGCAGCACGACCCAGCCCAGAGACCCACGCACCGGACCGACCAGATCGCCCTGTTTGGCAGCAAAGGCAGCGTCGGCAATCGCCTTGCCCGCCGATGCGGTGAGCGCAGCCTGACTCTGGTCGGCCAAGGTCAGCGCTTCCAGGCCAGCGCCCTTTGCGGCGGCGGACAGCGACGTGCCGCCCTTGACCTTATCGGCAATCGCCTTGGCGCCTGCCTGCGTCGGCAGCACAAGTTGCTCGATGCTGCGGCTCTGCTTGGCGGCGTAAGCAGCCTTGTTCTGATTATAGGCGGCGGCGATGTCCGCCTCGCTGGGCTGCGAGGCCTGCGCGAAACGCTGCGCGTCGATCACGGCATAGCGGATGCGGCGCTGTTCGGGGATGGTGAAGCGATCAGCGTTGCGCTTGTAATAATCGGCCAGTTGCGCGTCGGTCGGTGCCTTGTCATCAAGGAAGGCGACCGCCGGGATGGCGGCGATCGTGCCCTGCCGTGCTTCGAGCAGCAGCGAGGCATAGGGCAGCACCAGAGAGTCGGAGAGCTTGACGCCCAGACCCACCGGACCGAGCAATTGGCGCTGGAGAATTTCGCGGCTGATATCGTCGCGCAGCGCCTGTTCGGTGATGCGTTCGCGGATCAGCAGCGATCGGAAATTATCCTGGCTGAAATTGCCCGCAGCGTCCTGAAAAGCTGGGATCTGCGCAATCTGCGCATCGACCAGCCGCTTGGAGATATGCACGCCCTGATCGTCGGCAAAGGCGCGCAGCGTCAGCGATGCGACAAGCTGGTCGAACACCTGTGTCGCGCCGCCCTGCGCGAAGAAATCACCGATCAGCAGGCCGGGATTGGATTTGCGGGCATTTTCATAGACGCGCTGGATACGGTCCTGCACTTCGTTTTGCGACAGCTTGTGGCTGCCCGCCTTGGCCGCTGTGCCGCCACCGCCGGTCAGGCTGCTGCCGAACTGGCCGCTGGACAGATCGCCCAGAACGAAGGCACCGGCGATGACCGCCAGGAAGAGGATCGCAAAGACCGCGCCGAACCTGGAGCGAATGAAGCGGCGAAAGACAGCAAGCATGAAAATGTCCGAACAGCGGGCGTGATGGCGGTCGCTTTAAGGCGGTATAGGCGCGGCGGCAAGCGCCCACGGTCATGCAAGGTCTGGCGTAGCCGGTCTGGACAAATCTCCCCACGCCGTTCATCGCGACCAAGCGTGCAGCAAAAACAAATATGGGGAAATATAATCCATGAACAGGCGTAAACTCGTCGTGGGCAACTGGAAGATGAATGGCCTTAAGGCGCATCTGGGGGAAGTCGAAGCGATAGGCGGCATCGCGACCGATCATCGGGGGGTGGATGTAGGACTATGCGTGCCTGCGACACTGATCGCGGCGGCGGCGCAGGTTCGGGGCGGGGCCTTTATCGGGGCGCAGGATTGTCACATGAACGCCAGTGGCGCGCATACCGGTTGCCTGTCGGGCGCGATGCTGGCGGAAGCGGGGGCGAGCTGGGCCATTGTCGGCCATAGCGAACGGCGGCAGGACCAGGGCGAGAGCGATGGCGACGTTGCGGCCAAGGCGCTGGCGGCCAAGGCGGCGGGGCTGAACGTCATCTTGTGCGTGGGCGAAAGCCTGGACGTGCGCGACGCGGGCGACGCTGAAGCGGTCGTGTCTGCGCAGTTGCTGGCGTCCTTGCCCGAAGGCGCGGCGGCGGACTGGCTGGCGATTGCTTATGAGCCGATCTGGGCGATCGGCACCGGGCGGATTCCGACGATGGAGGCGGTCGACGCGATGCACCGGGCGCTGCGCGCTGCGCTGGCCAGCCGGATCGGCGGGCAAGCCGACGGGATGCGCATTCTCTATGGCGGGTCGATGAATGGCGACAATGCGGCGGAATTGCTGGCCATCGCGGACGTTGATGGCGGGCTGGTCGGCGGCGCGAGCCTGACGGCAGGCAAGTTCGCGCCGATTATTGCGGCGGCTGGGTAATCCGACATCCGTTCGGGCTGAGCGAAGTCGAAGCCTTTTGCTGAGCGGAGCGAAGCAGCTTCGCCTGCGGCTCAGCAGAGCCCTTCGACTTCGCTCAGGGCGAACGGATTTGGAATCGAGTCAGATACCCATGGTTGCCCCCGCGTCGCTTCATCGCTATGTGCGCGGCAACGCACCCCATTTCCGGACAGAACCCGTCGCATGTTCACTTTCCTTCTCGTCGTGCAGGCGATCATCGCCGCCCTGCTGGTTACCGTCATCCTGATGCAGAAGTCGGAAGGCGGCGGGCTGGGCGTGGGCGGCAGCCCGGCGGGCTTCATGTCGGCGCGCGGCGCGGCGGATTTCTTGACGCGATCGACCACGGTGCTGGCGACGATCTTCGTCACTTTGTCCATCGTCATGGCTGTGATCGCGTCGGTGCGTCATGCGCCCAGCGACATCGACACGTCGCTGGTCAAGCAGGCACCGGTCATGCAGAACGCGCCGGCGACCAGCGCTGACCCGCTGGCGGGTGCGGCGAATGCGGCCAGCAACGGCGCTGTTCCGCTCGCCAACTAAACCGTTCATCGACATTTCGAATATTTTTTAAGCGTGCGTAGATTCGCGCGCTTGCTCTTTGTTGTTCTGAAAGGCTAGGCCTCTTCTCCCATGACGCGGTATATTTTCATCACCGGCGGCGTGGTCTCCTCGCTTGGTAAAGGCCTGATGGCCGCATCCCTGGCAGCGCTGTTGCAGGCGCGGGGCTATCGCGTGCGAATTCGCAAGTTCGATCCCTATCTGAACGTCGATCCCGGCACGATGTCGCCCTATCAGCATGGCGAAGTCTATGTGACCGACGACGGGGCGGAGACCGATCTGGACCTGGGTCATTATGAGCGCTTTACCGGCGTTTCCGCGCGGCAGAGCGACAATGTGACGCAGGGCCGCGTCTATCAGACGATCATCACCAAGGAACGGCGCGGCGACTATCTGGGCGCGACGGTGCAGGTCATTCCGCACGTCACCGACGAGATCAAGGCGTTCGCGCTGGCCGACACCGACGACATCGATTTCGTGCTGTGCGAGATTGGCGGCACGGTGGGCGACATCGAATCGCTGCCCTTCATGGAGGCGATTCGCCAACTGCATAATGATCTGGATCGCGGCCAGTCGATCTTCGTCCATGTGACTTTGGTGCCGTACATTGCTGCGGCGGGTGAGCTTAAGACCAAGCCGACCCAGCATAGCGTGCGCGAACTGACATCGCTGGGTATCCAGCCCGACATATTGCTGTGCCGCTGCGAACATCCGCTGCCTGAAAGCGAGCGGCGCAAGATTGCGCTGTTCTGCAATGTGCGGCCCGAAGCCGTCATCCCGGCGCTCGACGCCAGCAGCATCTATGGCGTTCCCGCCCAATATCATGCCGAAGGTCTGGACGCCGAAGTGCTGCGCGCCTTTGGTATCGAGGGTGCGCCTGTTCCGTCGCTGGAGCGGTGGGACGACATTATGGACCGGCAGCAGAACCCGGAAGGCGAAGTCACGATCGGCGTGGTAGGCAAATATGTCGGCCTGCCCGACGCCTATAAATCGCTGCACGAGGCGCTGACTCATGGCGGCTTTGCCAATCGGGTGAAGGTGAAGATCAAGTGGATCGACGCCGAACTGTTCGAGAAGGGCGACGATGTCGCCGCTTTTTTGGAGCCGATGCACGGCATTTTGGTCCCCGGCGGCTTTGGTGTGCGCGGGTCGGAAGGCAAGATCGCCAGCGTCAAATTTGCGCGTGAACGCAATGTGCCATTTTTCGGCATTTGCCTGGGGATGCAGATGGCCTGCATCGAGGGCGCGCGCAATACGGCGGGGATCGCGGCGGCCTCCACCACCGAATTTGGCGAGACTTCCGAGCCGGTCGTGGGCCTGATCACCGAATGGATGAGCGCGGAAGGCTTGCAGAAGCGCACCGCCGAAACCGATCTGGGCGGCACGATGCGGCTGGGAGCTTACCCGGCGAAACTGACCGGCAACAGCGTGGTCGCGGGCATTTACGGCACCGACGAGATTAGCGAGCGGCATCGCCATCGCTATGAGGTGAATGCGGGCTATCGCGAACCACTGGAAAAAGGCGGCCTGATCTTTTCCGGCATGTCGCCCGACGGCACGCTGCCCGAAATCGTCGAGCGGCCCGACCATCCCTGGTTTGTCGGCGTGCAGTTCCACCCGGAGCTGAAATCAAAGCCGTTCGACCCGCATCCGCTGTTCGCCAGCTTCATCGAAGCGGCGGTCAAGCAGAGCCGGTTGGTGTAATTATACGTCGTCATGTCGAACCTGACCCGGCATCCAGGGCGGGTTTGTGCCGCCCTGGATGCTGACTTTCGTCAGCATGACGAACGTGTGTTTTTCACCCCGCAGGCGTCAGCTTCAGCAATCGACCCTGCGACCCGTCGCCGCCATCTTCCAGCACCCAGAGCGCGCCGTCCGGGCCTTGTTCGACCTCGCGGATGCGCGCGCCCATGTCCCACTGGTCTGCCTTGCTGGCCTTGTCGCCATCCAGCTTGACCCGGACCAGCGCCTTGCTGGACAGGCCGCCGATGAAGAGTGAGCCTTTCCACGCCGGGAAGAGATTGCCGGAATAATAGAGGAGGCCACCGGGCGAGATGACCGGGTTCCAGCTGACCCTGGGGGCTTCGAAACCGTCGCCGGGGGCGTGATCGGGAATGTCGCGGCCGTCATAATGGCTGCCGTTGGATACTTTGGGATAGCCATAGTTGAGGCTGGGTTTGATGAGGTTCACCTCGTCCCCGCCCTTTGGTCCCATTTCCTGTTCCCACAGGCGACCGTCCTTGTCGAAGGCGATGCCGAGCAGGTTGCGGTGGCCATAGGACCACACCGCCGGGTGGAAGCCCTGTGCGGCCAGCGGATTGCCTGCCGCGGGCGTGCCGTCCAGATTCAGGCGCAGCACCTTGCCCAATGTTGCCTTGGGGTCTTGCGCGGGATCGAATTTCTGCCGCTCGCCATTGGTGAAGAAGAGATATTTGCCATCGGGCGAAAAGGCGATGCGGCCGGAATAATGGCCGTTACCATCGACATAGGGGCTGGCGCGGAAGATGACCTGCACGCCGTCCAGTTTGGTCGTGCCGTCGCTGGCCTGGGCGAAGCCGCCCTTGGCCAGCGCCACACCCTTCACCCCGTCGCGGCTTTCGGAAAAGCTGAAATAGACCGCCTTGTCCTGCGCAAAATTGGGTGAGAGGACGACGTCCATCAACGCGCCCTGACCGGCGCTGTCGACTGCGGGGATGCCTGCGACCGGGATTTTGGTGCCGTTTTTCGGATCGAACAGGATCATCTCGCCCGCTTTCTCCGTCACGAGCGCGCGACCGTCGGGCAGGAAGGTCATGGCCCAGGGCGAATCGAAATCGGCAATGGTCGCGGTCTTGAACGGCTTGGCCGTGGCCGGGGTGTTCTGCCCGGTGGCATTGTCGGCCGAACAGGCGATGAGGATGAGGGGCAGGGCGGTAATGAGGGGATTGCGCATTCGATCCTCCGTTCGGGCTGAGCATGTCGAAGCCCCGTTCTTCTTCTTCAGAAAGAACGACCCTTCGACAAGCTCAGGGCGAACGGGACGAGATATTGGCTGTAGAATGAGCGGGAACGAATAATGTTGCAGATTAACTGCGTCCTGCCTATATCGCCCTTGCTTCCTTACATCGTCAAACATGTCAGGGTCGCAGGCACACCGCCTGCGGCGGCGGCAAACTTATATTGTTCTGGAGATTGCATGGCGGACATCGCCGCACTGACTGCGCTGATCGAACCGGAGGTGAAGGCTTTGGGCTTTGACCTTGTCCGGGTGAAGCTGTTCGGGTCGGGCGATGAGCGCACGCTTCAGATCATGGCCGAGCGTCGGGAAACGCGGCAGCTGGTGATCGAGGATTGCATGACGATCTCGCGCCGTCTGTCCGACCTGCTCGACGAGACTGATCCGATCGAGGAAGCCTATCGGTTGGAGGTCAGCTCGCCGGGCATCGACCGTCCGCTCACCCGCCTGCACGACTTTGTCGAATGGGGCGGGTTCGAGGCGCGGATCACGGTGACCGAGCCGATCGACAATCGCAAGACGTTCAAGGGCGTGCTGGGCGCGGTCGAGGGCGAGGATATTGCCTTCAAGGATACCAAGGTCGGGAATGTCGTCATTCCCTTCGCCCTGATCGACACCGCCAAGCTGGTGCTGACGGACGCGCTGATTAATGCTACCATGCCGCTCTCTGCCGAGGGTGCGGACGATATCGAAACCGAAGGATAAGGGTTCTTTCCATGGCCAACGCCATTTCCGCCAACCGGGCCGAACTGATCGCCATCGCCAATTCGGTGGCCAGCGAAAAGATGATCGACAAGGCGATCGTCATCGAGGCGATGGAGGACGCAATCCAGCGCGCCGCACGCGCACGCTACGGCGCGGAGAACGACATTCGCGCCAAGCTGGACCCCGACAGCGGCGACCTGCGCCTGTGGCGCGTCGTCGAAGTGGTCGATGTGGTCGAGGATTATTTCAAGCAGGTCGACATCAAGGCGGCTGAAAAGCTCCAGAAGGGCGCCGTCGTCGGCGACTTCATCGTCGATCCGCTGCCCCCCATCGATCTGGGCCGCATCGACGCCCAGTCGGCCAAGCAGGTGATCTTCCAGAAGGTCCGCGACGCCGAGCGTGAGCGCCAGCATGAGGAATTCAAGGACCGCGTGGGCGAAATCATCACCGGCGTCGTGAAATCGGTCGAGTTCGGCCATGTCGTCGTGAACCTTGGCCGGGCCGAGGGCGTCATCCGCCGCGACCAGCAGATCCCGCGCGAAGTCGTTCGCGTCGGCGACCGCATCCGCTCGGTCGTGCTGAACGTGCGCCGCGAAAATCGCGGACCGCAGATTTTCCTGAGCCGCGCGCATCCAGAGTTCATGAAAAAGCTGTTCGCGCAGGAAGTCCCCGAAATCTATGACGGTGTCATCACCATCATGGCAGCCGCCCGCGATCCGGGCAGCCGCGCCAAGATCGGCGTCATCAGCCGCGATTCGAGCATCGATCCGGTCGGCGCCTGCGTCGGCATGAAGGGCAGCCGCGTCCAGGCCGTCGTGCAGGAAATGCAGGGCGAGAAGATCGACATCATCCCCTGGTCGGAAGATACCGCGACCTTCGTGGTCAACGCGCTTCAGCCCGCCCAGGTCAGCCGCGTGCTGATCGACGAGGAAGAAGAGCGGATCGAAGTCGTCGTCCCCGACGATCAGCTGAGCCTTGCCATTGGCCGTCGCGGCCAGAATGTCCGTCTTGCCAGCCAGCTGACCGGCAAGGCGATCGACATCATGACCGAAGCTGATGCCAGCGAGAAGCGCCAGAAGGAATTCGTGACCCGGTCCGAACTGTTCCAGAACGAGCTGGACGTGGACGAGACGCTGTCGCAGCTGCTGGTGGCCGAGGGCTTTGGCGAGCTGGAAGAGGTCGCCTATGTCAGCATCGACGAGCTGGCCTCGATCGAAGGCTTTGACGATGATCTGGCGGGCGAATTGCAGAACCGCGCGCTTGAAGCGCTGGAGCGTCGCGAGGCGGCTTCGCGTGAAGAGCGGCAGGCGCTGGGCGTCGAGGATGCCCTGGCGGACATGCCGCACCTCACTGAAGCGATGCTGGTGACGCTGGGCAAGGCGGGCATCAAGACGCTCGACGATCTGGCGGATTTGGCGACCGACGAGCTGGTGCAGAAGAAGCGCATCGACCAGCGCCGCCGCAAGACCGAAACCACCGAGGACAAGGGTGGCATTTTGGCGGCCTATGGCCTGTCGGACGAGCAGGGCAATGAGATCATCATGGCCGCGCGTGCGCACTGGTTCGAGGACGAGGAAGCCTGATCCGCTATGCCGTTCGTTGATATCCGTCTGGCCGGGGCCGTAACGCGCGAGCAGAAAGCCGCGCTGGTCGCCGACATCACTCAGTCGCTCGTGGAGCGGCTGGGGAAGCCGGCGGCTGCCGTCCAGATCAATATCACCGAACTGAGCCTGGAAAATTATGCGGCGGGGGGCTTGCTGCTGGCCGACCGCGCGTCCGCGCCCTCTGATAGGGAGGACGCCATTGCTGCGGACACTCCCCGATGAGCGTTTAGGCCTATCCGATAGCGTTGGGGTTGCCAGTCCATCCGTTTTGGCGGAGGGGCACGCATGACCGAACGCAAATGCATATTGACCGGCGACCGCGCCGACCCCGAAACGCTCATTCGCCTTGCGATCGGGCCGGAGGGGCAGGTGCTGCCCGACGTCCGGGCGAAGGCACCGGGGCGGGGCGCATGGATCGGCGTCAGCCGCGCCGAGCTGGAAACGGCACTCGCCAAGGGCAAGCTCAAAGGCGCGATCGCGCGGTCGTTCAAGGATGGCGCGCTCCAGATCGAGGCGGACCTGCCCGAACGGATCGAGACGGCACTGCGGCAGGATCTGCTCAGCCGTCTGGGGCTGGAGGCGCGCGCGTCCATGCTGCTCACCGGCTCTGAAAAAATCGATACCGCCTGCCGCAAGGGGCTGGTCAAATTGCTGCTCCACGCCGCCGATGCGGCGGCCGATGGCAACCGCAAACTGGACCAGGCGCTGCGCGTCGGACAGGAAGCGGAAGGCAGCGATCTTGCAGGCACCGTCTTGCCTGTGGACCGCGAGGCCCTATCTATGGCAATGGGGCGCGATAATGTCGTCCATGTTGCGGTGACCGACTCGCGCGCGGCGCTACGCCTGCGTGCGGCCCTGGGCCGCTTGGAAAGCTATCTGGGTTGCGTTATCGAGGCGCCCGCGCAGGAGGAGGAGCAATCCTCCGCTGCGCAGGGTGCCGAGATTGCATGGAATGATGCGTCGGTGCCTGCACCGGCCGGTGATGAAGTGAAGGGTTAAGTTCAGTCGTATGAGTGACAGCAAGGAAGACAAGCCGGTTCTGGGCCGCAAGCCGCTGGGCATCAAGCGGACCGTGGAATCCGGTCAGGTGCAGCAGCAGTTCAGCCATGGCCGCAAGAATACGGTCGTGGTCGAGGTGAAGCGGCGCCGCGTCCTGGGCAAGCCGGGCGAAGCTGCCCCCGCTGCTGCTGCGCCGCAGGCTGATCCGGTGCCAGTGGCGACCACCGCCGCACCCGCAGCGCCCCGCCCCGCTGCCCCGCCGCCGCCTCAGCAGCGTGCGCCGCAGCCTGCCCCCGCGCGTCAGTCGCCGCCGCAAAGCCTGATGTCGCGTCAGGAATTGCAGGCCAAGCTGCTGCGCGAGGCCGAGGAAGCGCGCATGAACGCGCTGGAGGATGCGCGCCGTCGCGAAGCGGCCGAGCGTGTCGCTGCGGTCGAGAATGAAAAGCGCCGGGCCGAGGAAAACCGTCAGGCCGCCGAAACCGCGGCGTCCGCGCCTGCTGTGGAGGAAGCCAAGGCCCCCGAAGCCGCGCCGGTTGCAGAAGCACCCGCTGCTGCGCCGCAGGAAGCCGTTGCTGCGCCTGACGCTGTTGCACCCGCTGCGACGGACGAGCAGCCCGCGACGAGCGCCGCACCGCCGCCGCCGCGCCGCTTCACCCCGGTTACGCCGGTCAAGCGTCCCGAACCGACCAAGCCCGAACGGGCGAAGAAGGGTGAGGATCATCGTCGCCAGGCTGGCAAGCTGACCGTCACCAAGGCGCTGGCCGATGATGACAGCGCCCGTGCGCGCAGCCTTGCCGCGCTCAAGCGCGCCCGTGAAAAGGAACGCCGCGCCCATTATGCCGGTGGCTCCAAGACGCGCGAAAAACAGTCGCGCGACGTGGTCGTGCCAGAAGTCATCACCGTGCAGGAACTGGCCAATCGTATGGCCGAAAAGGGCGCGGATCTGGTCAAGTCGCTGTTCAAGATGGGGCAGGCGGTCACGCTCAACCAGTCGATCGATCAGGACACGGCCGAACTGCTGGTCGAGGAATTTGGCCACCGCATCCAGCGCGTGTCCGAAGCCGACGTCGAAATCGGTATCGAGGGTGATCTCGATCCGGTCGAATCGCTCAAGGTCCGTGCGCCTGTCGTCACGATCATGGGCCATGTCGATCATGGCAAGACCAGCCTGCTCGATGCGCTGCGCGGGACCGATGTGGTCGCGGGCGAAAGCGGTGGCATCACCCAGCATATCGGCGCCTATCAGGTGACGACCAAGGGTGGCGACATCATCACCTTCCTCGACACGCCGGGCCATGAGGCGTTTTCGGAAATGCGCGCACGCGGTGCGAACGTGACCGACATCGTCATCCTGGTGGTGGCCGCCGACGACGGGCTGATGCCGCAGACGATCGAGGCGATCAACCATACCAAGGCCGCCGGCGTGCCGATGATCGTGGCGATCAACAAGTGCGACAAGCCCGAAGCCAACCCGCAAAAGGTGCGTGAGCGCCTGCTCGAACATGAAATCGTGGTCGAGGATATGGGCGGCGACGTGCAGGACGTGCAGGTATCCGCGCTCAAGAAAACCGGTCTGGACGAGCTGATCGAAAAGATCCTGCTCCAGGCTGAAGTCATGGAACTGACCGCCAACCCCGATCGCGCCGCCGAAGGCAATGTGATCGAGGCGCAGCTGGACAAGGGCCGTGGCGCGGTTGCCACCGTGCTGGTGCGCAAGGGTACGCTCAAGGTCGGTGACACCTTCGTCATCGGCGCGGAAAGCGGCAAGGTGCGCGCGCTCGTCAATGACAAGGGCCAGCAGGTCAAGTCCGCCGGTCCCTCGACCCCGGTCGAAGTGCTGGGTCTGTCGGGCGTGCCGATGGCCGGTGATCAGATGACGGTCGTGGAGAATGAGGCGCGCGCCCGTGAGGTCGCGGCCTATCGCCAGGAACAGATCACCCGCAAGCGGACCGCGTCCGTGCCGACGAACTTTGAAAATATGTTCTCGGCGCTCAGCACCAAGGTCATCGAATATCCGGTGGTCATTCGTGGCGACGTGCAGGGATCGGTCGAAGCGATCGTCAGTGCGCTGAACCGCATTTCGACCGACGAGATCAAGGTGCGTATCCTCAGCTCCGGCGTGGGCGCGATCACCGAGAGCGATGTCACGCTGGCTTCGGCCAGCCGCGCGCCGCTGATTGGCTTCAACGTCCGTCCCAATGCCAAGGCGCGTCCGCTGGCGATCCGCGAGAAAATCTCGCTGCGCTATTATGACGTGATCTACGACCTGCTCGAAGAAGTGCGCAACGAAATGGCGGGCCAGCTGGCCCCCGAACGCATCGAAACGATCGTGGGTCGCGCCGAAGTGCTGCAGGTATTCCCTGCGGGCAAGAAGGACAAGGCGGCCGGGCTTCTGGTCAAGGAAGGCGTCATCCGCAAGGGGCTCAACGCGCGTCTCACCCGCGACGACGTCATCGTGTCCAAGACGGTCATCCACTCGCTGCGCCGCTTCAAGGACGATGTATCCGAAGTGCGCGCCGGCATGGAATGTGGCGCTGTGTTGCAGGACACCAACGACATCAAGGCAGGCGATACGCTCGAACTGTTCGAGGTCGAGGAACGCATCCGCACGCTGTAAGATACAAAGGGGCGGTCAACGAATTTATCCAATGGTTAAATTCGTTGACCGCCCTTGTGCATCGCCCTAGTATGGCGATGTGGATATTCGTTTCTCGAAAACGGCGATGAAGGCGTTGCTGCGCTCCAACAAGCGGACGCTCATTCGACAGAAGATCGAGGAGCTGGCGCATGATCCAGACTCGCTCGCGGCGAACATGAAGCGGTTGCAGGGGCGACCGGAATATCGGTTGCGGGTGCAGGACTGGCGTGTGATTTTTCGCATCGAGCAGAATATCCTCTGGATCGACGATATCGCTCCGCGTGGATCGGCTTATGAGGTGAACCCATGACTGCCCAGATTGTCGAAATCGCAGGCCAGAAAATCGCTATGCTGCCGATGGAAGATTATCAGCGGCTGGTCGATATTGCCGAGGACAGGGCGGATTTGCTGGCGGCCGAAAAGGCACAAAATCGCCGAGAGGACGGCGAGGAATATGTGCCGGCTGAGGTTGTGGATGCGATAATGGGTGGCGAAAGCCCCCTTCGCGCCTGGCGCAAGCATCGCCATTTCACACTTGTGGATTTGGGCCGCCGTGTCGGTCATAGCCATACATATTTAAGCAACGTCGAAAATGGCAAGAAAGCAGGCGGACTTGCCCTGTGGCGCAAACTTGCTGACGAACTGAACGTCGCAATTGAAGATATAGCGCCGGAAAGCTGAACCTATGGCATTGCAACAAACCCAAGGCCCGTCCGTCCGTGCGCTCCGCGTGGGGGAGCAGGTGCGTCATATCCTGTCCGACATTCTCCAGCGCGGCGACGTGCATGATGATGTGCTGGCCAGGCATGTCGTGAGCGTCACCGAAGTGCGCATGTCGTCCGACCTGCGCCACGCCACCGCCTTCATCAAGCCGCTGCTGGGGCGGGACGAAGAAGTGGTGCTGAAGGCGCTGCGGACCAACACCGCCTATTTCCAGCGCGAAGTCGCATCGCGCACGCGGCTGAAATATGCCGCCAAGATCAAGTTCCTGGCCGACGACAGTTTCGACGAGGGCAGCCACATCGACAAGTTGCTGCGCGATCCAAAGGTAGCGCAGGATCTGGCCAAGGATGATGACGGCGAGGATTGAGCCAATCTTTGTCTTTCATCGGACGGCGAGCGCTGTCCGGTAGCGTCTCATGTGTTAATGATCGGGGGCAGGCGATGGATCGGATCGGACGCGGAATTGGGATAGTCGGGCTGGCCTGGCTGCTTGCTGGACCGTTGCAGGCCAAAGACCCCGCGATCCACCCTGCCGTCATCAGCGATCCCACCCCGGACTCCGCCTATCCTGCGGGGATGAGCGCTTTTGTCCTGCCGTCAGGCGATGGGGCGATGAATGCCGTCATGTACACGGCCGCTGGAGCCGGATTGCATCCCACGTTGCTGTTGCTGCATGGTTTTCCCGGCAATGAGCAGAATCTGGACCTGGCTCAGGCAGCCCGTCGCGCCGGGTGGAATGTGCTGACGCTCCATTATCGCGGGTCGTGGGGCAGTCCGGGGAATTTCTCCTTTGGCAATGCGTCCGACGATGCTTTTGCTGCGCTCCAGTTTCTCCAGCAGGCATCGACCGTTGCCAAATATCGCATCGACACCAGCGCGATCGTGGTGGCGGGGCATAGTATGGGAGGGTTTATGGCGGCAGACATTGCCGCCGCCGAACCGCGGGTTGCGGGTCTGTTCCTGATCGATCCTTGGGACCCGGCGCAGACCGTCGCGGCGCTGGCGACGGCGCAGGGCGAGGCGGCGTGGAAGGCGGAGGTGGAGAGCGACCTGCCGCCGCTGCATGGCGCGACCTATGACAGCCTGACCGCCGAGATAAAGGGCAATGGCGACAAGTTCGACCTTGGCCGACGTCTGGCGGGCTATGGCCGTCGTCCGCTCACGATCCTTGGCGCGGAGAAGGGATTGGGGGCTGACGCGCGCAAGGTGGCTGCCGACGCGCAGGGGGCGAACCCCAATTCGCGGCTGATGGTCTGGCCGACCGATCACAGTTTTTCCGACAAAAGGATCGCGCTCGCCGATGCGCTGGTGCGCTTCCTGTCTGGCGTTGCGCCCACGATCCGCTGACCCATGGCCAAGCTCTATTTCTACTATAGCTCGATGAATGCGGGCAAATCGGCGACGCTGCTGCAATCGAGCTTCAACTATCGCGAGCGCGGCATGGCGACGATGCTGTGGACCGCGGCGATCGACGATCGCTTTGGGCATGGTCGCATAGCGTCGCGCATCGGGCTGGAGACGGACGCGCATCTGTTCGATCCGGCGGTCGATATTTTTGCCGCCGTCGCGCGCCAGCATGAAGCCACGCCCCTGTCCTGCGTTCTGATCGACGAGGCGCAATTCCTGACACGCGATCAGGTATGGCAGATCGCGCGGCTGTGCGACGATCTCAACATTCCGGTCCTCTGCTATGGCCTGCGCACCGATTTTCGCGGGGAATTGTTCGAGGGCAGCGCGCATCTGCTGGGGCTGGCGGATACGCTGAGCGAGATCAAGACCGTGTGCGATTGCGGGCGCAAGGCGACGATGAACCTGCGCGTGGACGGGCGGGGTCACGCGGTGCGCGATGGCGCGCAGACGCAGATTGGCGGCAATGATCGTTATGTCGCGCTCTGCCGTCGCCATTATCGGGAACAGATGGGCGGCTGACAAGCAGCCTGCTGCGGTGTAGGCGCGCGTCCATGCACGGCTGGATCATCCTCGACAAACCCCATGGCCTTGGCTCCACCCAGGCGGTCAGCGCGGTCAAGCGCGCGCTGCGCGACAGCGGGGCGGGCAAGTGCAAGGTCGGCCATGGCGGCACGCTCGATCCGCTGGCGACAGGCGTGCTGCCGATTGCGATCGGCGAGGCGACGAAGCTCGCCGGGCGGATGCTCGACAGCGACAAAATTTATGATTTCACGATCGCGTTCGGGGCGCAGACCGACACGCTCGACCTGGAAGGCGCGGTGATCGCGACCAGCGATGTGCGGCCGACAAGGGCTGAGGTGGAGGCGGTGCTTGCGCGCTTCACCGGCGCGATCGAACAGGTGCCGCCCGCCTATAGCGCCATCCTGATCGACGGCCAGCGCGCCTATGATCTGGCGCGGGCGGGGGCGGATGTGGAGATGAAATTGCGAGGGGTGACGGTGTATCAATTGCAAATCTGTCATCCCCGCGAAGGCGGGGATCCATCTCCCACCGTGGGAACTGGACGGGAGGTGGGGGAGATGGATTCCCGCCTTCGCGGGAATGACGATCCTATGGAAAGCATCACCCTCACCGCCCATGTCTCCAAGGGCACCTATATCCGCTCGCTTGCCCGCGACATTGCGCTGGCGCTGGGGACGGTCGGGCATGTCACCATGCTCCGCCGTATCAAGGCCGGGCCGTTCACGCTGGATTCCGCGATTTCGCTGGACAAATTGCGCCATGCTGCTAACGAGCGCGCCATCGGTAGCCTTATGCTGCCGCTGACGGCGGGGCTGGACGACATCCCGGCTCTCCCCGTCTCTCCCGATCAGGCCCTGATGCTCCGACAGGGGAAGGTTCTGACCGGGATCACTGCCACCACCGGCCTGTATCTGGCGATGGACGGGAATATTCCCGTCGCGCTGGTCCGGTCGGATGATTGCGAGATCATCGTGGTGCGCGGTTTCAACCTGATGTCGAAGGATGACGACTAAATGACGATTACTGCCGAGCGCAAGGAAGCGCTGATCAAGGAATATGCCCGCGCTGAGGGTGACACGGGTTCGCCAGAGGTTCAGGTTTCGATCCTGACCGAGCGGATCACCAACCTGACCGAGCATTTCAAGGGTCACCACAAGGATAATCACAGCCGTCGTGGTCTGCTGATGATGGTCAACAAGCGTCGTTCGCTGCTGGACTATCTCAAGAAGAAGGATCAGGCGCGCTACACCGACCTGATCGCCAAGCTGGGCCTGCGCAAATAACGCAGACCTTCAACGGGACGGCCCCCATGCGGGGCCGTTTCTGATTCCGGGCTAACTGAAAAGCCGCTAACAAGAGGCCGTCATCCCGACGAAAGGCTCTCCTGAGCTTGTCGAAGGGTCGGGACCCATTCCGAACTACAGTCGTGGATTTGCGCGACCGAGCGCCGAATGGATCCCGGATCAGGTCCGGGATGACGAAATTGGTAAACCATGACGCCGGGCAATCCGGCACGGCGGCATGATAAGGGGGACACTTCCCCGCCCCGTCGCACCCGCGACGGCGGAGAGCGTGAAGCTCTCCAATCATGGAGCCGCACCGGCTCCGCCAAAGGCCCCGCCCGGCAATAGGGCCGACGCGGGCGAAGGAAAAAACTATGTTTGATGTCAAGAAAGTATCGATCGAGCTGGCCGGCAAGACGCTGACCCTCGAAACCGGCCGTATCGCACGCCAGGCTGACGCCGCCGTGCTGGCTACCTATGGCGAAACCGTGGTGCTGTGCGCCGTGACCGCCGCCAAGAGCGTGAAGGAAGGCCAGGATTTCTTCCCGCTGACCGTTCACTATCAGGAAAAATATTCCGCCGCCGGCCGTATCCCCGGCGGCTTTTTCAAGCGTGAGCGCGGCGCGACCGAAAAGGAAACGCTGGTTTCCCGCCTGATCGACCGTCCGATCCGCCCGCTGTTCCCCGAAGGCTTCTACAACGAAATCAACGTCATCGCCCAGGTGCTGTCGTTCGATGGCGAAAGCGAGCCGGACATGGTGGCGATGATCGCGGCGTCCGCTGCGCTGACCCTGTCGGGCGTCCCCTTCATGGGTCCGATCGGCGCGGCGCGCGTCGGTTACAAGGATGGCGAATATCAGCTCAACCCGTCGCTGGATGAGGTAAAGACCGGCGAACTCGACCTGGTCGTTGCCGCCACCTACGACGCGGTAATGATGGTCGAATCCGAAGCGAAAGAGCTGTCGGAAGAAATCATGCTGGGCGCCGTTCTGTTCGCGCATGAAGCGAGCAAGAAGATTGTCGACGCCATCATCAGCCTGGCTGAAAAGGCGGCCAAGGATCCCTGGGACATGGCCAAGAGCGATGACCTGGTCGAACTGAAGGCCAAGCTCAAGAAGCTGATCGGCAAGGACATTGCCGCTGCTTACAAGCTGACCGACAAGTCGGCCCGCTCCAACGCGCTGAACGAAGCCCGTGCCAAGGCGAAGGCGAAGTTCACCGCCGACGGCCTGGACGCCCAGACCGTGATGGCCGGCATCAAGCTGACCAAGAAGCTGGAAGCGGAAATCGTGCGCGGCGCCATCCTGAAGGACGGCAAGCGCATCGACGGTCGCACCACCACGCAGATCCGTCCGATCGAAGCGATGGTCGGCTTCCTGCCCCGCACCCATGGTTCGGCCCTGTTCACGCGCGGTGAAACGCAGTCCATCTGCACCACCACGCTGGGCACCAAGGACGCCGAGCAGATGATCGACGGCCTGACCGGCCTGCATTATGAAAACTTCATGCTGCACTATAACTTCCCGCCCTATTCGGTCGGTGAAGTCGGCCGCTTCGGCGCGCCGGGTCGTCGTGAAGTGGGTCATGGCAAGCTGGCATGGCGTGCGCTGCACCCCGTGCTGCCCAGCAAGGACGAGTTCCCCTACACGATCCGCGTTCTGTCCGACATTACCGAGTCGAACGGTTCCTCCTCGATGGCGACCGTCTGCGGCGGTTCGCTTTCGATGATGGACGCCGGTGTGCCGTTGAAGCGCCCCGTGTCCGGCATCGCCATGGGCCTGATCCTGGAAGGCAAGGACTTTGCGGTCCTGTCCGACATCCTGGGTGACGAAGATCATCTGGGCGACATGGACTTCAAGGTGGCCGGTACGTCCGAAGGCATCACCACGATGCAGATGGACATCAAGATTGCGGGCATCACGCGCGAAATCTTCGAAGCCGCGCTGACCCAGGCGAAGGAAGGCCGCGCGCATATCCTTGGCGAAATGAGCAAGGCGCTGTCCTCGACCCGCACCGAGCTGTCGGCCCATGCCCCGCGCATCGAAACGTTGCAGATCGACAAGTCGAAGATCCGCGAAGTCATCGGCACCGGTGGTAAGGTCATCCGCGAAATCGTCGCCGAAACCGGCGCGAAGGTCGACATTGACGATGAAGGCCTGATCAAGATCAGCTCGTCCGACCCGGCGCAGATCGAAGCGGCCCGCAAGTGGATCCTGGGCATCACGCAGGAAGCGGAAGTCGGCAAAATCTATGACGGCAAGGTCGTCAACATTGTCGATTTCGGTGCGTTCGTGAATTTCATGGGTGGCAAGGACGGTCTCGTCCACGTTTCCGAAATGAAGAATGAGCGCGTGGAAAAGCCGACCGACGTCGTGTCGGAAGGCCAGGAAGTGAAGGTCAAGGTTCTGGAAATCGATCCGCGCGGCAAGGTTCGCCTGTCGATGCGCGTCGTCGATCAGGAAACCGGCGCAGAGCTGGAGGACACCCGTCCTGCCCGTGAAGCGCGCGAACCCCGTGGCGATCGTGGTCCGCGCCGTGACGGTGGCGGCGGCGAAGGCCGTGGCCCGCGTCGCGAAGGCGGTGATCGGGGTCGTGGCCCGCGCCGTGACGGCGGGGACCGTGGCCCGCGTCGCGAACGCAGCGAAGGCGGCAACGACGACGGCCCGGCACCGGGCGGTCTGCCCGACTTCCTGACCCAGGATTGATCGTCCATCCGACGAACTGAATAAAAAATGGGGCGTCCGGTTCAACCGGGCGCCCTTTTTTATGCCGGGTGCGCAATGGACTGATTTCGATCAATGCATCCCACTAAGGTTCTGCTACTGTAACGATGGACCATTTGGGGAACATCATGCAGCGGAGCAACGCGCGCTTTGTCGAACGCCTGCCGCTCGTCCTCGATCGGCCAGCCTATGCCTATATATTGTCGCTGCTCTTTTGCGGCGGAGCTTTCATGCTGCGCATCGCGGCTGAACCCTTGCTGCCCAATGGCTATCCCTTTGTCACTTTCTTTCCGGCGGTCATCCTCTCCTCCTTCCTGTTCGGGGTCAGGCCGGGGATTTTCACCGCGCTTTTCTGCGGCCTGCTGTCCTGGTATGTTTTCATTCCGCCCTTCCACACGCTGGTGATGAACCCGGCGGTGGCCGTGGCGATGCTCTTCTACACCGGCGTGGTAGTGGTCGATATCTTGCTGATCCACTTCATGCAGCGCGCCAATTTCCATCTGGCGGTGGAGCGCGAACGCAGCCGGGCGCTGGCGGAAAATCGCGAGCTTCTGTTCCATGAACTCCAGCATCGCGTATCCAACAATCTGCAGGTCGTCGCCGCCATGCTGGCGCTCCAGCGGCGCCATGTGGATCATGATGTGGCGCGCAAGGCGCTGGACGATGCCTCGGCCCGGCTGGGGCTGGTCGGCCGGATCAGCCGCGCGCTCTATGATCCGTCGGGGCAGGGGCAGGATATCCGCGCCTTCCTGACCACGCTATCGGCCGATGTGCTGGAGGCCAGTGGCCGCACGGACATAGATGTCGCGGTGACCGCGCCCGACGGGCTGACGATCGAGCCTGCCATCACGGTGCCGCTGGCGCTGATCGTCGCGGAATCGGTCAGCAACGCGATCGAACATGGCCTGCCAGACCGGCCCGGCAAGGTCGTAGTGACGCTGGAGGAGGCGCAGGGCGCGCTGGCGCTGCGCATCGTTGATGACGGCCATGGCGTCGCCCCGGACTTTGAACATGGTACCAGCGATTCGCTGGGTCTGCGCATCGCCAATGCGCTGGCGGTGCAGCTGGGCGGGCGCTTTTCGCTGACGCCGGGGGCGAATGGCGGCGCGGTCGCGCGGCTCGATCTGCCGGCTCGGACGGCCTGTTGAACGTGACTCCATTCTGCCGCTTGGCGGCGGCGTGTCCCTCGGCTATGACCCGCCCCATGCTGATGAAAACTGTAACGCGCATCGGCGCGGCCACCGCCCCGCTTCTGCTTGCCACCCTGCTCGCAGGCTGCGCGACGTCCAAGAACAAGGCCGACACCCAATATGTCGCCCGCGACGTGTCGACCCTCTATAATAGCGGCAAGGACCGGCTCGATCGCGGTCAGTATAAGCTCGCTGCTGCTTTGTTTGACGAGGTGGAGCGCCAGCATCCCTATTCGCCCTGGGCGCGGCGGGCGCAGCTCATGTCCGCGTTCAGCTACTATATGAACAGCGACTATGCCGAATCCATCTCGGCATCGCAGCGCTTCCTGTCGATCCACACCGGCAACAAGGACGCGCCCTACGCTTATTATCTGATCGCGCTCTGCTATTATGAGCAGATTGCCGATGTCAGCCGCGACCAGAAGATTACGCAGCAGGCGCTGGATTCGCTGGGCGAACTGATCCGCCGCTATCCTGGCACCCGCTATGCCGCCGACGCGCGGTTGAAGGTCGATCTGGTCAACGACCATCTGGCCGGCAAGGAAATGGAAGTCGGCCGCTTCTACCAGCGGCGTGGCCAGTGGCTCGCCGCCACGCTGCGTTTCCGCGTCGTGATCGACAAGTACCAGACCACCACGCATACGCCCGAAGCGCTGGAGCGGCTGGTCGAATCCTATCTCTCGCTCGGCATCCCCGAAGAAGCGCGCAAGGCCGCAGCCGTGCTGGGCGCCAACTATCCCGGCACCAAATGGTATGAGCGCAGCTACAAGCTGATGCAGGAACATGGCAGCAAGGCGTAATCGCCTTTCTTGCCTGTTCCCCTTTTGTGCATTGACGGGTAGAAGCGCGTCATGCTGAGCGCTTTGTCCATCCGCAACGTCGTGTTGATCGAGGCGCTGGACCTGGATTTCGGTGCGGGCCTGTCCGTGCTGACCGGGGAGACGGGCGCGGGCAAATCGATCCTGCTCGATTCGCTGGGGCTGGCGCTGGGCGCGCGCGCCGATAGCGGCCTGGTCCGCAATGGCGAGGTGCAGGCCAGCGTCACCGCGACCTTCGATCCGCCGCCCGCCGACCATCGCGCCGCGATGCTGCTGGCGGACAATGGCATCGACATGGAGCTGGGCGAACCGCTGCTGATTCGCCGCACGGTGAAGGCCGATGGCGGCAGCCGCGCCTTCGTCAATGATTCGGCTTGTTCGGCGGCGCTGCTGCGCGAACTGGGCGGGTGCCTGGTGGAAATTCACGGCCAGCATGATGATCGTGGGCTGCTGAATGCGCGGGGGCATCGTGCGCTGCTCGACGCTTATGGTCGCTGTGATGCGGGCGCGGTCGGCGCGGCATATGGGGCGTGGCGCAAGGCGGCAAGCGCTCTTGCTGAAGCGCGTGCTACCGTCGATACCGCCGCGCGCGACCGGGATTATCTCGCCCATGCCGTCGATGAACTCACCCGTTTCGGGGCGCAGTCGGGCGAGGAGGCGACGCTGGCGGAAGAACGGGCGTCGATGCAGAAGGGCGCGCGCCTGACCGACGATCTGTCGGCGATCGCCGATTGCCTGACGGGCTCCGACGGTGGCCTTGCCCAGTTGCGGCAGGCGGCACGGCGGCTGGACCGGATCGCGGCGGAGGATGAGCGGCTGGCCGCCGTGCTGGAGGCGCTGGACCGCGCAGTGGTGGAGGCGGGCGAGGCGGAGGACCGGCTGGCCGAAGTGGCGGAGGCCTTGAGCTTCGATCCCGCCCGGCTGGACGATATCGAAACCCGACTGTTCGATTTGCGCGGGCTGGCGCGTAAGCATCAGGTGCAGCCCGATGATCTGGCGCAGCTGTGCGCGGAGATGGCCGCGCGCCTGACCGCTATCGAGGGCGGGGAGGAGCATATCGCTGCGCTGGAGGCCGATGTCGCGCAGAAGGCGGCGGCCTATCGCGCCGCCGCGCAGGCGCTGTCGGGTGAGCGCCAGATGGCTGCCGGCAAGCTGGACGCAGCGGTCGCGGCGGAATTGGCGCCCTTGAAACTCGACGCCGCCCGTTTCCGCACCGTGGTCGCGCCGCTCGATGAGGGGCAATGGACCGGGCAGGGCATGGACCGGGTCGAATTCGAGATTTCGACCAACCCCGGCGCGCCCTTCGCCCCACTGACCAAGATCGCTAGCGGAGGCGAACTCTCGCGCTTCATCCTGGCGTTGAAAGTCGCGCTGGCGGAGCAGGGCGGGGCGGACACGCTGATCTTCGACGAAATCGACCGGGGCGTCGGCGGCGCGGTGGCGTCTGCCATCGGCGAACGCCTCTCGCGCCTCGCGCGCAGCAACCAGATATTGGTCGTCACCCACAGCCCGCAGGTCGCGGCGCGCGGCGCTGGCCATCTGCTGATCGCCAAGTCGAGCGACGGCACGGTGACCCGGACGGGCGTTCATGCGCTGGACGATGCAGAACGGCGCGAGGAAATCGCACGGATGCTGTCGGGCGCGGAGATTACTGCAGAGGCGCGCGCGCAGGCGGAACGGTTGCTGGAGCGGGTGTAAGCCGGTGTTCCCGCGCAGGCGGGAACCCAGTCCCACGCTCCGAACTGGGTTCCCGCCTGCGCGGGAACACGGATGATGAGAGGGCGGAAGAAAGCATGATGACCCATAACCGCAGAGACATAATCGGTCTGACCGCCGCCGCCATGGCCGCCAGCGCCATCCCCGCCACCGCGCAAACGGCCCAGCCCCGTTATGGCCTGATCGGCCAGATGATCGCCAAACCCGGCAAGCGCGACGAATTGCTCGCCTATCTGCTCGAAGGCACGACCGGGATGCCCGGCTGCCTGTCCTATGTCATCGCGCTCGACACCGCCAATCCCGACGCGCTGTGGATCACCGAAGTGTGGGACAGCCGCGAAAACCACATGGCCTCGCTCAAACTGCCCGCCGTGCAGGCCGCTATCGCCAAGGCCCGCCCGATCATCGCCGGTTTCGGGCAGCGGTTCGAGACGGTGCCGGTGGCGGGGGTATAGCGCAACGTGCTCCCGCGCAGGCGGGAGCCTAGGGCGGCCGCTCGCTCCATCTGACCCTAGGCTCCGGCTTTCGCCGGAGCATAACAGCGGTTATGGCATCCCCATGACCGACCCTGCCTCCCTCTCCGAAGCCGAAGCCGCCAACCGTCTGATGCGTCTGGCGCGCGAAGTGGCCAAGCATAACCGGCTCTATCATGATCAGGACCAGCCTGAGATTACGGACGCAGCCTATGATGCGCTGATCCGTGAGAACAACGCACTCGAAGCGCAATTCCCGCACCTGGTCCGCGCCGATTCGCCCAATGCGCAGGTCGGGGCGGCACCCACCTCCGCGCTGAAGAAAATCCCCCACGCCGTCCGCATGATGAGCCTCGATAATGGCTTTGCGGACGACGACATCGCCGAATTCCTTGCCCGCGTCCGCCGCTTTCTGGCGCTGCCCGACGATGCGCCGGTCGCACTGACCGCAGAGCCGAAGATTGACGGCCTGTCCTGCTCTTTGCGCTACGAGAAGGGCGAGCTGGTGCTGGCCGCGACGCGCGGCGACGGCGCGACGGGGGAGGATGTCACCGCCAACGTGCGCACCATCGCTGATATTCCCCAACGCCTGACGGGCGACGCAATCCCCGACCTGTTCGAAGTGCGGGGCGAGGTTTATATGGCCAAGGCGGATTTCACCGCGCTCAACGCCCGGTTGCTGGCCGAAGCCGACGAGCCGGACAAGGCGCGGCAATTCGCCAACCCCCGCAACGCCGCCGCCGGATCGCTGCGGCAGAAGGACGCGACCGTTACCGCCAGCCGCCCGCTGCGCTTCCTGGCCCATGGCTGGGGCGCGTACAGCGCCTTGCCCGCCGACACGCAACTGGGCGTGATGCAGGCGATTGCGGCATGGGGTCTGCCGGTATCGGATCGGCTGCTGCGGGTAGATACCCTCGAAACCCTGCTCGCCCATTATCGCAGCATCGAAAGCGCGCGTGCCGACCTGCCCTTCGACATTGACGGGGTGGTGTATAAGGTCGACCGGCTCGACTGGCAGCAGCGGCTGGGCTTTGTCGCCAAGGCGCCGCGCTGGGCGATCGCGCATAAATTCCCTGCCGAACGCGCGCAGACGACGCTGGAGGCGATCGACATTCAGGTCGGCCGCACCGGCAAGCTGACCCCGGTGGGTCGCCTGACCCCGGTGACGGTGGGCGGCGTGGTCGTCTCCAACGTCACGCTGCACAATGCCGACGAGATTGCGCGGCTGGGCGTACGCCCCGGCGACCGGGTCATCGTCCAGCGCGCGGGCGACGTCATCCCGCAGGTGGTGGACAATCTCGACCGCGACCGTCCCGGTGCGCCCTATATCTTCAAGCCCGAATGCCCGATCTGCCAGAGCGAGGCGGTGCGTGAGGAAGGGGAGGTCGATTATCGCTGCACCGGCGGCCTCATCTGCCCCGCGCAACGGTTCGAGCGGCTGCGCCATTTCGTCAGCCGGGTTGCGCTGGATATCGAAGGGCTGGGGGAAAAGTCGATCCAGGAGTTTCTTGACCTGGGCTGGATCACCGAGCCGGCCGATATTTTCCGCCTGAAACGCCACCGCCCCGACCTGATCGGTCGGGAGGGGTGGAAGGAAAAGTCGGTCGACAATCTGCTCGCCGCGATCGAGGCGAAGCGCGCGCCGGACGCGGCGCGGCTGCTCTTCGGCCTGGGCATCCGCCATGTCGGCGCGGTGACGGCACGCGACCTGCTAAAGCGTTATACGACGCTGCCGGGCGTGCGCGCGCTGGCGGAAGAGATTATCGACCTGCGCGATCAGCCATTTGACACGCCCGCCAAGCGCGACAAGGCAATTGCCGACCATATCGGGGTGGAGAATGTCGGTGCGGCGGTGGGCCATGCGCTCGCCGATTTCTTCCACGAACCGCATAATGTCGCGGCGTGGGACGATCTTCTGTCCGAAGTATCGCCGCCCGATTATATCGTGGAAACCACCGCCAGCGCCGTCACCGGCAAGACCGTCGTGTTCACCGGCAAGCTGGAAACGATGAGCCGCGATGAGGCCAAGGCGCAGGCGGAACGGTTGGGCGCAAAGGCGGCAGGATCGGTCAGTGCCAAGACGGATCTGGTGGTCGCGGGGCCGGGGGCCGGGAGTAAATTGAAGCAGGCCGCGGCGCTGGAGATCAAGGTGATCAGCGAAGAGGAATGGGCGGAGATTGTGAAGGCGGCGGGGTAATATTAGGGCTTAAGGATTGTGTGTTCGTCTCCCCTCCCCGACGGGGAGGGGTCGGGGGAGGGGGAGTGAGGCGAAGCCGAGCGTCCACATTGGCGTCAGCACACCCCCTCCCAACCTCCCCCTCAAGGGGGAGGGGTCTTAAGGGTCAAGAGATTTTCAGCTTGGTACTCGACACGCCAATCCTAAGCCGCCATCGCCTCTACCCCCGCATCATGCGCCCGCCGCGCGGCCATGATGTCGCCGACATGGGCTTCGGCCCAGTTGGTGATCTGGTCCAATATGCCGATCAGTCCGCCTGCCAGCGGGGTCAGCCGATATTCCACCGTCACCGGCACGGTCGCAAAGGCGGCACGGCTGACCAGGCCGTCGCGCTCCAGGCTCTTCAACGTCTGCGACAACATCTTTTGCGAAATCGCGCCGATCCGGCGGCGCAACAGGTTGAAGCGCACTGGCCCGTCCTTCAGCCTGATCAGCACCAGCACCGCCCATTTGTCGCCGATCCGGTCGAGGATATGCCGGGTCGGGCAATCGGGATTATAGACGTCGCCGATGCGGGACGGCGGAATGGACGACATGGGCAGTATCCTTGGTGTAACCAGGTGAAGGCCAAGTGCCTTCTTGCACCGCTGATAGCCTAATCTCTATCTGGTTTCCATTGGTAACCACGCATGGAGACGAACATGAAAGTAGCGATCATCGGCGGCACGGGTCGTGCGGGGCAGGAAATCAGCGCGGAACTGGCCCGGCGCGGGCATCAGGTGACGGCCATTGCCCGTCATCCCGAAAATGCGGTGCAGGATGCCGGGGTAACCGCGGTTGCGGGCGACGTCAACCATCCCGAAGCGCTGGTACAGGCCATCGCGGGCCATGATGCCGTGGTCAGCGCCGTGATGTTTTCCGATACCGATCCGGCGTCGCTGATCGACGTCGTGCGCCAGTCGGGCGTGCCGCGCTATCTGGTCGTGGGCGGGGCGGCCAGTCTGGAGGTGGCGCCGGGCGTGCTGCTGCTCAGCACGCCGGACTTCCCCAAGGAATATTTTGCCGAAGCCAGTCGGGGCAAAGCGTTCCTCGACTATCTGCGCGGCGTGGACGACATTGACTGGACCTATTTGTCGCCCTCGGCCTTGTTCTTCGTCGGCCCGCGCATCGGCAGTTTCCGGCTGGGCGCCGACCAGTTGCTGGCCGATGCCGATGGCAATAGCAGCATATCCTATGCCGACTATGCCATCGCGCTGGTCGATGAAATCGAAACGCCGCGCCACAGTCGTCAGCGCTTCACCGTCGGTTACTGATGCGAGGAGGGGGCGTCAAACCGCCCCCTCAACCTTGTCCTGCGTTTTGGTGGCAAAGTCGCTCGCGGCGTGGCGCTCATGCAATTGGCCGTCGAGCGGGCCGTTAACCTTGTTGACCATCCGCCCGCGCGTCACCGCCGGGCGCGCGTCAATCTGCCGCGCCCAGCGCAGCAGATTGGTGTAGCTGCCAGCGTCCAGAAATTCCGCCGCGTCATAGGCGCGGCCCAGCACGACGCCACCATACCAGGGCCAGATGGCGATGTCGGCGATGCTATATTCGTCGCCCGCGACATAGTCGTTTTCCGCCAGATGCCGGTCCAGCACGTCGAGCTGGCGCTTCACTTCCATCGTGTAGCGGTTGATCGGATATTCATATTTTTCCGGGGCATAGGCGTAGAAATGACCAAAGCCACCGCCCAGCAAAGGCGCGCTGCCCATCTGCCAGAACAGCCAGCTGAGCGCGGCTGTCCGCTTGGCGGGATCGGTCGGCAGGAAGGCGCCGAACTTTTCGGCCAGATAGAGCAGGATCGCGCCCGATTCGAACACGCGCTGCGGCGGGGAGACGCTATGGTCCATCAGCGCGGGGATCTTGCTGTTGGGATTGACCGCCACGAAGCCGCTGGAAAACTGGTCGCCATCGCCGATCTTGATCAGCCAGGCGTCATACTCCGCCGCAGTAAATCCCGCCTCCAGCAATTCCTCCAGCAGGATCGTGACCTTCTGCCCATTGGGCGTGGCCAGCGAGTAGAGCTGGAGCGGATGCTGCCCCACCGGCAGATCCTTGTCATGGGTCGCGCCCGCGATCGGCCGGTTGATATTGGCGAACTGGCCGCCGCTGGCCTTGTCCCATGTCCAGACGGCAGGCGGGGTGTAGGTTGGATCGCTCATGGGGGAGAGGCCTCTCGTGGATGCTGATCCGCGTCAGGTAGGAAGCGCCCCGCCGCACCGCAACGGCGCTGAGGGATGTTGCATGGAAAATCATCGGTCGCGAAAAAATGCGCATGGAAGGTCTTGACCGATCTTCCGGTTGCGCCATATCAAGCCGCGCTAGCACTCTCCTTCAATGAGTGCTAACAGCGACGCAGTTTATCGGGAGAAGGATAAGGCGAGGGCGGTTTTCGGGGGATTCATCCCCGGATCGCGCGCCGGACCCATCCCAAACAGAAGGGAAAGGCAATCAACATGGCATTTCGTCCATTGCACGACCGTGTTCTCGTCCGCCGCATCGAAGCGGAAGCAAAGACCGCCGGTGGCATCATCATCCCCGACACCGCCAAGGAAAAGCCGCAGGAAGGCGAAATCGTCTCCGTCGGCACCGGCTCGAAGGCCGAAGATGGCAAGGTGACCCCGCTCGACGTCAAGGCTGGCGACCGCATCCTGTTCGGCAAATGGTCCGGCACCGAAGTCAAGGTCGACGGTGAAGACCTGCTGATCATGAAGGAATCGGACATTCTGGGCGTCGTCGCCTAAGTCGTTCGTTTTCCTGACTATTCCCATTTGCAAGAAAGAGGGTTTTTCCCATGGCTGCAAAAGACGTAAAATTTTCCCGCGACGCTCGTGAGCGCATTCTGCGCGGTGTCGACATCCTGGCCGACGCGGTCAAGGTGACCCTGGGGCCAAAGGGCCGCAACGTCGTCATCGACAAGAGCTTCGGCGCCCCCCGTATCACCAAGGACGGCGTCAGCGTCGCCAAGGAAATCGAACTCAAGGACAAGTTCGAGAATATGGGCGCCCAGATGGTGCGCGAAGTCGCTTCCAAGACCAACGACATTGCTGGCGACGGCACGACCACTGCGACCGTTCTGGCGCAGGCGATCGTTCGTGAAGGCATGAAGTCGGTTGCCGCCGGCATGAACCCGATGGACCTGAAGCGCGGCATCGATCTGGCCGTCATCAAGGTTGTCGAGGACCTCAAGGCCCGTTCCAAGCCCGTCGCCGGGACCAAGGAAATCGCCCAGGTCGGCATCATCTCGGCCAATGGCGACACCGTGGTTGGCGAAAAGATCGCCGAAGCCATGGAGCGCGTCGGCAAGGAAGGCGTGATCACGGTTGAAGAAGCCAAGGGTCTCGAATTCGAGCTGGACGTCGTCGAAGGCATGCAGTTCGACCGCGGCTATCTGTCGCCCTATTTCGTGACGAACCCGGAAAAGATGGCTGTAGAGCTGGCTGATCCGTACATTCTGATCCACGAAAAGAAGCTCAGCAACCTCCAGTCGATCCTGCCGATCCTCGAAGCGGTCGTTCAGTCGGGTCGTCCCCTGCTGATCATCGCTGAGGACATCGAAGGCGAAGCGCTGGCGACCCTGGTCGTCAACAAGCTGCGCGGTGGCCTGAAGGTCGCAGCGGTCAAGGCCCCTGGCTTTGGCGATCGTCGCAAGGCGATGCTGGAAGATATCGCTGTCCTGACCAAGGGCGAAGTGATTTCCGAAGATCTGGGCATCAAGCTGGAGAATGTCACGCTGGCGATGCTCGGCACCGCCAAGCGCGTCACCATCGACAAGGACAACACCGTCATCGTCGATGGCGCTGGCGACCATGACTCGATCAAGGGCCGTACCGAGCAGATCCGTCAGCAGATCGAGAACACCACCTCGGACTATGACAAGGAAAAGCTGCAGGAACGTCTGGCGAAGCTTGCTGGCGGCGTTGCCGTCATCAAGGTTGGCGGCGCTTCGGAAGTCGAAGTCAAGGAACGCAAGGACCGCGTCGACGACGCGCTGCACGCCACCCGTGCGGCCGTTGAAGAAGGCATCGTCCCCGGCGGCGGCACCGCACTCCTCTATGCGACCAAGGCTTTGGCCGGCATGAAGGGCGCGAACGACGACCAGACCCGTGGTATCGACATCATCCGCAAGGCGATCGAAGCGCCGCTGCGCCAGATCGCCCAGAATGCGGGCGTCGACGGTGCCGTGGTTGCCGGCAACCTGCTGCGCGAAAATGACGAGACCCGTGGTTTCAACGCCTCGACCGACGTCTATGAAAACCTGGTGGAAGCCGGCGTGATCGACCCGACCAAGGTCGTTCGTGCGGCGCTGCAGGACGCGGCCTCGGTCGCTGGCCTGCTGATCACCACCGAAGCGGCGATCTCCGAAATGCCTGCCGACGACAAGTCGCCCATGGGCGGCATGCCCGGCGGCGGCATGGGCGGCATGGGCGGCATGGACTTCTAAGTCCAACGCTCTCGCTACGACAAGAAGAGGCCGGTGGAGCGATCCACCGGCCTTTTTCGTGAGGTCAACGCACCAGCACCACCATCGGCAGCTCCGCCCGCACCGCAAAGCCCAGCGTCTCGTAGAGGGCGATCGTCCGGTCATGGGCCGCATAGGCATGCAGGAAGGGCGTCTCGCCCCGGTCCAGCATTGCCTGCATGACGATCCGCATCAGTGCGCCCGCGAGACCCCGTCCACGAAAATCGGGATGGGTGCAGACGCCGCTGACCTCGGTAAAGCCGGGCAGGCGCATCCGCTCGCCCGCCATCGCGACCAGTTGCCCATGCTCGCGCACGCCGATGAAGCGGCCCAGCCGATGGGTGAGCGGGTGGAAGGGGCCGGGCCGGGTCAATAACGCCAGCGCGCGCATCTCTTCCGCATCGGCTTCGCCCAGCACCGTCCACTCAAACGGCGGTGCCTGGGCAGGGGTAACCGTTGTTGCGACCATCTGCGCCAACGTCGCGGTGCGCGCGATCGTCATATCCGGCGGCTCCACCGCCACATCCTGTCCGACCAGCCACATTTCGCTATCGCCGGTTGCCATCGCGGCCAGCGCGATCAGGCTGTCCGGGCCGTCATCTCCGGTCGCCGCAAAGGGGCCATAAGCGGGATCGAGCCGCATCGCCCTGTCATCCCCCTGCGCCAACGCCCCCCAACCGCTGCGCAGCGTATGCCAGACGGGACGATCAAGCGGGTGCATCGGGCAGGCTCCGGGCTATGGGTTCGGGAAGGGGCTGCCATATCAGCCCGACCGGCCGGTTCAAGCCGGGCAACCCTTCGGATGGCGCTGCCGCAATATTAACCAAAAAATAAAGGGAAAATGCGACACCGGGTCTGGGAACCGGAGACCCGCTAATTTGCGCGCTTTGAGGACATTGCTGGAAAAGCGCTTGGCGCGAGGACCGGGGCAGGACGCCGACGTTCGGCGTAGCCTCGTCGAATCCCTCTATGCGTCTCCTGCATCCCTGACCATCGGCGCGGCCACTGGCACCGCCGTAGGCATCGTTATCAGCAGCATGAGCGACTTTCCGGCGATCCATGCTGTCGTGATCGCAATCTGCGTGGTGGCCACTCTCCGTGTCATTTCCGCAGTTTTCTTCCATCGCCAGCTGGTGCGCGGCACCGCCGTCGCCTCGCGCAACTGGGAACTGGCCTATGAACTGGGCGCCTGGGCCTATGCCGGGCTGCTGGGGTTGATGGGTTTCGTGACGCTGATCGGATCGGCCAATCCGGTCATCCATATGCTGAGCGTGTCAATGGCGACGGGCTATGCAGGCGGTATCTCCGGCCGCAATGCAGGGCGCGTCCAGATCGCCATCGGGCAGGTGTGCCTTACCCTGCTGCCGACCGCGACCGGGCTATGGCTGGAAGGATCGACCGGCTATCGCGTCCTGTCGATCGCCATGGTCGCCATGGTGCTGGGTCTGGCGGAAATCAGCTCGACGACCCATCGCATCGTTGTCCAGGCGCTGGTCGGCAAGCGTGACAAGTCGCTGCTTGCTGAAAAATTCGAGCGACTCGCCCGCTTCGACAGCCTGACAGGCCTTGAAAACCGCATGGCGATGCAGATGCGGCTGCGCGAAATCTTCGAAACCAGCCAGAAGCGCAACGATGCCGTCGCCATATTGTGGATGGACATTGACCGGTTCAAGGAAATCAATGATTCGCTGGGCCATATGGTCGGCGACCAGTTGCTGCGCGCGGTGGCGGAGCGGCTGGACGAGGTCGTGCAGGGCCGCGGCCGGATCGCGCGTTTTGGCGGCGATGAATTTGTCATCATCTGCGCCGATACGGACCGGGTGACGGCGGCGGCGATCGCGCAGGAAATCATCACCTATTTCGCCCATGGCTTCGACCTGTCGGACAATCATCTCCAGGTGACCGCCTCCATCGGCTTCGCCGTCGCGCCACAGGACGGGCGCGACATGGACGAGTTGATGCAACATGCCGACCTGGCGCTCTACGAAGCCAAGCGGGAAGGGCGCAATCGCGCGTCCAGCTTCAACTGGTCGCTCAAGGAACGCTTCAATCGCGTCCATGAGATCGAGACCGGGCTGCGCCGCGCGCTGGAGACGAATGAACTCAAATTGCTGTTCCAGCCGATCGTCGATCTGGAAAGCGGCCATATCGATGCCTGCGAAGCACTGCTGCGCTGGGATCATCCGGTGCTGGGACCAATCTCGCCCGGCGAATTCATCCCGATCGCCGAAAGCATGGGCATGATCGAGGCGATGACCGGCTGGGTGCTGCGCGAAGCCTGTATCGCCGCTGCCTCCTGGCCCGGCGAGGTCCGCATCGCCATCAACGTGTCGCCTGCCTCATTGAAGTCGCATGACCTGCCCGGCAACGTCATCGCCGCGCTGCTGGAAACGGGCCTGCCCGCACGGCGGCTGGAGCTGGAAGTCACTGAGTCGATTTTCCTGGACGATAGCGGCCAGACCAACGCGATCCTGCGCGAATTGCAGCGCATCGGCCTGCGGCTGGCGCTCGACGATTTCGGCACCGGCTACAGCTCGCTATCCTATCTGCGCTCCTACCGGTTCGATACGCTGAAGGTGGACCAGAGCTTCATGGCGGGGGTCAGCTCCAATGCGGAGGACCGCGCGATCGTGCGCGCCATCGGTAACCTTGCCCGTGATCTGGCGATGGATACGGTGGCCGAAGGCATCGAGACGGCGGACCAGCTACACCACGCCCGTGAAGCCGGGTTCACCAATGTGCAGGGCTATTTGTTCAGCCGTCCGGTGACGAGCGAGCGGATCGCCGAAATGATCGCCGACGGTCCGCTCGAAGGGGGGGAACGCCCCGATCCCGTCATCCACAAACGGCCGCGGCGTCAGGCCTGACCCGCCGCCGCGACGGCGTTTCAGCGTAAGCGGGTCTGCGCCGCCGCCAGCCGCCGCATCATCCGCAAATCGCGATCGGACAGCGACAGGGCCGTATCGGTCCATGTCTCGACAATGTCGGTCAGTTCGGCCAGCGTCAGCGGATTGACCCGCCGTCCGGCCCGGTTGATGCCGACATAACCGGCATGATGCGCGCTATGGTCGGCAATCCATTTGGCGGTCGCCGCCTCGCCCTCGCCCGGATCGACGACCTGCGCAACAATGCCCATCTCGCACATTTCGTCCGCGCTGTAGATGCGCCCTTCGGCAATCATCTCTCGCGCCAGCACCGGGCCGACCCGCCGCGACAGCACCGAATAGGCGCCCATGCCGGGGAACAGGCCGAACAGGACTTCAGGCAGGCCGAATTTGGCCTGCCGCTCGGCGATGATGACGTCGAAGCACATCAGCGCTTCCAGCCCGCCGCCCAGCGCGTCGCCCTGCGCCAGCCCGATATTGATGATGTTCATGTCGTTGCAGTGCCAGATGCGATCGACAATCTCGCAACAGGCGACGCCATAGCTGAGCAATGTGGCGCGATCGCGGCGCTGGATGCATTCGGCGAACATTTCCAGATCGCCGCCCAGATTGAACACGCCGGGGAAGCGCGACCCCAGCACCATGAATTTGAGCGCGCCATCGCGACCGCTGCCGTCCGCGCCGCCATAGACGCGCTTGCTCTCGCGCTGCCACGCCATCGTGTCGCGAATCAGGCCCATATTGGAATTGGGCCGTTCATGCGGGGTCATGAAGGCCCACAGGGTCGCCAGTTCCTCGTCCCAGCGCACATCGATCTGGCCCAGGTCGAAAAGGGTGGAGCGGTCGGTCGGAGCCGCTATTTCCGTTACGGAAAAGGCCGGTTGATCGGTGTCAGGCGCAAAATGCTCCTCACCCGCGGTCTCGACCACGTCTCTTGCCGGATTAAACCGTCCTGAATCAATCATCTGCGTCCCCGTTTTTCTATTCCGACTGAACAGAACAGGCTCGCATGGAGGATGCAATCAACCCCCCGTCGGTGAACAGCACGTTAACTATTTTTGTAGGGAACTGTTGCAAACGCGTCGTCACAAAATGGCCTGAATGAGACTCGATGTGATGAAAATACAACAAACACGCCGGTTCCCGGCTGTTGTCGATCGTCGCTCAGGGCTTTGTTAACCTTTATTAATTAGCGACAGTCGGATGAACGACCGCGATCAGGACTCCAAATTTGTCACGCTGGCCCTCCATGATGCGGCGGGCGCGGCATGGCCGTTGCGCCTGTCGGCGGACTGCCTGCGCTTCATCGGTCCCTATCGCCGGGTCGAAGGCTTCAACATCGACGCGCTGATGCTGTTTGAAGGCGTGCGCAAGGCGGGTTGAACCCTTGTGCCTGCGCCCGTTCGCTCATAAACGGCGCGCGTGACCCAGACCCGTTTTTCCTTCTCCATCGCCGCGACTGACGGCAAGGCGCGCACCGGCGCGATCCAGATGCAACGCGGCGAGATCCGCACGCCCGCCTTCATGCCGGTCGGCACCGCCGCCACGGTCAAGGCGATGCGCCCGGCCGAAGTGCGCGCGACCGGGGCCGACATCATCCTGGGCAATACCTATCATCTGATGCTGCGTCCCGGCGCGGAGCGCATGGCGCGGCTGGGCGGCCTGCACGGTTTCATGGGCTGGGACCGGCCGATCCTGACCGACAGTGGCGGCTATCAGGTGATGAGCCTGTCGGAACTCACCAAGATGAGCGAGCAGGGCGTCGCTTTTTCCAGCCATATCGACGGGTCCAAACATATGTTGACCCCCGAACGGTCGATGGAAATCCAGCGGCTGCTCGACAGCGACATTGTGATGGCGTTCGACGAATGCACCAAAAATGGCTGCACCCATGACGAGGCGGCGCGGTCGATGGAGCGATCGATGCGCTGGGCCAGGCGGTCGCGCGACGGTTTTGACGCAGGCGGCGACCATGCGGCGCGTGCGGCGTTGTTCGGCATCCAGCAGGGATCGCTGGACAAAGGTTTAAGGCAGCAATCCGCGCAGCAACTGATCGACATCGGCTTCGACGGCTATGCCGTGGGGGGGCTAGCCGTGGGGGAGGGGCAGGAGGCGATGTTCGCCACGCTCGATTTCGCGCCGGACATGCTGCCGCAGGACAAGCCGCGCTACCTGATGGGCGTGGGGAAGCCCGACGATATTGTCGGCGCGGTCGAACGCGGTATCGACATGTTCGATTGCGTGCTGCCCACCCGGTCGGGTCGCAACGGGCAGGCCTTCACCTGGGCCGGGCCGCTCAATATCCGCAATGCCCGCTTTGCCGAAGATACCGGCCCGCTCGACCCGCGCTGCACCTGCCCGGTCTGCGCGACCTGGGGGCGGGCCTATCTTCATCATCTGGTGAAAGCCGGAGAGATGCTGGGCGCGATGTTGATGACCCAGCATAATATCCATTTCTACCAATCGCTGATGCAGGCGATCCGCGACAGCATCGCGGCGGGCCAATTCGCCGCATTCGCCGCCGATTTCCGCCGGGATTATCAGCGCGCCTGAGCGTGATGATTTTGGCGTGAAAGCTCCAACCTCCGTTCGTTTCGAGCGAAGTCGAGAAACCGGCGCGCTGTTTCTCGACATAGTTTATCCTGAGCGCCTGCCGCAGGCGGGCAGTCGAAGGGCTCGAAGCGAACGGATCAAGGTGTAGGCATCGCGCTTCAGGGAATGACGCTGATCTCGATCGTATAGCCGCCCGCTTCCGCATCATGGTCCAGCGGCGCGCGCAGCTGGCGCGACAGGCCGGTCAGCACCCGGCCATAGCGTTCGGCCAGATGGATGGTCATCGCGTCCGACGCGCGCAGGCCGCTCGACCGCACGCTCAGCAGCGCGCGATTGTCGCGACCCGCCACCCCCCGCACCGCAATCCGCATCGCGCCATGCGGGTCGAGCATCATCGCCAGTTCGACCAGTTCGGTCAGCAGAAAGGCGATCGGCACGGCGACATCCTGACTGATGTGCAGGTCGTCCGCGTCGATCTGAATACCAAAGCGCCGGGCCTGCGCCGGGGCAGTAGCGCGCAGGCTGGCGGACAATTCGCTGATGAGCGGGCGTACGCCGACGCCGCGATTATCCTCCAGTTCGGCGAAATGATTGCGATGGACGACGGACAGCGCATCGACCCGCCGCTGGATCGAGGCATAGGCCTCCACCGCTTCGGGATCATGCGCGGACCGGGCGTGCAGGTTGATGAGGCTGGCGATGATCTGAAGGTTGTTCTTGACCCGGTGATGCACTTCGCGGGTCAGCTTGCGCTGGGTTTCCAGCCCCTGCGCCATTTCCGCTTCATGGGTGGCGACATCTTCGCTGATTTCGCGGAAAGTTTCGCCCAGCGCGACGATCTCCTGCGCGGGGGTACGGATTTTTTGCAACGGCTCCAGCACTTCGCCCGGATGATAGGCCGCAACCGACCGGCGCAGCAGCACCAGCGGGCGGATCAACAGGCGATTGACCACGAACCAGCCGACCGCCGCCGCCGCGAACCACATGACCAGCGGCAGGAAGAGCGAGAGCATCCGGGCAACCGTTGCGGGCGGATCGCGCACCGTCATGGTCAGCACGATGTCGGGCGGGTCGAGGCGGGCCGACAGGCTGCTGCTATGGCCGCTGATCGGCGGGCCGCCGGGACGGCTTATCACCATCCGCGCGTCACCCTGCCGCAGGGTCAGTTGCCGGTTTTGCAGTGCGGTGGCGGGATCGGCGACGCTTTCGAGGTGGGCGCGCGAATAATAGGCAAAGCCGACCAGCGCGCCATTACGGCTGCGTACCCGGCTCACCAGAAATTGCGACGCGGGCAGCAGTTGCGCGTCCTTGCCCGCGAAACGCTCACCGATGGCGATGCCAGCGGGTTCCGGGACCGGTGATCCGCACAGGCGCGTGCCGCGCCGGTCGTAAATGTAAAAATGCCCGCCATCGCGGTCATGCGAGGTCAGGAAAAGTTCCAGCCGCTGGCAGATGCCCGTCTCGCCGCCGGGGCTGGCCAGGGCGTTGACGGTCAGTTCCAGCGCCGTCCGGTCCGATTGCAGATCGGCGGTCAGCTTGCGTGCGCTCTGCGTCACCGCGACGCGCAGCAGGGCTTCCTTTTCAAGGTCAGCGGTGCGGATGGCCTGGAGCGAGGCGATGAGCGCAATCAGCCCCAACGGCAGAAGCGCCAGCGTCAGGATGAGGAACATCTTGACACCGGTTGACCGGAAAAATCCAACAAGCGGCACGCCCGACGATCGGGCGGTCCCGGTGCGGGCGGCCGGAGGAAGGCTGCCCCCGTTCATGGCTGTGTCAGTCCAGCTTGCTTAGCAGATCGAGCATTTCGGAGGGGATATCTTCATCCACAGCGCGCTGATAGACGGTGCGCAGCGCCTGGGACACATGGCCATCTTCTTTGGGGGCGGCACGGCGCTTGCGGGGTGACGAAGCGGCATGAGGGCCGCTGTCCGGGCTGGTAACGCCATCTGGCTTACCCCCTCCCGCCGCATTACGTTCCGTCGATGAAGAAACCAAAATCAGCCCCTCTGAAGCAATATCTGACACGCCAGCCTGCCCGTATTTGCGGGATTCTTGCAGGACGTCAATTCGTCGTCCCGCGCGATTGATACAAAATTCACGATAAAATCGAAAAATCCATATGGCTGCGAAACAAATCTCCCCGTTGATGGTTCCGACGAATGAAGCATTTTTTATGCAGCCGCGCTTTTGGCAATGTTTGGGGGACGGGGGTTGCCATGACGGCAGGGACATTCCATCCTTTCACACGCCACACATATATGCCGGCGCCGATGCTTCGGAACATTACGCCCCTTATGGGCAGGGAGAAGATTTGACGATGTCGCTTGGACAGCAATTGCACCCCCATCTTCCGTTCCTGCGGCGCTATGCCCGCGCGTTGACCGGCAGCCAGGCGCATGGCGACGCCTATGTCCGCGCCGCGCTGGAGGCGATCGTCGCCGCGCCGGAGGAGTTTCCGTCCGACGTCGATCCTCGTCTGGGCCTCTATCGCACCTTCCACGCCATCTGGTCCTCCTCCCATCTGGAGGATATTCCGGTCACGTCAGGCGGCAGCCGCGAAGCGATCGCGCAGGCGCGGCTTGCCCGCCTGACCCCGCTGCCGCGTCAGGCGCTGCTGCTGACCGCGCTGGAAGGCTTCACCGTCGATGACGTCGCTTATCTGATCGACATGGACAGCGCCGATGTGGAGGCGCTGGTCGAGGAAGCACTCAGCGAAATCGAGGCGCAGACCCGCGCCAAGGTGCTGATTATCGAGGATGAGCCGATCATCGCGATGGACATTGAAACCATCGTCCGTGATCTGGGCCATGATGTGACCGCCATCGCCGTGACCGCGGAGGATGCGGTGCGCGAAGCGCTGGCCGATCGTCCGGGGCTGGTGCTGGCCGACATTCAGTTGGCCGACGACAGCAGCGGCATTGACGCGGTGAAGGACATACTGGCTGAATTTTCGGTGCCGGTGATCTTCATCACGGCCTTCCCCGAACGGCTGCTGACGGGCGAACGGCCAGAGCCGACCTTCCTGATCACCAAGCCGTTCCAGCGGTCGACCGTCAAGGCGGCGATTTCGCAGGCGCTGTTCTTTGACGAGGCAACTGCGCCTGCCTGACCGGCAGGGCGTTAATAACCAACTGGTGGAACTCCCGATCGTTGCTGGCGTTAATGATGCGTAACGATCGGGAGATGGGCCATGGTTGATCCTGAACAGCATATCACGACCGATGACGCGCGCGGCGGATCGACGGAGCATGTCGTGCGCTATGTGCTGGGCATTTCGCTGGCACTGGCCGTGATCGCAATGCTCTTCGTGCTCTGGCGCTGACGGCACAGATTGCGGGAACTGGTTTTTGACGGCACATGATTTAGGATGCGGGCGCATTTATGGCTTTGACGATGTCGGTTCATGGGATGAGGACGGCAACCACCAAGGGGGACCTGCCCATGTCTGATGACGTTGGCGACAGCGATGACCTGACCGAGATTGTGCCGGCGGAAGAGCGCGCGCCGCTTTCGGACACGGATTTCAAGCGTGAACTGGCAGCGGTCATCCCGCACCTTCGCGCCTTTGGCCGTTCGCTGTCGGGCAACCGGGATACGGCGGACGATCTGGTGCAGGAAACCCTGCTCAAGGCCTGGGCGGCGCGGCAGCGTTTCCAGGCCGGCACCAACATGCGTGCCTGGACCTTCATCATCCTGCGCAACCATTATCTTTCGCAGATGCGCCGTTCGCGCTTTCGCGGCGATTGGGACGACCTGACCGCAGATCGCATCCTCGCGGCGCCTGCATCGCAGGACAAGCATGTCGAACTCAGCGACATGCAGCGCGCCTTGCTGCAACTGCCCCAGCCCCAGCGCGAGGCGCTGATTCTGGTGGGTGCAGGGGGCTTTGCCTATGAGGAAGCCGCCGAGATTTGCGGCGTGGCGGTCGGCACGATCAAGAGCCGGGTGGCGCGCGGTCGCGCGGCGCTCGAACAGATACTCGAAAGCGGCGACCTGCCGTCGCGCCGCAGCCAGGTGACGACCGAAACAGCCGTGCTGGACGAGATTATGGACGATGTCGACCGGCTCAGCCGTGGCCGTGACCATGGTCCAATAGAGGATTAACCGGAACGATTGGCCCGCTCTGCCCGTTGTTGCTCCATCAAGGAGACGCAATATGGGCAACGACCCCACGGGGCGGGACGATCCGTCGGTTCATGTCACCATAGTCGAGCGATCGCGTGGCAGCGGCGTGGTGTTTGCGCTGGTCGCGCTGGCGCTGATCCTGGCCATCGGCTTTTTCTACCTGACCAACGATCGCCGCGATGATCGTCAGGCGGAAGCCGTCACCGGGGCCGCGCAGTCGGTGGACGACGCGGCCAAAATGGTCGGCGACGCGGCCAAGGATGCAGCCGACAAGCTGCGCAACGATAATTGATCAATAGCGGCGTGAGACGCTGACATGATCGGATGATCCCAGCGCGCCATATTTAAGCACTTTCGTCCCGGATTCAGGATTTCTTTGCCATTTTCGGGCAGGGTATAGCCCTGTCGGATTTTCTTACAGCCATTGTAAGGGCAGGTCCGACACCACCAGGACCGATAGTGCGACCATGATCAGGCTGTTCAAACATTATGTGCCGCACGCCGTGCTGCTGCTGGGGCTGCTCGATTTCGTGCTGCTGCTCTGCGCGGCGGAGGGCGGCTGGATCTTGCGCGCACACCAGATCGGCATGGATATCGAACATGTGTCGACCCGCATGGGGCCGCTGCTCAGCTTCGCCTTCGCGATCCAGACCGGCATGATCGCGGTCGGCGTCTATGGCACCGAAGCGTTGCAATCGATCCGATTCGCCTTTGCCCGGCTGCTGGTCGCTGTGTCGCTGGGCGTCATCTTTCTCTCGGTCCTCTATTTCCTGCTGCCCGGCATGACGCTGTGGCGCTCCAACTCGCTCTACGCGATGGGGCTGGCGATGGGCTTGCTGCTGGCGCTGCGTCTGCTGCTCGGTTCGATGCTGGGCGGCGAAGCGTTCAAGCGGCGACTGGTCGTGCTGGGTGCGGGCAATCGCGCCGACCGCATCCGCGAACTGGAAAAGAAGAAGGGCGCTGGCTATCTGGTCGTCGGCTATATCGCCATGAATGACGGGCCGCAGGTTGTGCAGGAAGCGATCAACCGCAGCGCCATCTATAATCTGTCCGATTTCGTCGTCCGCCTGAACGCCAGCGAAGTGGTGCTGGCGTTGGAGGAACGGCGCAACGCCATCCCCATGTCCGACCTGTTGCGGATCAAGACCACCGGTGTCCATGTCAACGACCTGTCGACCTTTCTGGAGCGGGAGACGGGCCGCGTCGACCTGGCCAGCGTCAATCCCAGCTGGCTGATCTTTTCCGACGGCTTTTCCGCCGGTCGCCGCATATCCAGCTTTGCCAAGCGGCTGTTCGATATCCTTGCCAGCGCCCTGCTGCTGGCGCTGACCGGCCCCGTCATCCTGATCGCGGCCATATTGGTGAAGCTCGACAGCAAGGGACCGGCTTTCTACCGGCAACAGCGTGTCGGCCTGTTCGGCCAGGAATTCTGGATCGTGAAGCTGCGCACCATGCGGACCGACGCGGAAGTCGATGGTCAGGCGGTCTGGGCCGAAAAGGATGATCCGCGCATCACCCGCCTCGGCTATTGGCTGCGCAAGTTGCGGATCGACGAATTGCCGCAGACCTGGACCGTGCTGAAGGGCGAAATGAGCTTCGTCGGCCCGCGCCCCGAACGTCGCCAGTTCGTCGAGGATCTGGAACAGCATCTGCGCTATTATGCCGAACGCCATATGGTAAAGCCCGGCATCACCGGCTGGGCGCAGATCAATTACCCCTATGGCGCGTCGATCGAGGATGCCCGGCACAAGCTGGAATATGATCTCTATTACGCCAAGAATTACACGCCTTTCCTGGACCTTTTGATCCTGATCCAAACCCTGCGGGTGGTCCTCTGGCCCGACGGCGCGCGCTGAGGCGCACTTTATGGGCATGCTGCTTCAATTTGTCGGCGACTGGGGCCATGCGCTGGCCGCGGTGCTGTTTGCGGCGCTGGGCATCTTCATCCTGCGGCGGCGGGAGGAGGCAGCCGAACCCCGGATGCTGGCGGTCGCGCTGCTGCTGACCAGTTGCTGGGCGCTTTATGTGTCCTTCGGGGGCGTCTCCAAACCGCTGACCGGTATTGGCGAAAGCATCCGCAATGCTGCCTGGCTGCTGACGATGTTCGTTATGCTGCGGCGCGGGCCGGTGGGCCGGGCCGGGCCGATCCTGGCGATCAGCGCGCTCTATGCTGCTGTTGCCGGGCTGATCCTGCTCCAGACCTCGACCGATCTGGTCTGGCGGCAATTGTCGCCGGACGGCGATATGCATCGGGCGCTCGTCAATGTGTCGCTGGTGCTGCGGATGATGACCGCGATCGGCAGCCTGCTGCTGGTCCATCATCTCTACACTGCCTGGCCCTCGCGTGAGCGGGGCGGGGTGGCGCTGCTGCTCGGCGCGCTGGTAGCGATGTGGACCTACGACCTTAATCTCTACGCGCTCTGCTATTTCGCCCCGACCCGCATCAGCGAACTTTACGCCCTGCGCGGCCTGCTGATGGCGCTGCTTGCCCCGGTGATTGCGGTGGGCATGCGCAAGGATTTGGCGGGGCGGCTGCAATTGTCGCGCACCCTGACCTTTCAATCGCTCTCATTCTTTGCCATTGCCCTCTACGTCATCGCCCTGACCGCCGCCGCCATATTGGTGGAACTCATCGCTGGTCCCTACGCCCGCGTGGTGGAAATCGGCGCGGTATTCTTCACCGCCGTCACCGCTCTGGTGCTGCTGCCATCGCCGCAGATGCGCGCGCTGTGGAAGGTGCAGGTCGCCAAGCATTTCTTCCAGCATCGCTATGATTATCGCACCGAATGGATGCGCTTTGGCGAGACGATCGGCCGCCCTGGCGAGGATGCCGCGCCCTTGGGTGAGCGTGTCGCCAAGGCGGTCGCTGACATCACCGATTCGCCCGCCGCCATGCTGCTGCTGCGCAACGAACAGGGCGGGCTGACCTTCGAGACGCACTGGAACTGGGACGGCGACCTGCCCGATAGTGCGACGCTGGCCCCCGAAATGGTGGCCGCATGGGAACCGAACGGTTGGATCATGGATCTTGGCAAGCCCAGGACCGGGGAGAGCGTGCTGCACCTGCCCGACTGGATCGCACAGGACAGGCGCGGCTGGGCGCTGGTGCCGCTGGTCCATTATGGCCGCCTGATCGCTGCCATCCTGCTTGCCCGTCCGCCGATCGACCGGCGGCTCGACTGGGAGGATTTCGACATGCTGCGCGCCGCCGGGCGGCAGGCCGCGACCTATATCAGCGAGGCGCAGGGCCAGCAGGCGCTGGACGACGCGCAGCGGTTCGAGGAATTCAACCGCCGCTTCGCCTTCATCATCCACGACGTCAAAAATCTGGTGAGCCAGCTTTCGCTGCTCGCCCGCAATGCGCAGCGCCATGCCGACAACCCGGATTTCCGCGCCGACATGGTCCTGACGCTTCAGGAATCGGTCGGCAAGATGAACGACATGCTCGCCCGCCTGTCGCAGCATAATAAGGGGCGGGCGGAGGAACCCCGTCCGCTCTCGCTGCGCGACATGGCCGATCAGGTCGCCCGCACCCGCGCGCGCCAGCATGTGGTCGAAGTGTTCGGCACTGCCCCGCTGGCGCTGGCTGATCCCACGCGGGTCGAACAGATACTCACCCATCTGCTCCAGAATGCGATCGACGCCAGCGCGCCCGACAGCCCGGTCGAACTGCGCCTGTCCGCCGATGCCAACGACGTGCTGGTCGAGATTATCGACCATGGCCGGGGCATGAGCGCGGAATATATCCGCCGCGATCTGTTCAAGCCCTTTTCCTCCAGCAAGGTGGGCGGCTTTGGCATTGGCGCGTTCGAGGCGCGCGCGCTGGCGCAGGCCATGGGCGGGCGGATCGACGTTGAAAGCAAGATCGGCGTCGGCAGCCGCTTCACCCTGCGCCTGCCGCTGGCCCCCCGGATCGACCAAAAAGAGAAAGCCGCCTGATGAGCGACACGCGCCCCAAATTGCTGATCGTCGAGGATGATCCGGGTCTCCAGCGCCAGTTGCGCTGGGCCTATGAGGATTATCGGCTGTTCATCGCGGGCGACCGGGACGAAGCGATCGAGATGCTGCGCGCGGAAACGCCCGATGTCGTAACGCTGGACCTTGGTCTGCCGCCAGACCCGGACGGCACCAGCGAGGGCTTTGCCACGCTGGCGGAGATATTGCGGATCAAGCCCAACACGAAGGTCATCGTCGCGTCCGGCCATGGCGCGCGCGAAAGCGCGCTGGATGCGATTGCGGGCGGGGCCTATGATTTCTACCAGAAGCCGGTCGATATCGACGAACTGGGCATGATCGTCCGCCGCGCTTTCCACGTCCATGCGCTGGAGCAGGAAAATGCGCGCCTCGCCGACACTGCGCCGGAGGATGGCCGGGTCTTGGGCCGCCTGATCAGCGCCGCGCCTGAAATGATGAAAGTCGCCCGCACCATCGAACGGGTCGCCAGCGCGCAGGTCTCCGTCCTGCTGCTCGGCGCCAGCGGCACCGGCAAGGAATTGCTGGCGCAGGGGCTTCATGACGCCAGCCCGCGTCGGAACGGGGCTTTCGTCGCGATCAATTGCGCCGCGATCCCCGAAACCCTGCTCGAATCCGAACTGTTCGGCCATGAAAAAGGCGCGTTCACCGGCGCGATCAAGATGACGCCGGGCAAGATCGAACAGGCGCAGGGCGGCACATTGTTCCTCGATGAAGTGGGCGACATTCCGCTGGCGCTTCAGGTCAAATTGCTGCGCTTCTTGCAGGAGCGCTCGATCGAGCGGGTCGGCGGTCGCACCGCGATTGCCGTCGATACCCGCATCGTCTGCGCCACCCACCAGAATCTGGAGGAGATGATCGCAGCGGGCAGCTTCCGCGAGGATCTCTATTATCGCCTCGCCGAAATCGTCATCCGCATCCCTACGCTGAAGGATAGGCCGGGCGACCCGGCGCTGCTGGCGCGGCATTTTCTGACCCGCTTCGCGCGGGAGATGAACCCTGGGGTCAAGGGGCTGGCCCCCGATGCACTTGCCGCGCTCGACGCCTGGACCTGGCCGGGCAATGTGCGCGAGCTGGAAAATCGCATGAAGCGGGCGGTCATCATGGCCGATGGCAAGCTGGTGACCGCCGCCGATCTCGACCTGGACGAGGAACGCGCCGCCGGGGGCGAGGTCGTGAACCTGAAGGCCGCGCGTGAAATGGCCGACCGTCGTGCCATCCGCCGGGCGATCGCCCGCACCGACGGCAATATATCGGGCGCGGCCAAGATATTGGGGATCAGCCGCCCGACCCTCTACGATCTGCTCAAACAATATCAGATGCAGGCATGAGCCGGACCCGCATCGCCCTGATTGCTGGAATTGTCGTCCTGCTGCTAGGCGTGGCGGGCCTGTGGCAATGGCGCGCGCATGAGCGTGACGGCAGCGCTGCGCTGGCGCGCGGGCTGGCGGCGCTCGACAAGGGGGACGCCCGCACGGCGCGGATCGAACTGATGAATGCGATCAAGGGCGCGCCGCGTTCCGTGGTGGCGCGGGAGGCGCAGGCGCGGGCGCTGGTGGAATTGGGTGACGGGGCAGGGGCGCAGGCCGAAGCGGAGCGCGCGCGGGCTTTGGGTGCGCCGCCGTCGCAGACCCGCGCGGTCATGGCGCAGGCGCTATTGTTGCAGGGCGATGCCGCCGCTGCGCTCAAGGAGGCTCGCGCGCCCGACGTACCCGACACTGAGCTGGACATGGTCGCGCGGGTTACAGCGCGTGCCGCCATGGCGCAGGGAGATATGCGCGCGGCGCACAATGCGCTGGCCAGGGCTCTGTCGATTGCGCCCAATGATGCGGAAAACTGGGTCGAGCTTGGCCGCTTCCGGCTGGCGACCGGCGATCAGGCGGGGGCGATTGCGGCGGCTGACCGGGCCGTTGCATTGAACCCAGCCGATGCCAAGGCGCTGACGCTGCGCGGTGAACTGACCCGCGCCCAATATGGCCTGACCGCATCGCTGCCCTGGTTCGATCGGGCGCTGGCGGTTAGCCCCGATTCGATCCCGACGATGGAGCAATATGCCGCTACGCTGGCCGATGCCGGGTCGGCGGGCGCGATGCTCAGCCTGACCCGCCGGATATTGGCGCTCGATCCCGCCAATGCGCGCGCGTGGATGATGCAGGCGGTAATGGCGGCGCGCGCGGGCAAGGCTGATCTTGCCCGCACTTTGCTGGATCGCACGCAGGGGCGGCTGGACGATGAACCGGCGACCCGGTTGTTGCGTGGCGTGCTGAATTTGCAGGAGGGCAATGCCGTCCTGGCCGTCGAAGCGCTGGCCCCGCTGGTCGCGGCCCAGCCCGACAATCGCACCGCCCGCACGCTGCTGGCGCGCGCCCAATATCTGACCGGCGATTATGCCGGTGCGGCGACGCTACTCGCCCCGATCGTCGCCCAGCGCGACGCCGATCCCTATGTGCTGACGCTGGCCGCGCGCGCGCAGGAGGGGTTGGGCAACCGGGCGATGGCCGCCGACATGCTGGCCCGCGCCGCCTGGCCGGTGCGCGCGGCTGCCGATCCCTTCGCCAGTCCGCGCGATGCGATGCTGGCCGATGGACCACCGCCCGCTAGTGCCGCGACGGCGCGCGAGAATATCCCCTATATCCGTGCCTTGCTCAGCACCGGCCGCATCGGGGACGCACTGGCCCGCGCTGAGGCGCTCAGCCGCGCCAATCCCGGTGCGCCCGACGCCTGGCTGATTGCGGGCGATACGCTTGGCGCTGCGGGCCGTCCCGCCGACGCGGCGCGCGCTTATGAGGCCGCCGCCAATATCCGCTTCGATCGCGCCGCTGCCATGCGCCTTGCGGCCGCATGGGGGCAGGCGGGCAATGCCGTGCGGGCGGCGCAGGTCGTGCAATTGTTCCTGACCCAACACCCCAATGACGTCGAAGCCCAGCGCCTTGCCGCCGCCATCGCCATACAGCGGCAGGACTGGCGCGCTGCGCTGCGCCTGTTGCAGGCGGTGCGGGCGCAGACCGGGGATGGCGACGCGGTGCTGATGGCCGACCTCGCCAGAGCCGCGCTGGAAACCGGCGATCGGTCTGCGGCGCGCGCCTACGCCGCCCATGCCTATCGCCTGATGCCCGCCAACCCGATGACCGCCGACATCTATGGCTGGACTCTGCTGCGCACTGGCGAAAAGGGACCGGCGGTGGTCGATCTGCTGGAAAAGGCAGTGGCGCTGGCACCGGGACTTCCCGTGCTGCAACTCCATCTGGGGCAGGCTTACGCTGCGGCAGGGCGCAAGGGTGAGGCGAAGCTGGCGCTGCAACGCGCTGCGACCGGCAATTTTGCCGGGAAACAGGAAGCGGTCGACGCGCTGGCGGCGCTATAGGCAGGAGTCCTTTGCGAGACTTTGATTTTTCCCGTTCGCCCTGAGCCTGTCGAAGGGCAGTCCTTCTTGACGAAAAGGACAAGGCTTCGGCAAGCTCAGCCCGAACGGGAGTGTGGGGCGGAGATGACGCAATGATCTCCGCTCAGGACCAATACTAACGTGCGACGATTGTGACTCATCTCCCCTCCCCGGCGGGGAGGGGTCGGGGGAGGGGGAGCGAGGCGAAGCCGAGCGTCTACGCTGGCCGTAGCACACCCCCACCCAACCTCCCCCTCAAGGGGGAGGAGTCTTATGGGTCACAATCATTGCAGCTTAGTATAGGATATCAGGCCTTCTGCGCCTCCTGCGCGTCCAGTTCCTCGACCCGCAGTCCCAGCCGCCGGATCTGCGCCGCGACCGGGGGCCAGACGGTTTCCAGAAAATGCTCCCGTTCCGCCACGCGCAGGCGGCGGGTTGCGCTATCGGCGACGAACATGCCGACGCCGCGTTTCACCACGACCAGCCCGTCATCCTGAAAGCTCTGATAGGCCTTCGCCACGGTCAGCGGATTGGCGCCCTGTTGCGCGGCAAAGGCGCGCACCGATGGCAGCATGTCGCCATCGCTAAATTCACCATCCAAAATGGACGCAGCAATAATCTCACGCAGGCGGAGATAGACGGGTTTGGAATCGTCGGCCATGACTGCATCAGTGCCATAATACAGCGATGCGCGCAAGGCGGTTGCTTGCGCTGGATCGGGTCGGTTGCGTAACTATCTGTCCCAAACTGATATCACTGCGTCATAATCTGGCCGGGGTCGTTCCTCCTGCGGCTTGCCCGGCGTGCCGATAAAGACGAAGCCGGCGATGCTTTCGCCTTCCGCGCCAAAGGCCGCGCGCACATCCTGATTATAGGTCGGCCATCCCGTCAACCAGCCCCCGGCAAAGCCCAGCGCATGGGTGGCGTTCAGCAAATTCATGATCGCCGCGCCGACCGACAATATCTGTTCCCAGACCGGTATCTTGCTGCCTGCGACCGGTGCGGACAGGGCCACCACCAATGTCGGCGCCTGATGCGCAAACTGGTGCATCGCCTCAATCTCCAGCCGTCCGGCATCGGGCTTTTCCGCGCGATAGGCGGTTTCGAGCAACTCGGCAAAGGCCGCGCGCTTTTCCAGCGGCACGACCACGAAGCGCCACGGGGCCAGCTTGCCATGGTCGGGCGTGCGGATCGCCACCTCCAATATCTGGCGCAATTGCGCGTCATCAGGGCCGGGCGCGATCAGGTCGCGGGGTTTGCCCGAACGGCGGGTCTGGAGCAGGGCGAGCGGGGAAGAGCGATCATTGAACATCGCGTCCCAGATGGCGCGGCACCCGCTTTGACGCAAGGGTGAGAAACGCAGGTCACGCAATATCCGTTCGTGCTGAGTAGGGACTGAGCTTGTCGAAGGCTCATATCGAAGCATGGTGCGCAATCCTTCGATACGCCGCTTCGACAAGCTCAGCGGCTACTCAGAGCCTGCCCCCGCGAAGGCGGGGGACGAACGGTGTGGAATTTTGACAGATGCGATTTTGCCTCTAGTCTCGCGCCATCCTCTGGTCCCCGTTCGGCGGACCGGCACACATAAAAGACAAGGGTAGCTGATGGCGACCTCAATTTCTGGCGCGGCGGCAGCGGGCAAGACCTGGCTTGGCCATCCGCGCGGGCTGTTCCTGCTGTTTTTCGCAGAGATGTGGGAGCGCTTTTCCTATTATGGGATGCGCGCGATCCTGATCTTCTACCTCACCAAACATTTCCTGTTTGGCGAGGACAAGGCCTATCTGCTCTACGGAGCCTATACCTCGCTGGTCTATATCACTCCGGTCATCGGCGGCTATCTGGCCGACCGTTTCCTGGGGCCGCGCAAGGCGGTGCTGGCGGGCGGGCTGTTCATCGCTTTCGGCCATTTCCTGATCGCGGTGACGGAGGGACCGGGGGGGCAAGACCCGGTCTATCTCAACGGTTTCTATCTGGCGCTGGCCAGCATCATCGTTGGCACCGGGTTCCTCAAGGCCAATATCTCGGTGCTGGTGGGCGAGCTCTATCCGCGCGATGATGCGCGGCGCGATCCGGCTTTCTCCATCTTTTACATGGGCATCAATGCGGGCGGGGCGATCGGCCCGCTGGTCTGCGGCCTGCTGGGGGAAACGATGGGCTGGGGCTGGGGCTTTGGCGCGGCCGGGGTCGGCATGTTGCTGGGCCTTGTGATGTTCGTCTGGCTCACCCCCTGGCTGCTGGGCAAGGGCGAGCCGCCCGCGCCGCAACAATTGCGCGCGCCTGCGGTGGCGGGCGTCAGTCAGGAATGGACCATCTATCTGGGCGCGATACTGGGCGTCGTCGCGATCTGGTTCGTCATTCGCTATGCCGAATTGCTGGGCTATGCCTTGCTGGCCTTCGCGGCGTTGACGGTCATCTATATCGTCTGGCGCACGCTTGGCACGCTGGGGAAGGTCGACCGCGACCGCATGTTTGCCGCGCTTTTCCTGATCGCGCTCAACCCGCTGTTCTGGGGTCTGTTTGAACAGACCGGATCGTCGCTCAACATCTTCACCGACCGCAATGTCGATCGCAATGTGCTGGGCTGGGATATTCCCGCGTCCATGTTCCAGTCGGTCAATTCGATCTTCATCATCCTGCTGGCGCCTTTGTTCGCGCTACTGTGGACCTTCCTCGACAAGCGCCGCCTCGAACCATCCTCTCCCGCCAAATTCGGCATCGGCCTGATCCTGTGCGGAGCGGGTTTTCTGGTGCTGGTCGCGGGCGCGGCGATGGCGGGGGAGGATCTGACCCCGTTGCTGTTCGTCATCCTCATCTACCTGTTCCACACCATGGCGGAGCTGTGCTTCTCCCCCGTCGGCCTGTCGGCGATGACGCGGCTGTCGGTGCCTAACATGGTCGGGCTGGTGATGGGGACATGGTTCCTGGCCATGGCAGCGGGCAATTTCATCGCTGGCCTGATCGCCCGCGCGACCGGCAGCGGTGACGCGGATGGCGTCACTCAGGTGCTGGGCGTCTATACCCGCATCGGCTGGTTTTCGATGGGGGTGGGCGTGCTGGTGCTGCTCATTTCGCCCGTGATCAAGCGGCTGATGCATCTCGACACGATCGGCGCGGAGGATAAGCCATGAATCGGGGCATGAGGATGATGCTGATCGCGGCGCTGCTGGCCAGCGCCACAACGCCTGCCGGTGCGAAGAAGGAGAAGGACGCGCCCGCCCCGACGCAGGGCAGTTCGGCCGAACCGGACAATCCCTATCCCTCCACCTACAAAGCCTATCCCGGCGTCGCCACGGCCATTCGCGGCGCGACCATTTTCGACGGGGAGGGGGGCCGGATCGACAATGGCGTCATTTTCCTGTCCGATGGCAAGGTGACTGCGATCGGCGGCCCGGACACGCCTATCCCCGCCGACATCGCGGTGTTCGACGGCACGGGCAAATATGTGACGCCGGGCGTGATCGACATTCACAGCCATCTGGGCGACTATCCCAGCCCCAGCGTGGACGCGCTGTCCGACGGTAATGAAGCGACTGCGCCGGTCACCGCCCATGTGTGGGCCGAACATAGTATCTGGCCGCAGGACGCCGGGTTCGGGCGGGCGCTGGCCAATGGCGGGGTCACCAGCCTGCAAATCCTGCCCGGATCGGCCAATCTGTTTGGCGGGCGCAGCGTGACGCTGAAAAACGTCCCCGCCCGCACCATGCAGGGGATGAAATTCCCCGGTGCGCCTTATGGCCTGAAAATGGCGTGCGGCGAAAATCCCAAGCGCGTCTATGGCTCCAAGGGCCGCGAGCCGTCCACCCGCATGGGCAATATGGCGGTCAACCGCCAGACCTGGATCAAGGCGCGCGAATATCAGAAGAAACGCGCCGCCGGGAAAGACCAGACCCGCGACCTGGGGCTGGAGACGCTGGCCGATGTGCTGGAGGGCAAGATCCTCGTCCACAATCACTGCTATCGCGCCGACGAAATGGCCAATGTCATCGATATGGGCAAGGAGTTCGGCTACAAGGTCACCGCCTTCCACCACGCAGTCGAGGCATACAAGATCGCCGACCTGCTGCGCGACAATGGTGTCTGTTCGGCGCTGTGGGGCGACTGGTATGGCTTCAAGATGGAGGCCTATGACGGGATCAAGGAGAATATCCCGCTGGTCCACCGGGCGGGCGCCTGCACCATCGTCCATAGCGATGATGAAAATGGCATCCAGCGATTGAATCAGGAGGCGGCCAAGGCGCTGGGCGCTGGCCGCCGCATGGGGATCGCCATCGCGGACGAGGTGGCGTGGACCTGGCTCGCCATCAATCCCGCCCGCGCCATGGGTATCGCGGAGCAGACCGGCAGCCTGAAAGTCGGCAAGATGGCCGACGTGGTGTTGTGGAACGGCAATCCGTTCAGCACCTATACGCGGCCGGAGAAAGTGTGGATCGACGGGGCTTTGCTCTACGACAGCGCCAATCCCAAACTGCGCCCGGTCAGCGACTTTGAACTCGGCCAGATCGGCGCGGGAGATGTGAAATGAGCCGTCCCAACAACAATCCGTTCGCCCTGAGCGAAGTCGAAGGGCTGTGCCGAGCGCAGCGAGGCAGCTTCGCTTCGCTCAGCAGAAGGCTTCGACTTGCCGTAGGCAAGTTTATCCTGAGCGCCTGCCTTGGCAGGCAGACGAAGGGCTCAGCCCGAACGGTGTTGGTGGCATTGTTGTTTGTCCTCTCGACCCCCGCCCTTGCCCAGTCCCTCGCCATCACCGGCGCGACCCTCGCCATTGGTGACGGCTCCGAACCCATCCGCAACGGCACCGTCCTCATCAGCGCTGGCAAGGTGACCGCCGCTGGCGCAGGCATCGCCATTCCGCCCGGCACCAAGACCATCGACGCGGGCGGCAAATGGGTGACGCCCGGTCTGGTCTCCGGCTATTCCCGCGTCGGTCTGGTCGAAGTCCCTGCCGTCAATGAAACCAACGACGCCAGCGCCCGCTCACCCTTCTCCGCTGCGATCGACGTGGCGCCTGCGATCAACCCGCTCGCAAACCCGATCGCGATCAGCCGCACGGCGGGGATCACCCGTGCCGTCGTCGTCCCCTCGACCGGCACCGGCATTTTCGCCGGGCAAGGCGCTGTGGTGGACCTGGGCGCGGACATGAACGCGATCACGAAGGCGCGCGCCTTCCAATATGTCGAACTGGGCGAGGAAGGGGCCAAGGACGCTGGCGGCAGCCGCCCCGCCGCGATCCTGACCTTCAAGACCATGCTGCGCGAGGCGCAGTTATTTGCCAAAGCCCCCGCCAGCTATGACGGGCGGTCGAAGGATGCGCTGCTCAACCGTGTGGACGCCGAAGCGCTGGTGCCGGTCGTCACCGGCGCGATGCCGCTGATGGTCCATGTCGAAAGCGCGCGCGACATAGTGACCGTCCTGTCGCTGCGGCAGGATTTCCCTGCGCTCAAGATCATCATCGCCGGTGCCGCCGAAGGCTGGATGGTCGCACCGCAAATCGCCGCCGCCAAGGTGCCGGTCATCGCGGGTGGCCTGGACGATCTCCCCTCCAGCTTCGAAAAGCTCGCCGCGACCCAGAGCAATGTCGGGCGCATGGTGAAGGCGGGCGTCGCCGTCTCCATGGGGCTGATGGACCGGGACGAGGGGTTGCAACTGCGCCTCGCGACCCAACAGGCGGGCAATATGGTAGCCCTGAACAAGGTGCCGGGCGCCACGGGCCTTAGCTGGGGGCAGGCGCTCCGCACGATCAGCAGCGCGCCCGCCGAAGCCATGGGGCTTGGCGATCGCATCGGATCGCTCAAGGTCGGGCGGGCCGGGGATGTCGTACTGTGGGACGGCGACCCGCTGGAAATGACGTCCGCCCCGATCGCGGTGTGGATCGATGGCGTGCCGCAACCGATCGACAACCGCCAGACCAAGCTGCGCGACCGCTATGCGACGCCGGGCGAGGGCGCGCTGCCCAAGGCGTATGAGTGGTAGAGCCGCGTCATCACCCCCTTCTCCCCAAGGGGGAGAAGGATACGGAGCCTTACCGAACGCAGTGAGGTTAGGCGCAGTTGGATGAGGGGGAGGCAGCGCGCTGTCCTACACCCGCCCCGCCCGCTATAAGCGCGCCCGGCTCCTTCCCATCGTTCACACCCACCAGCCGACCGCGCGCGCCGCACACCCGACCGGCAAACCTCACCCAAATTCGCCACAAGCGATATGGGCGAAGTTTGCGAAGTTGCGCGCGCACCAGCCATGGTAGGATGCGTAATATCCTGTCCGCGCTGCGCACGAAAATATCATGATTGCCGGGAAATATGCGAAGCTAAGCCCCGCATCTCCTATCCGACGCTTGCCCGTGACCGGGGCGTCAGTTCATCGACAGGATCATGTTCCGCACCTGCGGATAGACCTGCTTTTCCCATTTGCTGCCGGAAAAGACGCCATAATGGCCGACGCCCGGCTGCAAATGATGGCGTTTGAGGTGCGGGCGAAGGCCCGTGCAGAGCGTGTGCGCCGCCGCGGTCTGGCCCACGGCGCAGACATCGTCCTTCTCGCCCTCGACCGTCAGCAGCGCGGTCTTGCGGATCGCGCCCGGATTGACCGGGCGGCCGCGGTGCATCAACTCGCCCTTGGCCAGCAGGGTGCGCTGGAACACTAGGTCGACGGTTTCGAGGTAGAATTCCTTGGTCATGTCCAGGACCGCGAAATATTCCTCGTAGAAGGTCTTGATCTTGTCCGCCTCGACCGTCTTGCCGTCGGCGAGCAACTGATAGAGTTCGCGATGCTGCGACCCGTGCCGTTCCATGTTCATCGCCATGAAGGCGGAGAGTTGCAGGAACCCCGGATAGACTTCGCGCCCGCGCCCGGCATAGCGGAACGGCACGGTGGAAATGAGATTCTTCTCGAACCAGTCGATCGGCTTGTCATTGGCGAGGTCATTGACCACGGTCGGCGCGACCCGCGTGTCGATCGGCCCGCCCATCAGCGTCATCGATTTGGGCGTTGCCGGGTCTTTATCCTCGGCCATGACCGCCACGGCTGCGAGCGCAGGGACGCAGGGCTGGCACACCGACAGCAGGTGCGCGCCGGGGCCCATCGTCTGGAAAAACTGGATGATATAATCGACATAATCCTCAAAGCCGAAGCGCCCCGCCTCCAGCGGCACGTCGCGGGCATTTTTCCAGTCGGTAATATAGACGTCATGGTCCTGGAGCAGGGTCACCACCGTGCTGCGCAGCAAGGTGGAGAAATGACCCGACATCGGCGCCACCACCAGCACGCGCGGCTGGGCGGTCTCTACCTCATCCTTCACGAAATGCAGCAGGTCGCCAAAGGGCAGGTCGGCGACAATCTCCTCGCGCACCGCGACATCGGCATTGCCGCTGCGCACCGATGTAATCGCATAGGCCGGACGCTTGTGCGTGACGCGCGCGCCCTGGAACACATCCATCAGCGCGAACATACGGCGCGGCATGGCCCAGTCGGCCATCGGCCCCATCTTGTCGCGCATCCCCAGCGCAATCTGCGCCCCGAAGCGTGCCGGCGCCAGCATATCGTTCCACGCCTGATAACCACTGTACAGCATTCGCATGACTATAAGCGCGCCTTGTTCAATCCGTCCATCCGAATCGGTTTACGTATGCAACGCTATACACGGATTATATGTTGCACCGCATCATCATAAATGTAGGTTAAGGCTGACCGGAGGGAATGTCATGGCTGTCGCACAACTCACTCTATCCAGTAAAAATTATTCGTCCTGGTCGCTGCGTGGTTGGTTGCTGTGTCGCATCGCGGGACTGAAGGTCGAAGAAAAGCTGATCGCGCTGGACGATGCGGAAAATCGCGCTGAGCTGTTGCTGCTCTCGCCCTCCGTGCTGGTGCCGCGGCTGACGCATGAAGGGGCGAGCGTGTGGGACACGCTGGCGATCGCCGAATATCTGCATGAGCTGTACCCGGACGCGGGCATGTATCCCGCTGACCGGATCGCCCGCGCCCATTGCCGGTCGGTGTCGGGGGAAATTCATTCGGGCTTTGCCAATCTTCGCTCCGCCCTGCCGATGAACCTGAAGGTCCGGCACGCCAAATTTCCGATCTTTTCGGGTGCCAAGCCCGACATCGAACGGATCGAAACGATCTGGGCCGAATGTCTGGACAGCTATGGCGGGCCGTGGCTGTTCGGCGAAAAGCCGACCGTCGCCGACGCCATGTTCGCGCCGGTGGCCGAACGCTTCCTGACCTATGCCGTGCCGGTGTCGGCGACGGCGGCGGCCTATTGCCGGACGATCAACAGCTGGGACATCATGCGCGAATGGATCGACGAGGCGCGGGTCGAGCCGGACGAGGTGGAAGAACTCGACATCGAATTCTGACGACCCTTTCCCTGATGCCGGGCAGGGGCTAAGCCCTTGCCATGACCCGTGCTTTCCTGGCCCTGAGCCTCCTCGCTTTTCCTGCTCACGCCCAGACGGTCGCGCCGCAGCAGCTCGAACAATCGGTCCGTATATTGGCGTCCGACCTGTTCGAGGGACGCGCGCCCGGCACTGTCGGGGAGGAGCGGACGATCGGCTATCTGGTCGGCCGGTTCCAGGCGCTGGGGCTGGAGCCGGGCGGGCCGGATGGGCAATGGGTGCAGAGCGTGCCGTTGCTCCACACCAGGCTGGGCAAGGCCGAGACGCTGGGCCTGAAGCAGGGTGATGCCGCGACGCCGTGGACCGCGGGGAAGGACGTCTATCTCTCCACCCTCCAGCCCAAGGACAAGGTCTCAATCAGCGCCGCGCCTTTGGTGTTTGTCGGCTATGGCGTCTCCGCCCCCGAACGCGGATGGGATGATTTCAAGGGCGTGGACCTGAAGGGCAAGATCGCGGTCTTTCTGATCAACGACCCGGATTTCGAGGCCGCCAAGGGCGACGATGCGATCGGCAAATTCGGCGACCGGACGATGACCTATTATGGCCGCTGGACCTACAAGTTCGAAGAAGCTGCCCGGCGCGGGGCGATCGGGGCGCTGATAGTCCATGATACGGCAGGCGCTGGCTATGGCTGGAATGTGGTGATCAGTCCGGGCGGCGAAAATTACGATCTGGTCCGTGCGCCGGGCAAGCTGACCAGCCTCCAGTTGCAGGGCTGGATCGAAGGGAGTGCGGCGGCAAAGCTGTTTTCGGGCGCGGGTCTGGATTTGGCGGTGCTGCGCAAGCAGGCGCGGTCGAAGCGCTTTCGTGCCGTTGAGTTGAAGGGGACCAGCTTCTCAGCTGCCTTCCCGGTGACGCAGGACATCGTCAAGAGCGCCAACGTCCTCGCCCGCATCCCCGGCACCAAGCGGCCCGATGAGACGGTGATGTATGGCGCGCATTGGGACGCCTATGGCAAGGGTGCGCCAGACGCGCAGGGGCGTGTCTATCGCGCCGGGGCCAATGACGACGCGCTGGGCATCGCCGGGTTGTTCGAGATTGCCCGCGCCTTCAAGGCTGGCCCTGCGCCCGACCGGAGCGTCCTGTTCGCCGCCTGGACCGCCGAGGAGCGGGGATTGCTGGGGTCCGAACATTATGCGCTGAACCCGGTCTGGCCGCTCGACAAGACCGTCGCCAACCTGACCCTCGACATTCTCCAGACCGCTGGCAAGGCGAAGGACGTCATCCTGGTCGGCAAGGGGCAGGGGACGCTGGAGGATGATCTGGGCAAGGCTGCCGCCTCGCAGGGCCGGGTCGTGACGCCCGAAAGCCTGCCTGAGCGCGGGCTGTTCTATCGCGCCGATCATTTCTCCATGGCCAAGCGCGGCGTGCCGGTGCTGCTGCTGATGGGGATTGCAGGCGCGTCCGATCTGGTCGAGGGCGGGCGCGTCGCCGGACAGGCCTGGGTCGATGCCTATACCGGCCAATGCTATCATCAGGCCTGTGACGCGGTCGACGCGACATGGAAGCTGGACGGCGCGGCGCAGGATGTGGAGCTGATGTTCGACATCGGCCGCGACCTCGCGAAATCGACCCGCTGGCCGCAGTGGAAGCCGGGGTCGGAGTTCAAGGCGGTGCGGGACGCAAGCGCGGCGGCGCGGCGCTAAACCCGTGTTGGTTCAACGCAGCCGGTAGAGGGCGGCGCCGTGCGGCGGCAGCATCGCCGAGATGCGCTCCGCCTGCCGTGCCAGCGCCTTGCCCTCCCACAGGTCATGCACGGCGACCGGCCCGCTGATCTCCAGGTCGCTCAACTTGATGCCGACCTCGCGCGACTTGTCGCCGGTGTTGAACAAAGCGACAAAGCGATCGGTGCCGCCGTCCGCCCATGCCGACCAGATACGCACGCCATCTTCGACGAAATGCGGACAGTTGCCATGGCTGGCCTGATTGACCGCCAGCACGTCGCGATTGGTCAGCAGCGCCAATGTCGCGCTATCCAGATGGCGCAGATCGCCGCCCATGATCAGCGGCGAACGGGCGATCGCCCAGAGCGTCATCAGCGTGCGCTGCTCGTCCGGGGTGAAGCGCGTGTCCCGTTCACCCAGCGCCAGCCGACCCAGCGGCAGCATGTCGGCATCGGGCCAACTGTCCGGGCCGCGGTAGGGGGTCCAATTTTCCAGCCGGGTAAATTGCGCCTCCAGCATCGCCCAATCGTCCCAGAAGTCATCGGAGATACGCCACATTTGTGCGAAGCGGCGGACATGATCGCCCCGGATCACCGGGGTTTCGCCCGGTGAGAGGCTGAGGATGATCGGTCGTCCGCTGGCCAGGATCGCCTTGTGCGCGGCCTCGATCTCCGCTGCATGGGCGTCATAGGGGCGGCTCATATCGTCCATCTTGACGAAATCGACGCCCCAATCGGCATAGAGGCGGAAGATGCTGTCATAATAGGCCTGTGCGCCGGGGCGGGCCATGTCGACGCCATACATGTCCGGGTTCCATGAGCAGAGGCTGGCTTGGTCTGCGATATCGGCCGCGCGGTAGGACGTTCCCAGGATCGGCAGATTTTGCTCGACCGCCGCGCGCGGGATGCCGCGCATGACATGGATGCCGAATCGCAGGCCCAGATCATGCACCGCCTTTGCCAGCGGCGCAAAGCCGCGCCCATTGGCACTGGACGGAAAGCGATTGGGCGCGGGTATCATGCGTCCATAGGCGTCCATCGCGGGTTTGGGTTTGGCATTATAGGTGTAGCTGGAGGCTTCGGGTTCATACCATTGGATATCGACGGTGAAGATATCATAGCCAAAGGGGAGCAACTTATCGGCCATGATCCCGGCAGTTTCGCGTGCCTGCGCTTCGGTGATGGTGGTGGCAAAGCTGTTCCAGCTGTTCCAGCCCATGGGCGGGCGCGGGGCGAGCGATCGATCGCGTCGCTGTGGCGCGGCGTTGACCCGTGCGGATGTGGCCCCGGCTACTCCTGCGATCCCCACGGTCAGCAGGGTGCGGCGACTGGCGTTCCAATGGAGAGTTTTCATTTGTCGGAGTTAATGCGAAATCGGGGACAAGATCAAGCGCGCTATGCTTTGACCCCTGCCAGCCATTCGCTGATCATCGCGCGGCCCGCCGCCACCGCGCCGGGGCCGTGATCGTCATGGTCCTGCCGCAGGGCGATGCCGCACTGGCCCGCGACGTCCAGATCGGCCCAGAAATGTGTCAGCCATTCGTCGAAGCGGGCATCCTCGCCCATTTCGGCGTGGAATTGCAGCGCCAGCAGATTGGGGCCGCGGCGGAAGGCCTGATGCGCGTAGAGGTCGGTCGAGGCGAGCAGGTCGACGCCATCGGGCAGGTCGAACGTGTCGCTGTGCCAGTGCAGCACCGGCACGCCATCCATATGGCGGAGCGGCGATTGCGCGCCGGTCTCGTTCACGGTCACGGGCGCAAAGCCCAGCTCCATTCGGCCGCCCGGATAGACTGGCGCGCCCAAGGCCGCGGCGATCATCTGGCTACCCAGGCATACGCCCAGCGTCGGCCGGTCGCGGTCCAGCCGGGCGGCGAGCTTGTCGATCTGCATCGGAATCCAGGGGTGGACGTCGGCTTCATAAACGCCCATCGGCCCGCCCATCATGATCAGCAAGTCCGGTTCGCACAGATCGACGCCTGCAAAATCCGGGCTGGCCACATCGACCCGGTCGATATGATAGCCCGCCGCTTCGATCGGCTGGAGATATCCCGCGGCCCCTTCGCGGGGAACATGGCGGACGATGAGCGCTCTTTTCATTGTGCGGCGATGCTAGCCAAGGTGAAGAACGCCCGCCAGCCCAGCCTTTCTTGGGGGCGGGAAAACGGACCTATTCGCGCACGCCCCGATCCCGCCGGGCGATCCGCCACAGCGCGACGAAGCCGATGCCGCTCCAGATGATGTTGAGGACCATCGACGGAATCGCGCCGTGCCACCAGGTGTTGAGGACGAAGAAGGCCGCGCCCAGCGCATTGAGCCATTGGAACGCCGCCGATTCGCCGGTCAGACGCCCGCTCGATACGCCAAGATAGGCGCCCAGCACGAGCAGCGCGCCGGTCCAGCCGACGATTTCAACCAAGATGTTCATCGCTGCCCCTGACAGGAAAAAGGGCGCTGCCCGGTGGGAAGCGCCCTTCTGCCTTAGCTCAGCCTGTGATGCGATCAAGCGGCCAGCTTGCGCAGCACATATTGGAGGATGCCGCCGTTCAGGAAATATTCCAGCTCGTTGATCGTATCGATCCGGCAGAGCGCGGTGAAGGTGAAGGTCGATCCGTCGGCGCGGGTGACCAGCACGTCCACATCCTGACGAGGCTTCAGGTCCGCGACACCGGTGATGGTGAAGCTTTCGTCGCCGTTCAGGCCCAGCGTGTCGCGCGTGTCGCCATTTTTGAACTGGAGCGGCAGCACGCCCATGCCGACCAGGTTGGAGCGGTGGATACGCTCGAAACTTTCGACGATGACCGAACGGACGCCGAGCAGGTTGGTGCCTTTCGCCGCCCAGTCGCGTGACGATCCGGTGCCATATTCCTTGCCGCCGATGACGACCAGCGGGGTGCCATCGGCCTTATGCTTCATCGCCGCGTCATAGATGGGCAGGGTTTCGCCCTTGTAGCTGGTCATGCCGCCTTCGACGCCGTCCAGCATCAGATTCTTGATGCGGATATTGGCGAAGGTGCCGCGCATCATGACTTCATGATGGCCGCGCCGCGCGCCATAGCTGTTATAATCGGCCTGGGCGACCTGATGTTCGGACAGCCACTTGCCGGCGGGGCTGGACGCCTTGATCGAGCCTGCGGGCGAGATGTGGTCGGTGGTGATCGAATCGCCGAAGATCGCCAGGGGTTTAGCTTCGATGATGTCGGTGACCGGTGCCGGGGTCATGCTCAATCCCTCGAAATAGGGCGGGTTGGCGACATAGGTGGAGCCTGCGCGCCAGCTATAAGTGTCGCTGCCGGTGACGTCGATCGCCTGCCAATGGGCGTCGCCCTTATAGACATTGGCGTAGCGCGCCTGGAACATGGCGCGGTCCATGCAGCCCGCCATGGTCGATGCGACCTCGTCATTGGTGGGCCAAATGTCTTTCAGATAAACGTCGTTGCCCGCGCTGCTGACGCCGATGGGGGTGGTGATGAAATCCTCGATCACCGTGCCTTTGAGCGCATAGGCGACGACGAGCGGGGGCGAGGCCAGGAAGTTGGCGCGCACGTCAGGCGAGACGCGGCCTTCAAAGTTGCGGTTGCCGGAAATGACGGCAGCGGCGACCAGGCCATTGTCGTTGATCGCGGCGCTGATCGGAGGGGCCAGCGGGCCGCTATTGCCGATGCAGGTGGTGCAGCCATAGCCGACCAGGTTGAAGCCGATCGCGTCGAGATGCGACTGGAGACCGGCCTTTTCCAGATAGTCGGTGACGACCTGGCTGCCTGGCGCGAGCGAGGTCTTGACCCAGGGCTTGGGCTTGAGGCCCAGTTCGTTCGCCTTCTTGGCGACAAGGCCCGCAGCGACCATGACTCCGGGGTTGGAGGTGTTGGTGCAGCTGGTGATCGCGGCGATGGTGACGTCGCCGTCGCCAATGTCGAAATCCTTGCCCTCCACCGGCACGCGCTGCTGCGCCTTCTTGTAGGTGTTGACGAGGTCGGCGTTGAATACGTCATCGACTTGCGGCAGCGATACGCGGTCCTGCGGGCGTTTGGGACCGGCCAGGCTGGGGACGACTGTGGCCAAGTCCAGTTCCAGCGTGTCGGTGAATACCAGATCGGCTGACGGGTCGATCCAGAAGCCCTGCTCCTTGGCATAGGCTTCGACCAGCGCGATGTTATCATCGCTGCGGCCGGTCAGGCGCATATAGTCGAGCGTTTTGTCGTCAATGCCGAAGAAGCCGCAGGTCGCGCCATATTCCGGGGCCATATTGGCGAGCGTCGCGCGGTCGGCGAGCGACAGGCTGGCGAGACCGGGGCCGAAATATTCGACGAAGCGACCGACAACGCCGCGCGCACGCAGCATCTGGGTGGCGGTGAGGACGAGGTCGGTGGCGGTCACGCCTTCCTGCAACTCGCCGGTGAATTTGAAGCCGACGACTTCGGGGATGAGCATGGAAACGGGCTGGCCGAGCATCGCGGCTTCCGCTTCGATGCCGCCCACGCCCCAGCCAAGGACGCCGAGGCCATTGATCATCGTGGTGTGGCTGTCGGTGCCGACGCAGGTGTCGGGATAGGCGACCAGCTTGCCGTCGGCATCGACCGAGGACCAGACGGCCTGCGCGATATTTTCCAGATTGACCTGATGGCAGATGCCGGTGCCGGGGGGAACGGCGTAGAAATTGGCGAGAGACTTGCTGCCCCATTTGAGGAAGTCGTAGCGCTCCATATTGCGCTGATATTCGATTTCCACATTCTGCTCGAACGCCTTGGGCGTGCCGAATTCATCGACCATGACGCTATGGTCGATGACGAGATGGACGGGGACTTGCGGGTTGATCTTGCCGGCGTCGGCACCCAGCGCGTTCATCGCGTCGCGCATCGCGGCGAGATCGACGACGCAGGGGACGCCGGTGAAATCCTGGAGCAGCACGCGGGCCGGGCGATACTGGATCTCGCGCTCGGCCTTGCCCCTGTCCTTCTGCCATTCGATGATCGCCTTGATGTCCTCCACCGTGACGGTGACGCCATCTTCAAAGCGGAGCAGGTTTTCCAGCAGCACCTTCATCGAGAAGGGCAGGCGGGAGACGTCGCCCAGCTTCGCCGCGGCTTTCTTGAGCGAGTAAAAGGCGATGTCCTTGCCCTCGACATGCAATATGTCGCGCGTGCCAAGTGTGTCCTGTCCGATGGCGGTCATGAAAGTGCGTCTCCTCGCGGTCGCTTCGCCCCGGTCGAGCGGGTAACGCATGGACCATGGGTCGAAGCAGCTATGTCCCGATGTAGCAGGGAGATAGGCATTGCGGGCGGCAAATCAATTGGCCGGTCGGCCAAGGGGCATGTTTGCGCGGCAGGTGAGATCGGGCGTCGCCCGTCGCCAGAGGATTGCCGAGTGCCGCATCATTGGCGTGCTCAACAAAGCCGATCCTCCCCCTTGTGGGTAGGGCTATCGCATATGAGCCGGACATCATTTTACTTCGTCATGCTGAATTTATTTCAGCATCCATTTCTCGTCACGAACAGCCGCTTGAGCTGGAGAAATGGACCCTGAAACAAGTTCAGGGTGACGGTGAAGGAGGGGGCGGTTCGCCTGTCTTTAAGGGGAGGTGTCAGCACTTCGTGCCGACACCTCCCCTTGCAGGGGAGGATTGTCTGCCAGACCCCCGGATCAGTGGGCGACGGGCGGCGCGAACTTGGTCAGGTCGATGCCGACGACGGCGCTCTTATATTCATCCATGCTGGGCGTGCGGCCAAGGATGGTCGACAGAACGACGACCGGAGTCGAGGCCAGCAGCGATTCACCCTTCTTCTCGTCCGTATCTTCCACGACGCGGCCCTGGAACAGGCGGGTGGAGGTGGCCATGACGGTGTCGCCCTTGGCGGCCTTTTCCTGATTGCCCATGCACAGGTTGCAGCCGGGACGTTCGAGATACAGCATATTCTCATAGCTGGTGCGGGCCGCGCTCTTGGGTGCGACATCGTCAAATTCGAAGCCGGCATATTTTTTCAGCACGTCCCAGTCGCCTTCGGCCTTCAACTCGTCGACGATGTTGTAGGTCGGCGGGGCGACGACCAGCGGTGCCTTGAACTCGACCTTGCCTTCGCTGGCTTCGATATTCTTGAGCATCTGGGCCAGGATTTTCATGTCGCCCTTATGCACCATGCACGAACCAATGAAGCCCAGATCGACCTTCTTGGTGCCGCCATAATAGGAAACGGGGCGGATGGTGTCGTGGGTGTAGCGCTTGGAGACGTCCGCATTGTTGACGTCCGGGTCGGCGATCATCGGTTCGTTGATCAGGTCGAGATCGACCACGACCTCGGCGAAATATTTGGCGTTGGGGTCGGGGGCCAGTGCGGGCTTCACGCCCGAACGGATTTCCGCGATGCGCGCGTCGGCCTTGTTGATCAGGCCCTGCAGCGTGCCAGCGGCATTTTCCATGCCCTTGTCGATCATGATCTGGATACGCGACTTGGCGATTTCCAGCGACTCGATCAGCGTGTCGTCCTGCGAGATGCAGATCGACGCCTTGGCCTTCATTTCGGCCGTCCAGTCGGTGAAGGTGAAGGCCTGATCGGCGAGCAGCGTGCCGATATGGACTTCGATGATGCGGCCCTGGAACACATTTTCGCCAAACTGGGCGAGCATCTGCGCCTGGGTCGCGTGGACCACGTCGCGGAAGTCCATATAGGGCAGCATCTGGCCCTTGAAGGTGACCTTGACCGACTGCGGGATCGGCATGGTCGCTTCGCCCGTCGCCAGCGCCAGCGCAACCGTGCCGGAGTCCGCGCCGAAGGCCACGCCCTTCGACATGCGGGTATGGCTGTCGCCGCCGATGATGATCGCCCAATCGTCCACGGTGATGTCGTTCAGCACCTTGTGGATCACGTCCGTCATCGCATGATAGCGGCCCTTGGGGTCGCGCGCGGTGATGAGGCCAAAATTGTTCATGAAGGACATGAGCTTGGGGATATTGGCCTGCGCCTTCTTGTCCCAGACCGACGCGGTGTGGCAGCCCGACTGATAGGCGCCGTCGACCAGCGGCGAAATGACGGTCGCCGCCATCGCTTCAAGTTCCTGCGCGGTCATCAGGCCGGTCGTGTCCTGCGACCCGACGATGTTCACCGTGACGCGGACGTCCGACCCGGCGTGCAGCACCTTGCCCGGCGCGACGCCGACGGCATTGCGGTTGAAGATCTTTTCAACCGCCGTGAGGCCCTGACCCTCGACCGAAATTTCCTTGTTCGGCGCGAATACTAGCGGCGCTTCGACGCCCAGCGTTTCGGCGGCGAAGGTCTGGAGCTTTTTGCCGAACACGATGGCGTAGCTGCTGCCCGCCTTCATGAATTCCATCTTCTGCGGGGTGAAGGCGGATGCGACATCGACCAGTTCATTGCCCGCTTCGTCGGTCAATTTCTTGTTCTTGACGTCGATCTTGAGGACCGTGCCGGTCGCGACGGAGAATGTTTCCTCCAGCACCGGATTGCCGTCATTGTTGAGGATGGCCTTGCCATCCGGGCCGGTCATCTTGACCCAGTTTTTGAGGTTGATGCCGATGCCGCCGGTCACGTCCACGGTGGTGGCGAAGATGGGCGAGATGCCGTTGGTGCCGCCGACGACGGGGGCATAGTTGACGAACGGCACATAGGGGCTGGACTGTTTGCCGGTCCACAGCGCCACATTGTTGACGCCCGACATGCGCGAGGAGCCGACGCCCATCGTGCCTTTTTCCGCGATCAGCATCACGCGCTTGTCGGGATGCTGGGCTTTGAGCGCCACAATCTCCTGCTGCGCCTGCGGCGTCATCATGCACAGGCCGTGCAGTTCGCGGTCGGAGCGGGAGTGGGCCTGATTGCCCGGCGAGAGCAGGTCGGTCGAGATATCGCCTTCGCCAGCGATGTAGGTGACGACCTTGATCTCATCCTCGACATCGGGGAGCTTGGTGAAGAATTCGGCCTGGGCGTAGCTTTCCAGCACGTCCTTCGCGACCGCGTTGCCCGCCAGATAGGCGTCGCGCAGGCGGAACATGTCGGCGTCATAGAGGAAGAATTGGGTCTTGAGGACGTCGCCCGCCTGAACCGCGATTGCGGCGTCATCGCCCAGCGCGATATCGAGCAGCACGCCGATCGAGGGGCCGCCCTTCATATGGCTTAGCAGTTCGAGCGCGAAGGCCGGGCTGATTTCCGGGACGGTCACTTCGCCCAGGATGATCTGCTTGAGGAACGCGGCCTTTGCAGCGGCTGCGCTCGTGGTGCCGGGCAGCGTGTTGTAAATGAAGAATTTGAGCGCGTCGGCGCGATGTTCGCTGGCCGCATCCTGGATGAGGGCGATGATTTCGCTGAGCAGGACACCGTCGTCGATCGGCTTGGGCGCAAGTCCCTGAGTCTTTCGGCTGTCGATTTCGGCCAGATAATCCAGGTAAATGCTCATCTTTTCCCCAACGTCATAAAGTGTACGGACTCGACGCGCAGCGCCACTTGCCGATCTTTATGCCCGGTCTGGGGAGCTGTCGGCCTCCCGGTAGGCGAACCGACACGGATTGGCAAGCCGCCGCAGCGCAGCAAAAATGGCTTGGGGCCATTGGGAGGGAACGGGTCAGCGCGCTTTCTGCGCCGCGATCCAGGCGTCGATCTGGCTGTCCAGCACCGTCAGCGGCACCGCGCCCTGCGCCAGCACCGCGTCGTGGAAGGCGCGCAGGTCGAATTTCGGACCCAGCGCGGCCTCTGCCTTTGCCCGCAATTCGCGGATTTTGATCTCACCCAGCTTGTAGCCCAGCGCCTGTCCCGGCCAACTGATATAGCGGTTGACCTCCGCATCGATATTGGCGTCCGACAGCGCGCTGTTCTCCTTCATGAAGGCGACGGCGCGGGCCTTGTCCCAGCCCTTGGCATGGATGCCGGTGTCGACGACCAGACGGCAGGCGCGCCACATTTCATAGGACAGGCGGCCCATCATCTTTTCGGGCGTGTCGTAGAGGCCCATCTCCTCACCCAGATATTCGGTGTAGAGCGCCCAGCCTTCGACATAGGCGGTGAAGCCCGCGAGATATTTGCGGAAAGGGGGCAGCGGCAATTCCTGTTGCAGCGCGATCTGGTTGTGATGGCCCGGCACCGCTTCATGGGCGGTCAGCGCGGGCAGTTCCCAAAAGGGGCGCTGGTCGAGTTTCGAGGTGTTCACGTAGTACGTCCCCGCAATGCCGCTTTCGGGGGAGCCGGGCATATAATAGGCCGTCGTCGTCCCTTCGGCTTCGGCTGCGGGGATGGGTTTGAGACCATAGGGCAGGCGCGGCAGGGTGCCGAAATAGCGGGGCAGCAGGCCGTCGATCGCCTTGGCCTGACGCGCGGCGACTTGCAGCAGTTCCTCCGGCGTTTTGGCATAATAGCGCGGATCGGTGCGCAAATGGGTGATGAAGGCGGTGCGGCTGGGATAGCCTGCCTTGGCCGACACTTCATCCATGCGGGCGCGGATACGGGCGACTTCGGACAGGCCGATGGCGTGGATCTGGTCGGGCGTCAGGTCGGTGGTGGTGTGGGCGCGGACCCGGCTGGCATACCAGGCTGCGCCGCCCGGCAGGGTGGAGGCGCTGTCGCTCTTGCGGCAGGCGGGCAGATAGTCCTTCACGAACAGGTCGTGCCATTTGCCATATTCGGGTGCGATCACATCGCGGATCAGGGTGGCGGCGCGGGCCTGCATCGCGGCCCAGTCCGTATCGCTGATGTCGCGGGGTTTGGCGCGGGTGAAGGGTTCGTAGAAGCGTGTGTCCTGTGGCTTGCCCGCGACGATGCCGCTGATCGTGGCGGCATATTTGCCCAGCACCGAGCAGGGCTGGACATAGCCGCCCCTGATCGCCTGCCGCGTGATGGCGAGGGCATCGCTATTTTGCCGGGGGTAGAGCGAGAGGCGCGTCAGATAGCTGTCATAGTCGGCGCGGTTGTAGAAGGGCAGGCCGTCGCCCATGCTGGCAAAGCCCTGATGCCAGCCATAATAGGTGGTGAACAGCATCAGCCGTTCGGCGGGATGCGCTTCGCCTGCAATGTCGTCGCGCAGCATCCAGAGCAGGACCGCGCGGTTGACGCGATCGGTGGCATCGAGGCCGCTATCGGCGATCGCATCGAGCCGGGCAACGAAGGCCTGCTCCGCCTTGATCTGCGCGGTGCGGCCTGCCAGCGAAATGTCGTAGATGCGGTCGTCATAGGTGCGGACGCCGCGCGCGGTGGCATCGACGGGGTGGACCGAAAGCCACCAGGCCCAATGATCGTCCAGGACTTTGGTCAGGGCGTCATGGGGCGTTTGGGCCTGCGCCAGAGCGGGTGTGGCGGTGGCGATGAGGGGGGCGAGGAGGAGAGCTATGATCTTGCGCATGGGCCAAGGGATCGCGCGTCCCGGCCCGTTTGGCAAGAGGATCAGGCCGGGGAGATCAGGCCGGTGCGACGCCGTCGGCTTCGACGATGCCGTCGCCAGCGTGGAAACCGCGGACCCTGACCCGCTTTTCGACCAGATCGACCGGCACGCGCAGCAGCACCAGCCGGTAGGTGCCGCCACTATCACGCCGGAGCAGGAAACCGGCGGCGTCGCGGACCAGTCGGCCGGTTTCGTCCACCGCTGCGCCAATTTCTACCACCGGGTCAGACCCAGCCTTCCAGCACTTGATTGGGCGGGCGGTGGCCATCGACCCAGCTGCGGATATTGGCGATGACGCGGGCGCCGGTGGCGTCGCGGCCCTCGAAGGTGGCGGACCCCATATGGGGCAGCAGCACGACATTGGCGAGGGCGAAGAGGCGCGGATCGACCGCCGGTTCGTGGGTATAGACGTCCAGCCCCGCGCCCGCGATCCGGCCTTCGTCCAGCGCGACGATCAGCGCGGCTTCGTCGGTGATTTCGGCGCGCGAGGTGTTGATGAGATAGGCGTCGGGGCGCATCAGCGCTATCCGCCGGGCGTCGATCAGCCCCCGCGTGTCGGCGTTGAGCGGGCAGTGGATCGACACAATGTCGCAGGCGGCGAGCAGGCCGTCCACGTCGCCGATCCATTCGGCCTCCAGCTCCTGCTCCACCTCGAACGGCAGGCGGTGGCGGTTGTGATAGGCGATGGTCAGGCCAAAGGCGCGGGCGCGACGGGCAACAGCCCGGCCAATACGCCCCATGCCGATGATGCCCAATTTCTTGCCGCCGATGCGGTGGCCCAGCATCCCCGAAGGACTCCAGCCGCGCCATTCGCCGCTGCGCACCAGCTTCTCCCCCTCGGCCAGGCGGCGGGGGACCGACAGGATCAGCGCCATCGTCATGTCGGCGGTATCCTCGGTCAGGACGCCGGGTGTATTGGTGACGATGATGCCCTTGGCGCGGGCGGCGGTCAGGTCGATATGATCGACGCCGCTGCCGAAGCTGGCGATGAGTTGCAGCCGGTCGGGCGCGGCGGCGATCAGCGGTGCGTCGATATGGTCGTTGATGGTGGGAACCAGCACGTCGCACTGGGCCATGGCGCGGGCGAGTTCGGTGCGGCTCATCGGCTGATCACCGACATTGAAGCTGGCGTCGAACAGTTCGGCCATGCGCGCCTCCACATTGGGGGGCAGGCGACGCGTGACGATGACGCGCGGCTTGGCGGGGCGCGGTTTTTTGGCCATGTCCCGCCGCTATGCTTGGCCGGGCCATCGGTCAAGCGCTTATGGCGGATTGGGCAAGTCAGCAGTTGTCGCGGGGGCGGCGCAGCGGCTATGGGAAGGCCATGGGTGACAGGAAAAACAGGTCTGGCATGAAGCGCATTTTGCTGGGCGCGGGCGTCCTTATGGCGCTGGGCGTAGCGGGTGGCGCGGTGATCGCGGCGGGCAAGCCCGTGCCTTACTGGGCGTCGATCGCGCAGAATGAGGCGCGGATGCGGGTCGGGCCGAGCCTGGATTACCCGTCCAACTGGATCTATCGCCGCCGCGACCTGCCGGTGAAGGTGGTGCAGGTGCTGGGCCTGTGGCGCAAGGTCGAGGACCCGGACGGCGCGCAGGGGTGGATGCATGTCCGGTTGCTCAGCGATACGCCGACCGGGGTGGTGCGGGCTGCGGAGGCGCCGTTGCGCGAATCGGCCAGCGATGGCGCGCGGACGCTGTTTCGCGCGCAAAAGGGCGTGGTGGGGCGCCTGTCCGACTGTTCGGGCGGCTGGTGCAGCTTCGACGTGAAGGGCCAGCGCGGCTATGTGAAGGCGCAGGATGTCTGGGGCGCGACCGAGTAATAGGATTTGCGGGGCTTAACTTCGCATATTTCCCGGTGATCGTGATATTTTCGTGCGTGCTGCGGACAGGATGTTACGCGGGCCGGTGGTTGCGGGCGGTGCGGAACTTCGCAAACTTCGCCCGTGTCGCGTGTGGGGGATTTGCGCGGGTGTGGCGCTGGCGGGCTGGGGTGGACGATGGGAAAGAGCAGGGCGCGAGTGTAGCAGGTGGCGGGGGTGTAGGACAGCGTGGGGGTCTGGCTAGGGTGGATGGCGGAATGTCGGGTTATGAGGTGCCAACCCGCTATTGCTGACATTGCATATCGAGGGCATTTTTCGGATAGCTCGAACTATGAAGCTTCCCAAGAATGTCCGCCGCCGCGAAGGCGATCTCCTTGCAATCGATCTGGGCGATGGCCGACGTTCCTATGCTCAGGTCGCGGCTGAACCACTCATGGTATTCTTCGAAGGTTGTTTTGCGAACAATCTGACACCCGAGGAGATTGGCGGTCTGCCGATTCTGTTCCGCCTATGGGTAGCAAACCATGCGACTACGCGGGGGCGTTGGTCGGTAGTCGGGCGAGCAGCACTTGCGCCGGAGAACCAAGAGGAACCCTTCTTTTATAAGCAGGATGCGATCACGGGCCGTTTGGCGCTCTATCATTCCTCCTTCGCAAAAACGAACTGGGAGCGAGCCGCGAGCCTTGCGGAATGTGAAGCCTTAGAATGCGCCGCTGTGTGGGAACCGGAACACATTGAAGATCGGCTGCGGGACCATTACGACGGAAGGACAAGCAAGTGGACCGAAAGTCTTCAGATTAACGTTGCGGCGATTCCTTAAAAGCGTCCGCTTTGCGGACCGGAATTCAGCGAGGCGAAAGGCAAAAATGGTCGTTCATTGCCAAGGTGATGAAGGTGGGTGTGGCGGCCTCTCGGTATGTGCGCGCCGCCAGCGTCGGTCCCCCTCATCCAACTTCGCCTAACCTCACTGCGTTCGGTAAGACTGCGTATCCTTCTCCCCCGTGGGGAGAAGGGAGGGGCTTATGAGCGCTATCAGTCAATTATCGTCGTCATCCTGACGAACGTCAGGATCCAGGGCGGTGTGAAGCTGCCCTGGATCCCGGATCAAGTCCGGGATGACGGGGGTAGGGGGCGGCCTTCTTTCTTTTACCAATCGTCCTCACGCTTCCGGGCGGGTCCAGATCCAGGTGCCGCCGATCAGGGCGGCGGTGAGGGGGAGGAGATACCAGGGCCAGGGGGAGAGGAAGAGGGCTAGGGTGGCGCTGAAGATAAAGGCGGCCAGCGCCGCTTTCTTGCCGCGGCGGCTGATCGCGCCGCGTTCCCGCCAGCGGCGGATGTGGGGGCCGAAATGTTTGTGGTCGAGCAGCTTTGCCTCCAGCGCCGGGCTGGAGCGGGCGAAGCAGAAGGCAGCGAGGATCATGAAGGGGACCGTGGGCAGCAGCGGCAGGAAGGCGCCGATCGCGCCGAGGCCGAGCGAGGCGAAACCGGCGATGAGGTAGAGGTGCCGCCGCATGGGGTTCCTGTTCTGGCCGGGGTGGGGCGGTGTGTGGGGGTGATGCTATTGCTTCGCAGGTGCGGGGGTGGATGGCAAGGGTGGAGAGCGACGTTGGCGTCGGTCCCCCTCATCCAACTTCGCCTAAGCCGCTGCGCGGCCAAGGCTTCGTATCCTTCTCCCCCGTGGGGAGAAGGTGGGTCAGGCCGCCGGGAGTCTTAGGCGGACCAGGAGGCCGCCAAGGTCCTCGCTTTCTTCCAGGGTGACGGTGCCGCCGTAGATTTCGGCGACGTCGCGGACGATGGCGAGGCCAAGGCCGGTGCCGGGCTTGCCGGAATCGAGGCGGACGCCGCGGTCGAAGATGCGGGTGCGGTCGGCGGGGGGGATGCCGGTGCCGTCATCCTCGACCAATATTTCCACCATGTCGCCCGCGCGCTGGACCGTGGCGAATACGCTGCCGCCGCCATATTTGGCGGCGTTTTCGACGAGGTTGCCGAGCATTTCGTCGAGGTCCTGCCGCTCGACACGGACGGCGGCGTCCTTGTCCCCATCCATGTCGACGCGGGCGTGGGCATAGAGGCGGGCGACGGCACGCTCGACGGCGGTGAGGCTGGCCCAGACGTCGGCGCGGCTCTGCGCGGCACCGCGCCTGCCGACGGCGCGGGCGCGGGCGAGGTGATGATCGACCTGCCGCCGCATGGTGGTGGCTTCGCGGATCACGGTTTCGCCAAGGTCGGGCGACTGGGCCGTGGCGGCGTTCATGATGACGGTCAGCGGGGTCTTGAGCGCATGGGCGAGATTGCCCGCATGGGTGCGCGCTTCCTCCGCCTGGCGTTCGTTGTGGGCGAGCAGGGCGTTCAGTTCCTCGACCATGGGCAGCACTTCGGCGGGCATGGGTTCGGTGACGCGGCTTTTGAGGCCGTCGCGCATACGGATGATTTCCAGCCGCACCTTGCGCAGCGGGCGCAGGCCATAGAGGGTCTGGAGCGTGGCCAGCACGAACAGGCCGAGCGCGAGCAGGGCGAAGCTCTGGAACAGGGTGGAGCGCAGGGTGCGGATCTGGGCGTTCAGTCCCTCGCGCGCCTGGCCGACGATGAACATCCAGCGGGTGTTCGATCCGGGCAGGACGACGGTGCGCTCCATGATGCGCAGATCCTCGCCGGGAAATTGCTTGCTGTCATAGACGTGGAGGTGGCGGTCATGATGGTCGGCGGGGACCTTGATCGCGCGGTCCCAGAGCGAGCGGGAGCGCCAATCTTCATGCCCCTTGGCGCTGACCTGATAATAGAGGCCGCTATTGGGTTCGAGGAAGCGCTGGTCGGCGAGTTCGCGGTTGAACAGGACTTCGCCGTCGGGGCCGATTTCCGACGCGGCGATCATCGCGGTCAGCACATAATTCATGCCGTCGTCGAAATTGCGGGTGATGGCGTCGGCCAGCACCCGGTCCAGCGCCACGCCGCCGCCCACCAGCAGCACGCTGATCCACAGCGCGGCGATGCCGATCATCCGGCGGCTGATGGAGCCGGTGGAGCGGACGGGGGGCTGATCGGTCGTGCTGGTCACAAACTGCCGTTCGCCCTGAGTAGCCACTGAGCGAAGTCGAAGTGGCGTATCGAAGGGTTCGTGCGAGATGCTTCGATACGGGATTTCGACTTCGCTCAATCCCTACTCAGCACGAACGGTGAATGGTTTACCGCCCCGGCTCGTCCAGGCTGTAGCCCAGGCCGCGGATGGTGGTGATGACGTCGGCGCCCAGTTTCTTGCGGATGCGGGTGACGAACACTTCGATCGTGTTGGAATCGCGGTCGAAATCCTGGTCGTAAATATGTTCGATCAGTTCGGTGCGGCTGACCACCTTGCCCTTGTGATGGAGCAGGTAGGACAGGAGTTTATATTCCTGCGCGGTGAGTTTTACCGGATCGCCGCTGAGCGTCACCTTGCCGGACCGCGTGTCGAGGCGGACGTCGCCGGCGGTCAGTTCGCTCGACGCATTGCCCGACGCGCGGCGAATGAGAGCGCGCAGGCGGGCGATGAGTTCTTCGGACTGGAAGGGTTTGGCGAGATAGTCGTCCGCGCCCGCATCCAGCCCCGCCACCTTGTCCGACCAGCTGTCACGCGCGGTCAGCACCAGCACGGGGAAGGCGCGGCCTTCCTTGCGCCAGCGGTCCAGAACGGTCAGGCCATCGATGGTGGGGAGGCCAAGGTCCAGCACGACCGCGTCGTAATTTTCGGTCGAGCCAAGGAAATGCCCATCCTCGCCATCGGTGGCGAGGTCGACGGCATAGCCTGCGCCCTCCAGCGTGTTCCTGAGCTGCTGGCCCAGACTTGGTTCATCCTCGACGATCAGCAGACGCATGGGCTGTTCCGTTTCTTATTCTGTGTCAGGCGCGGTCAGCGCGCCCAGCCGATGATATCGCCTGTCCGGCCGTCCGCATCAACCCACATGACCTTGCCGTCCTTCACATATTTCAGGCGGTAGCGGTTGGAGGATGGGTTAAATTCGCTGCCGACATAGCTGGCCCCGTTCATCTGCGAATCGACGCGGCGCTTGATCATGGCGAAGGGCATGACCTGGCCTTCGAGCATGGCGCGGCGCGCGGCGTCCTGCTCATCGCGTCGTCCGCCAGCGTCGGCAACGGGGACCAGCGCGAGTGCGGCCCCCATGGCGATGATTCCGGCGATCAGGCTTTTGCGCATCATTGTCATGGGCATGGCATAGGCGGAAGGCATTGAACAGGTGGTGAATGGGGGAGGGGGAATGGATTGTCACTCTCCGTCATGCCAGCGCACGCTGGCATCCCGCTTTCTTGCGCCTGGTTGGAAGAAGGAAGCGGGATGCCGGCTTTCGCCGGGATGACGAGGGTGGGACGTGTGGCCTTACTTTTCCAGTGCGTATTGCACCGTAAGCGTGACCGATGCGCTGACCTGGCCGGGTTCTACCGGGGTGGTGGGGGCGGCGTCGGCCTTGAAGCGGGCGCTTTGCAGCATCGGCATGGGAGGCTGGCCGCCGCTGTTGCTTTCGGCGATCGAAAGCAGGCGGGCGGAACGATAGCCTGCGGCCTGGGCGTAGAAATCGGCCTGGGCCTTGGCGCTCTTGAGCGCGGCGCCGCGCGCCTGCACCAGCATCGGCGCGGGATTGTCGATCGCGAAGGTCGGGCCGTTGATGTTGGTCGCGCCTGCGGCCACCATGGCGTCGAGCAGCGGGCCGACCTTTTTGATGTCGCGCAGTTTGACGGTCAACTGGTTCGACGCTTCATAGCCGATGAAGCGCGGGCCGGTGGGTTCGCCCTCGCGCTGGTTATAGTCATATTGCGCCGACAGGTTGATGCCGCTGGTCTGGATATCCTTCTTGGCGATCCCGGCTTTGGCGAGAGCGGCGATCAGCTTCTCGGTCTTTGCCGCATTGTCCTGCATCGCCGCCTGCGCAGTGGGTGCGCGGGTCTGGACGCCGGTGCCGACGGTGGCGATGTTGGGCGACCCCTCGACGCTTTCAGTGACGTTGAGCGTCACGACTGGCGCGGTTTCGGCGATGGTCACGCTGGTCTGGGCGATGGCGGCCATCGGCAGCGACGAAGCGGCAAGCGCCATGATGGCGAGGGCGGATTTCATGGGGGGAACTCTCCTGTTGGGATGCCGCCTGTTTGTGACGGCTGCGATGAATGGACGCTGACATGCGTTGAAAGCCGTCAGACAGGTTGAGGTTCCATTCCTCCCCGGCACGGGGAGGTGGCAGGCGAAGCCTGACGGAGGGGGTGTTCGGGCGCATGCCCCCTCCACCACCGCTTCGCGGCGGTCCCCCTCCCCGTGCCGGGGAGGATATGCTTGCCCCGTTGCGATCTTGCGACTAGCTGCACGCGCATGGCAGCACCTCTTCTTTCGTTTGAAAATCTCGGCCTCTCGCAGGGCAGTCACTGGCTGTTTCGCGGGATGGATATTCATGTCGGCGCGCGTGATCGGCTGGCGCTGATCGGGCGCAATGGCGTTGGCAAGACGACCTTGCTCAAGCTGCTGGGCGGGCAGATCGAGGCGGATGAAGGCGTGCGGTCGGTGCAGCCGGGCGCGCGGATCATCACGCTGGAGCAGGACCCGGACGTCAGTGCGTTTGCGACGCTGCATGATTTCGCGCTGGCGGGCGAATTTGCGCCGCCCGCGCATGAGGTGGAGGCGATTGCCGACCAGCTCGGCATCGACCTGTCGCGTGAGGCCAGGACGGCGAGTGGCGGCGAGCGGCGGCGGGCGGCGATTGCGCGGGCATTGGCGAGCGAGCCGGACCTGCTGCTGCTGGACGAGCCGACCAACCATCTGGATATTGCGGCGATCGACTGGCTGGAAAACTGGCTGGCGCGCTATAATGGCGGTTTCATCGTCATCAGCCATGACCGGGCCTTCCTGACCCGGCTGACCCGCCAGACTTTGTGGTTGGACCGGGGGCAGATGCGGCGTAACGAGATCGGCTTTGGCGGGTTCGAGCAGTGGATGGAAGCGGTCTATGCCGAAGAGGCGCGGGCGGCGGAGAAGCTGGACGCCAAGCTGAAGATCGAGGCGCACTGGCTGGAACGGGGCGTTACCGCGCGGCGCAAGCGCAACCAGGGGCGGCTGGCCAAGCTGTGGGAAATGCGCGAAATGCGCGCGGCGATGAACGGGCCGCAGGGCGTGGCTAAGATCGCGGTGGCGAGCGATGACAGCAAGACCAAGAGCGTCATCAAGGTCGAACATGCGACCAAGATGTTTGGGCAGCGGACGATCATCGACAATCTGTCGCTGCGGGTCCAGCGCGGCGACCGGATCGGCATCGTCGGCGGCAATGGCGCGGGCAAGACGACGCTGCTGAAGCTGCTGACCGGCGAGTTGCAGCCCGATAGCGGCACGGTGAGCCAGGCCAAGACGCTGGACATGATCTTCATCGACCAGCAGCGCAGCCTGATGCAGGGCGACAAGACGGTGCGCGAAGTGCTGGCCGAAGGGGGCGACTGGATCGACGTGCGCGGGGTGCGCAAGCATGTCCATGGTTACCTCAAGGACTTTCTGTTCGATCCGAGCCTTGCGGAGGCGAAGGTGGCGACCTTGTCCGGTGGGGAGCGGTCGCGCTTGCTGTTCGCGCGGGAATTTGCGCGTGAATCCAACCTTTTGGTGCTGGACGAGCCGACCAATGATCTGGACCTCGAAACGCTCGACCTGTTGCAGGAAGTGATTGCCGATTATGACGGCACGGTGCTGATCGTCAGCCATGACCGCGACTTTCTGGACCGGACGGTGACGGTGACGCTGGGTCTTGACGGGACGGGCGTGGTCGATGTGATCGTGGGCGGCTATGCCGACTGGATCGCCAAGCGCGATCCGCGCAAGGCGGCCAAGGTGGAAAAGAAGGCGGTTGCCGCGCCCGCGCCGCCAAAGCCCGTGTCGGCGAAGCTGAGTTACAAGGACCAGCGCGACCTGGAACTGCTGCCCAAGCGGGTCGAGGAACTGGAGGCGGTGATTGCGCGGGACGAGGATTTGCTGGCGGACCCGGCGCTTTATACGCGCGATCGCAAGCGGTTCGACGCGCTGACCGTCGCGATCGAGAAGGCGCGGGCGGAGAAAGAAGCGGCGGAAATGCGCTGGCTGGAACTGGCGGAGAAGGCGGAAGGGTTGGCGGGGTGAGCTGTTGTGCTCCCGCGCAGGCGGGAGCCTAGTCGATAGCGTGGGACTGGGCTCCCGCCTGCGCGGGAGCACGTAACATGGGACACTCGACTTCGCGCCAAACCGACGGCAGGGTGGGGCAGGATCGTAACAGGGGCTGACTGATGGACACGGTAACCGACCAGCCGCACCATGCCGTTCATTATGTGAACCGGGTCGGCTGGCTGCGCGCGACGGTGCTGGGGGCCAATGACGGAATCGTGTCGACCGCCAGCCTGATGACCGGCATTGCCGCGTCCGGGGCGGACGGGCAGACGATCTTGCTGACCGGGGTCGCGGCGCTGGTGGCGGGCGCGATGTCGATGGCGGCGGGGGAATATGTCTCTGTCAGTGCGCAGTCGGATACGGAGCGCGCCGACCTGGCCAAGGAGCGTCATGCGCTGGCCGCGCAGCCCGATGAGGAATGGGCGGAACTGCGCGACATCTATGTCGAGCGTGGCCTGACGCCCGATCTGGCGGGGCAGGTGGCGCAGCAGTTGATGGCCGCCGATGCGCTGGGCGCGCACGCCCGCGACGAACTGGGCATTTCCGATATTGCCACGGCCCGGCCGGTGCAGGCGGCGATGGCGTCGGCGGCGAGCTTTGCCGTGGGGGCCGCGCCGCCGGTGCTGGTTGCGGCGATCGTGCCGGCGGGCAGCGCGATCGTCGCGATCGTGGGCCTCTGCCTGCTATGCCTGGCGCTGCTGGGCTATGTCGGTGCGCGGCTGGGCGGGGCGCGGGTGGTGCGATCGATCGGCCGGACCCTGTTCTGGGGCGCTTTGGCGATGGCGGTGACGGCGGGTGCGGGGCATCTGTTCGGCGCGGCGATATAGTGGCAGGCTACACGCAAATTTTTACAGGAGACGATCATATGACCGACATTCAGCAGATTCCGCTCAAGACCATCAAGGGCGCGGACACGTCTCTCGCCGATTATGCAGGCAAGGTGGTGCTGGCGGTCAATGTCGCGTCCAAATGCGGCCTGACCCCGCAATATGAAGGGCTGGAAAAGCTGTTCGCCGATTATAAGGACAAGGGGCTGGTGGTCGCGGGCTTCCCCGCCAATGATTTCGGCGCGCAGGAGCCGGGGACCAACGACGAGATCGCGACCTTCTGCACCACCAATTTCGGCGTCGATTTCCCGATGTTCGAGAAGATCGTGGTGACCGGGCCGGACAAGCACCCGCTCTATGCCGCGCTGACCAGCGCCGTGCCGGAAGCGCAGGGTGAGGGCGATGCGTTTCGCGAGAAGCTGAAAGGCTATGGCATGACCCCCAATCCGGTGCCTGAAGTGCTGTGGAATTTCGAGAAATTCCTGATCGCCAAGGATGGCAGCGTGGCGGCGCGCTTTGCGCCGACGACCGCGCCGGACGATGCGGCGCTGGTCGCGGCGATCGAGGCGGAACTGGCCAAGTGAGGATGCGGGCAGGTCTGATCGCGGGCGTGATGCTGATGGCGGGGATGCCCGCCGGGGCGGCGCTGTCGCCCGCCGAATGCACGATCACCACCAGCGTCGAGGCGGGTTATGAACCCGCGATCGGCCTGCTCGAAAGGCTGGTGAACCAGAATAGCGGGTCGATGAACCTGGCGGGGGTGAAGGCGGTCGCCGACATGCTGCGGCCTGAATTTGAGAGACTGGGCTTTGTCGTGACCTGGCAGCCGATGGATGCGGCCAAGCGGGCCGGGCATCTGATCGCGGTGCATAAGGGGCGGGCCGGGACGACCAAGATGCTGCTGATCGGGCATCTCGATACGGTGTTCGAGCCGGATTCGCCGTTCCAAAAGTTCGAGCGCAAGGGTGATCTGGCGCGGGGGCCGGGCGTGGCGGACGATAAGGGCGGCGTGGTGACGATGCTGCTGGCATTGAAGGCGATGCAGGCGGCAGGCACGCTGAAGGCTGCGAATATCGAGGTGGTGCTGACCGGGGACGAGGAGGATTCGGGCGATCCGATCAGCATCGCGCGGGCCGACCTGATTGCCGCTGGTAAACGCGCCGATGTGGCGCTGGATTTTGAAGGGCTGTCCCAGCAGGATGGCAAGGATATGGGGTCGATCGCGCGGCGATCCTCCAACAGCTGGACGCTGACCGCGACGGGCAAGTCGGGGCATAGTTCGGGCATTTTCTCCGCCAGTGCGGGCGACGGCGCGGTCTATGAGCTGGCGCGGATCATCGTGGCGTTTCGCACGGAGCTGCCCGAACCCAATCTGACCTTCAATGTCGGGCTGATCGGCGGCGGGCAAAGCGCGGAGGTGGACAAGGACGGCGTGCGCATTGCGGTGACGGGCAAGACCAACATCATCCCGCCGATCGCCGTGGCCAAGGGCGATTTCCGCACGCTGAGCGAGGAGCAGACGGCGCGGGTGCGGGCGAAGATGCAGGCGATCGTCGGGGCGGGGCATCTGCCCGGCACGTCGGCGAGCATTGCGTTCGACATGGGCTATCCGTCGATGGCGCCCACGGCGGGCAATCGCGCATTGCTGGCGAAGCTGAACGGGGTCAATGCCGATCTGGGGCTGGCAGTAATGCCGGAGCTGGACCCGCTGAAGCGTGGCGCGGGCGATATCAGCTTTGTGGCGCAGGATACGGACGGGCTGGTGGGGCTGGGCGTGACGTCGAGTGGCGATCACAGCCCGGCGGAACAGGCCGACCTTTCGAGCATGAAGCGCCAGGCCAAGCGCGCAGCGATATTGATGAGCCGACTGGCGGGGGAGAAGGGGCGGAAGTAGGGGTACTCTACCGCCGTTCGCCCTGAGCGAAGTCGAAGGGTTCTACCGAGCGAAGCGAGGTGCCTTCGCCTCCGCTCAGGCAAAGGCTTCGACTTCGCTCAGCCCGAACGGGTTTGGGGTGCGCAACGTTTCTCGACTTCGCTCGAAACGAACGGATGTAAGTGTATCGCCATGCTCCCACCCACACCCCTCCTCGCCACCTCCATCGGCCCGGTGCTGGAGACGCTCAGCATTATCGGCACCTTCGTGTTTGCCGCGTCAGGGGCGTTGGCGGCGGCGCGGTTGCGGCAGACGTTGGTGACTTTCGCCTTTTTCGCGCTGGTGACAGGAGTGGGTGGTGGCACGTTGCGCGACCTGCTGATCAGCGCGCCGGTTTTCTGGGTGGTGGATGCCGCGCCTGCCATCACCTGCATGTGCGCGGCGGTGATCGTCTGGTGTACGCCGCGACGCTTCTGGAGTGAGCGGGCGCTGGACTGGCTGGATGCGATCGGGCTGGCGGCGTTTGCGGTGTTCGGCGCGGCCAAGGCGATGAGCTTTGGCGTGCCGCCCTTTGTCGCGGGGATGATGGGCGTGGTGACGGGCTGCGTCGGCGGGATCATGCGCGATCTGCTGGCAGGCGAACCGTCGATCCTGTTGCGGCCCGAACTCTATGTGACGGCGGCGGCGGTGGCGGCGGGGCTGTTCGTGGGGTTGCGGCTTGCGGGGCTGGACGTGCCGGTGGCGGGGGTCATCGCGGCGCTCGTGGGGTTCGTGCTGCGCGCGGTGGCGATTTGGCGCGGGCTGGGCTTGCCGGTGTATCGGGATGAGGAGGGATAGTGTCTCTTTATCCCTCTCCCTCAAGGGAGAGGGTTGCGCAGACTTGGCAGCTTGCTGCCTAGTCGTAGCTGGGAGAGGGTGTGCTGACCTCACGTTGGAGCGCCATATTGGCGTCGAACCCCCTCTTCCAACTTCGCCTAACCCGCTGCGCGGGTAAGGCTTCGTATCCTTCTCCCCGCTGGGGAGAAGGGGGTTAGCGCCATAGGCCTGTGATTAGTGCCATCATGCCACGTTCATCTGCTGCGCTCTGCATCTTGGGCGCGCCGTAGCTGCGGCATTCCAGGCAGTCGGCGCGGATGCCTGCGCCGGTGACCAGCGCCTTGACGTCGGCGACGGCCTGCATCGCCCAGCCGCGCTGGACCATCGCCTGGCGCGCCAGCATGTCGCGGGGGGCGACGGCGTCGTCGGTGTCGCGCTCGGCCATCGCCTCGATCCAGGCGGCCCATTTGTCGGGCGTCTTTTCGATGGTGTAGGCGCGGGCGGTTTTGGGGTCGATTTTGGCGCGGCGGGCGGCTTCGGCGATGGCGTCCTCCAGCCCGCCGAAGCGGTCGACCAGCCCGATTTGCCGCGCGGTGCCGCCGTCCCAGACGCGGCCCTGCGCAATGGCGTCGATCTGCGCCGGGGTCTTGCGGCGCGATTGGGCGACGATGCCGACGAAGCGGCGGTAGATATCCTCGACCCCCATTTGCATGATCGCGTCGAATTGCGGGGAGGTGCCACCGGCGAGGTCCGGCTGGCCCGACAGGGGCGTGGTGGCGACGCCGTCGGTGGTGACGCCCATCTTGGCCAGCGTGCCTTCAAAGCTGGGCAGGATGCCGAACACGCCGATCGAGCCGGTGATGGTGTCCGGCTGCGCAAAGATCATGTCGGCGGGGGTGGAGACCCAATAGCCGCCGCTGGCCGCGACATTGCCCATGGAGACGACCACGGGCAGGCCGTCCGCCTTGGCCTTCAGGATCGCGTTGCGGATTTTTTCCGACGCCATGACCGAACCGCCGGGCGAATCGACGCGGACGACCAGGGCTTTCAAATCCTTTTCGTTGAGCGCGGTCAGCAGCAGGTCCGAAATCGTGTCGCCTGCCGCCGTGCCGGGACCGGCTTCGCCATCGACGATATTGCCCGCGATCGTCAGCACGCCGATCTGGCCGTCATTGGCGGGTTTGCGCGCTTTGACATAGGCGGCGAGGTCGATCTTGGCGAAGCCGCCAGCCTTGGCATCGGATGCTTCGCCCGCAATCTCCGCGACCCGCGCGCCGAAAGCGGTGGCGTCGCCAAGCTTGTCGATCAGGCCTGCGGACAAGGCGGCCTGCGCCATATTGCCGTTGGCGGCGGTGGCGGCGGCGACCGGGTCGGCGGCATAGGCGGCGATCTTCGCCTTGGGCCGGGCCTTGGCGACGTCATCCTGCCAGTTCTGCCACAGGACATCGGCCAACGCCTGATTGGCCTGCTTGGCTTCGGGCGACTGGTCGGCGCGGATATAGGGTTCGACGAAGCTTTTATAGGTGCCGACGCGATAGACATGGGTGTTGACGCCCAGCTTGTCGATCAGCCCTTTGTAATAGAGGCCCGACCCGCCCCGGCCCATGATGGCGACGCCGCCCAGCGGATCGCTCCACGCTTCGCTGGCATGGGCGGCAAGCTGATAGCTGTCGTCGGTGTAGAGGGTGGCGTAGGCCAGCACCGGTTTCTTCGCAGCGCGCAGGCCATCGAGTGCCTGGCCGACGCGGGCGATGGCGACCTGACCGCCGCCCATGAAGCCATCCAGGTTCAGTACGACCGCCTTGACCTTGCTGTCCGTTTTGGCCGCCTCCAGCGCGGTGACGATGTCGGACAGGCGATATTCCTTCATGTCCGGGCCGGAGCCGGACAGGAGCGCGAAAGGATCAGCCTCGGCGGGTTGTTCGACGATCGTGCCGTCAAGGTCGAGCAGCAGCGCGCCCGCGCTGATGCTGGCGGCGGGCTTGGGCGAGAAGGAGAGGGCGGCGTAGAGCGCGCCGAAGAACAGCAGTAGGAAGAGCAGGACCAGCCCGTCCTTGATCGCGACCAATATGCGCCACGCGCCCTTCACAAATGCCAAGTGGGTGTTCCTTCTGCCCGGTCCGCCATGGCTAGCCCATCGCCCTGTCGACTGCAATGTGGGGGGACAGGCGAGCGGGACAAGCTTGCACGGCCGATTTTGGTCGCTATGGGGAGCTTTGCATAATCAGGGCCTTCCTTTCCCCGTTCGCCCTGAGCCTGTCGAAGGGCCGCACTTCTTGAAGAGAAGGACAAGGCTTCGACAGGCTCAGCCCGAACGGGTGTGGGGTTGGCGAATTGTGCCGCCGTCCCGTGATGGGAACTTATATTGTCCGCTCTTGCGCAGGAGACGTGCCCGATGCCCACCCTCGTCCTAATCCGCCATGGCCAGTCGTCATGGAATCTGGAAAACCGCTTCACCGGCTGGTGGGATGTGGACGTGACCGAGAAGGGCGCGGGCGAAGCACGGGCGGCGGGGCAGTTGATGAAGGCCAAGGGGCTGGATTTCGACCAATGCTATACCTCGCTCCAGACGCGCGCGATCAAGACGCTCAATCTGGCGCTGGAGGAAATGGGGCGGCTGTGGCTGCCGGTGGAGAAGGACTGGCGGCTGAATGAGCGCCATTATGGCGGGCTGACGGGCCTGGACAAGGCGGAGACGGCGGCCAAGCATGGCGACGCGCAGGTCAAGATATGGCGCCGCAGCTTCGACATTCCGCCGCCGGTGCTGGAAGCGGGCAGCGAGTTCGACCTGAGCAAGGATCGCCGCTATGCGGGGATCGCTATCCCCTCGACCGAGAGCCTGAAGGACACGATCGCGCGCGTGCTGCCCTATTGGGAAAGCCGCATCGCGCCGGACCTGAAGGCGGGCAAGCGGGTGCTGATTTCGGCCCATGGCAATTCGCTGCGTGCGCTGGTCAAGCATCTGTCGAACATTCCCGACGATGAGATCACCGAACTGGAAATCCCGACCGGCCAGCCGATCGTCTATGAACTGGCGGACGATCTGAGCGCGATCGAGCGCTATTATCTGTCGGAGCGGTAATCCTCCCCGGCACGGGGAGGGGGACCGCGCCCGCAGGGCGTGGTGGAGGGGGCAGGCCCCACGCGCTTCCATTCGCCGTTGCGCTTTGCCGCCAGCCCCCTCCGTCGCGCTGCGCGCGCCACCTCCCCGCAAGCGGGGAGGAAATACGACATTGCCCCCCGACGGGCTGGCCGCTAAGGGGCTTTGCTTTCCGGGCGGCACCGTAGCGGCCGCGCCATGAGGGGAAGCACGGGCATGAGCGGGGCAATCGAGGTCGGCATCATCATGGGGTCGCGGTCCGACTGGGACACGATGCGCCATGCCGCCGAAACGCTGGACGCGCTGGGCGTGGCCCATGAATGCAAGGTGGTGTCGGCGCACCGCACCCCGCAGAGGCTGTATGATTATGCGACGAGCGCGGTGGATCGCGGCCTGAAGGTCGTCATCGCGGGTGCTGGCGGCGCGGCGCATCTGCCGGGCATGTGTGCGTCGATGACGCGGCTGCCGGTGCTGGGCGTGCCGGTCGAATCGAAGGCGCTGAAGGGCATGGATTCGCTGCTGTCGATCGTCCAGATGCCCGGCGGCATCCCCGTGGCGACGCTGGCTATCGGCAAGCCCGGCGCGATCAATGCCGGGCTGCTGGCTGCGGCGATCCTGGCGACCCATGATCCGGCGCTCGCCGAGCGGCTGGACGCCTGGCGCGCGAAGCAGACCGATGCGGTCGCCGAAACGGTCGAGGACTGAGCCGCCCCATGACGACCATTGCGCCCGGTTCGACCATCGGCATCCTTGGCGGCGGCCAGCTGGGCCGGATGATCGCCATTGCCGCCGCGCAGTTGGGCTATTGCACCGCCATCTATGCGCCGGAGGAGAGCGGCCCCGCCGCTGACGTGTCGCCGCGCTGGACGCGGGGCAGCTATGACGACGCGGCGGCGCTGGCGGCCTTTGCCGATGGCGTCGATGTCGTCACCTATGAGTTTGAGAATATCGATCCGGCGGCGGTCGAGGTGCTGGCCACGCACGGGCTGGTCCGTCCCGGCGCGCAGGCGCTGCGCGTGGCGCAGGACCGGCTGGCGGAAAAGCGCTTCGTTTGCGATCTGGGCGGGCTGACCGCGCCGTTCGCGCCGGTCGAAGATCTGGACGATCTGGAGGCGGCCATCGCGCAGGTCGGCAGCCGGGCGATCCTGAAAACCAACCGCATGGGCTATGACGGCAAGGGGCAGGCGCGGCTCAACGAGCCGGGCGACGCGGTCGGCGCATGGAACGCGATCGGGCGGCAGAGCGCGATCCTGGAAGGCTTTGTGACCTTTGCCGAGGAATTTTCGGTCATATTGGTGCGCGGCGCGGATGGTGAAGTGCGCTTCTGGGACAGTTCTGCCAATGTCCATGTCGACGGTATCCTCGACACGTCGATCGCGCCCGCCGGGCCGCTGATCGAGGGGCAGGTGCCTGCTGCGCGTGCGCTGGCGCGCAAGATTGCCGATGCGCTGGACTATGTCGGCGTGCTGACCTGCGAATTTTTCGCCAGCGCCGACGGACCGGTGTTCAACGAAATGGCGCCGCGTGTTCACAATAGCGGTCACGGCACGATCGAGGGCGCGTTGACGAGCCAGTTCGAAAATCATGTCCGCGCGATTTGCGGCCTGCCGCTGGGCGACACTGCGCTGGCGGCGCGGCGGGTAGAGATGCGCAACCTGATCGGCGACGACGCGCATGACTGGCTGGCGATCCTGTCCGACCCGGCCAACCATCTGCACCTGTACGGCAAGCATGAAGCGCGGCCGGGGCGCAAGATGGGGCATGTGACGCGGCTGGTGCTGTGAGCGAGATCGTGCTGATCCTGGCCCGCGCCGATAATGGCGTGATCGGGCGGGATGGCGATCTGCCCTGGCGGCTTCCGGCGGACCTCAAGCGGTTCAAGGCGCTGACGCTGGGGCATCCGATGATCATGGGGCGCAAGACGTTCGACAGCCTGCCGGGCTTGCTGCCGGGGCGTCGCCATATCGTGCTGACCCGTGACGGCAAGTGGACGGGCGCGGGGGCGGAGGTGGCGCATGATGTCGCGGGCGCGCTGGCGCTGGCCGATGCGCCGAGCGTGATGGTGATTGGCGGGGCGGAAATCTATCGACTGTTCCTGGGCCAGGCGCATCGGATCGAGCTGACGGAAGTGCATCTGGACGCGGTGGGGGACGCCAGCATTGCCTATCCCGATCCGGCCGACTGGGCGGAAGTGGCGCGCGAGGATCATGGCGCGCTGGATGGACGGCCTGCCTATAGTTTCGTGACGCTCAAGCGTGAATAATTATCCGTTCGGGCTGAGCGAAGTCGAAGCCTTCTCCTGAGCGAAGCGAAGGCTCCTCACTATGTTCGGAGTAGCCCTTCGACTTCGCTCAGGGCGAACGGGAGGAGTGGAGATGTCGCATTGCCACGCCGTCGCCACCCCCCTATAGGCCGCGCCATGGAGCGGCTGACAAGCGGCGCCCCGGTCCCGGCGCATTTGCGCGGGGCCATCATGGCGCTGGGCAATTTTGACGGGTTTCACGCCGGGCATCAGGCCGTGGTCGGCCATGCGATAGACCGCGCCCGTGCCGAGGGGCGTCCCGTCATCGTCGCGACATTCGATCCCCATCCGATGAGGCTGTTCCGTCCCGATACGCCGCATTTTCGTCTGACCACGCTGGACCAGCGGCAGGCTTTGTTCGCCGCCGCCGGGGCGGACGCGATGATGGTGTTCGCCTTTACCCCGGAACTGGCGGCGCTCGATCCGGCGGCGTTCGTGCGCCTGCTGGCCGTCGATATGGGCGTGGCCGGGGTGGTGACGGGGCAGGACTTCACCTTTGGCAAGGGGCGGGCCGGGTCGGTGGCGCTTCTGTCCGAACTGGGCGCGCCATGGGATATGTGGGCGCAGGCAGTTGCGCCCGTGACGGATGCCGATGGGGCGGTGATTTCGTCCAGCCGCATTCGCGCGGCGTTGCAGGCGGGCGATTGCGCCACCGCGACCCGGCTGCTGACCCGGCCCTTCACGATCGAGGGCGTGGTGCAGCATGGCGACAAGCTGGGTCGCACGATCGGTTTCCCGACCGCCAATGTCGATATGGGCAGCTATTTGCGCCCGGCCTATGGCATTTATGCGGTGCGCGGGATCTTGCCCGACGGGCGGGTGCTGGACGGCGCGGCGAATCTGGGCATCCGTCCGACCTTCGACCCGCCCAAGGAATTGCTGGAGCCGCATTTCTTCGACTTTGCCGAGAGCCTGTATGACCAGTGCATTGCCGTGCAACTGATCGCCTTCCTGCGGGCGGAGGCGAAATATGACGGGCTGGACGCGCTGATCGCACAGATCGCGCGCGACTGCACGCAAGCACGGCAAATCCTTGCGGGAACGCCTTACGTCGCCTAATGGCGGCTTGTTTTCTCACCCGTTCGGGCTGAGCGAAGTCGAAGCCTTCCACTGAGCGGAGCGAAGTGACCTCCCTATCGGTCGGTCGAGCCCTTCGACTTCGCTCAGGGCGAACGGTCATTAGCAGATACCGGACCCAATATGACCGACGCACCTGACTATAAGTCCACCGTTTTCCTGCCCGTCACCGACTTTCCGATGAAGGCCGGCCTGGCGCAGAAGGAACCCGCGATTGCGGCGAAGTGGGAGGCGATGGGTCTGTATGACCGGCTGCGCGAGCGGCGCAAGGGGCGCGAGCGCTTCATCCTGCATGACGGCCCGCCCTACGCCAATGGCGACATCCATATGGGCCATGCGATGAACAAGGTGCTGAAGGACATCATCGTCCGTTCGCAATCGCTGCTGGGCAAGGATGCGCCCTATGTGCCGGGCTGGGACTGTCATGGCCTGCCGATCGAATGGAAGATCGAGGAGGAATATCGCAAGAAGAAGCTGAACAAGGACGAGGTGCCAGCGCAGGAATTCCGCGCCCAGTGCCGCGCCTATGCCGACAAATGGGTGGGTGTGCAGAAGGAGCAGTTCAAGCGTCTGGGCGTGATGGGCGACTGGGCCGATCCATACCTGACGATGAAGTTCGATGCCGAGGCGACGATCGTCGGCGAATTGCTCAAATTCGCGGAAAGCGGCCAGCTCTATCGCGGGGCCAAGCCGGTGATGTGGTCCCCGGTCGAAAAAACCGCGCTGGCCGAGGCTGAGGTGGAATATGAGGATGTCGTGTCGACGCAGATCGACGTGGCGTTCGAGATTGTCAGCGCGCCCAATGCGCCGGAGCTGGTTGGCGCGCACGCGGTGATCTGGACGACGACGCCCTGGACGATCCCGGTTAACCAGGCGATCGCGTTTGGGGAGGGGATTGAGTATTCGGCTATTCGTGATCCAGATGGTCGGGTTTATTTGATGGCGGATGAGCTTCAGCAAGCATCCGCTTTCCGTCACGCCGTTTATCTTCGTCATTCCCGCGAAGGCGGGAATCCATCTCCTGACGTTCCAGCGGTCACAGCGCCGGAGATGGATCCCCGCCTTCGCGGGGATGACAACATCATTTGGAGGGGCAAAGGCACCGATCTCGCCGGTGCCGTTGCCCGCCATCCGATGCATGCGCTCGGCGGCTTCTTCGCCCGGCCCCGTCCCTTCCTCCCCGCCGATCACGTCACCACCGATGCGGGCACCGGCCTTGTCCATATGGCGCCCGACCATGGCGAGGAGGATTTCATTGCGTGCAAGGCGCTGGGGATCGACCCGGTGTTTGCGGTCAATGATGCGGGTTTTTATCGCGACGATTGGGAGTGGCTGCCGGGGCAGGGCAGCGTCATCAACACCAAGTTCAACGGCGCGGACGGCCCGATCTGTAACGACCTGCGCGCGGCTGGCGCGCTGCTGTCGGCCAGCGAGTTCAAGCATAGCTATCCTCATAGCTGGCGGTCGAAGGCGCGGATCATCTATCGTTGCACCCCGCAATGGTTCATTCCGATGGACAAGCCCAGCGGGCAGGTGGCGGACTATCCGCTGCCGCCGCTGGAGCCGGTTACCGGGGCGCTGGCTGCAATCCTGCCGACCAACGGCCCGACCCTGCGCGGCGTGGCGCTCGATGCGATCGCCAATACACGCTGGGTGCCGGAGCGGTCGCGGAACCGTATCAATGCGATGGTCAGCGATCGTCCCGACTGGGTGATCAGCCGCCAGCGGGCCTGGGGCGTGCCGATCGCGCTCTATGTGCATCGCAAGAGTGGGCAATATCTGGTTGATTCAGCAGTCAATGCCCGCATCATCGAAGCGTTCAAGGGCGCGGGGGCGGACGCCTGGTTCGGGGCGGATCATCAGGCGCTGTTGGGGCCGGATTACGACCTCAACGACTATGAGGTCGTGACCGACATTCTCGACGTGTGGTTCGATTCCGGGTCGACCCATAGTTTCGTGGTGGAAGCCTGCTATGGCGAGGGCGTGCGCGCCGACCTGTATCTGGAGGGGTCGGATCAGCATCGCGGCTGGTTCCAGTCGTCGCTGCTGGAATCCAGCGGCACGCGCGGGCGTGCGCCCTATGACGCAGTGTTGACCCACGGCTTCGCGCTCGACGGCACCGGGCGCAAAATGTCCAAGTCGCTGGGCAATGTGGTCGATCCGCTCAAGATCATGGGCGAAAGCGGCGCGGATATCTTGCGCGTCTGGGTCGCCAGCACCGATTATTTCGATGATGTGCGCATCGGCAAGGAAGTGCTGGCCGGGTCGTCCGACGCCTATCGCAAATTGCGCAATACTTTCCGCTACATGCTGGGTGCTCTTGCCGATTATGATGAAGAGGCTGAGGCGGTATCCTATGCGGAAATGCCGGAGCTGGAGCGTTATATGCTCCACCGGCTGGCGACGCTGGACGCGGAATTGCGGTCGGTCGTGGACAAGGCGGCGGGCAGCGACAATTGGCTGGAGTTCAGCCGCTACACCCGCGCGCTGTTCGATTTCGCCAATAGCGACCTGTCGGCCTTCTTCTTCGATATCCGCAAGGACTGCCTCTATTGCGATGCGCCGTCGGACCCCAAACGCCGCGCCTATCGCACGTTGCTCGATACGCTGTTCCACGCGCTGGTCCGCTATGCCGCGCCGATCATCCCCTTCACTGCTGAGGAAGTATGGCAAAGCCGATTTCCAAGTGACGAGGAAAGCGTGCATTTTCTGGAATGGCCGGAGATCGACCGTCACTGGATCAACGCGCATCTGGACGAAAAATGGACCGAGCTGCGAAGCCAGCGCGAACAGGTGAACGAGGCGATCGAGCCATTGCGGCGCGAGAAGATCGTTCGCTCCAGCCTGGAGGCCGATGTCACCATGGGCCAGGTGCTGGCCGTGGGCGACGTTGATTTCGCCGAAGTCGCGATCGTCGCGCGGGTGACCATGGGCGAGGGCGACGGCATCAGCGTCCAGCCCAGCGAATGGCATAAATGCGGGCGCTGCTGGCGGTTGCTGCCCGAAGTTGCCGAGGATGGCGCATTGTGCGACCGGTGTGATGATGTGGTGAAGGCTTGACGACCATTGCACAGTTTCGTCATCCCGGACTCGATCCGGGATCCAGGGCGGCGCTGCACCGACCCTGGATGCTGACTTTCGTCAGCATGACGATATGTTTTTAGGCTGAGACAACAGAACCATGCCCACCCCTATCAACCACCGCCCGCTGGGGCTGACCGTCGCGATCGTGACGTTGGCGCTCGACCAGCTCATCAAATATGCCGTCACCTATCCGCTGGCGCTCAAGAGCCGGGCGGATACGGGCATCGAGATTTTGCCGATCTTTCGCCTGCGCTGGCTGGAAAATCGGGGGGTGTCGATGGGCTTTTTCCATGCCGATACCGACCTGATGCGCTGGGCGCTGGTGGGGATGACCATTTTGATCGCTGGCTTTGTCGGCGTGTGGATGTGGCGGGAAAAGGCGCGGCAGGATGTCGCGGCGCTGGGGCTGGTGCTGGGCGGGGCGATCGGCAATATCGTCGACCGGATCAGGCTGGGCTATGTCGTTGATTATGCGGACCTGCACTTTGGCGCATGGCGGCCCTTCCTGATTTTCAACCTGGCTGACGCAGCGATCACCATCGGCGTGCTGATCCTGCTTGCGCGGGCGTTGCTGCTGCGCGACAAGGGCGCAAATACGGAGACTTTGAAGTGAAGCTTAAACTGATCCTTGCCGCCGGTCTGCTCTCTACCCTGTCGGCCTGTGGCGGCGGCGGTGGCCTGTTCAACCGCGAACGGCCCGATGAATTTGCGGTGTCGCGTCAGGCGCCGTTGGTGATCCCGCCCGATTTCGCGCTGGTCCCGCCCGCGCCCGGCACGCCTTCGTCCAACGCGGTCGATTCGAGCAAGGCGGCAATGGAAGCGATGTTCGGCGGCCCGGCCCAGCGCAGCGCGACCGAAACATCGACGCTGAACGCGGCGGGTCGCGTCAATGCAGCGGCGGGCATCCGCTCGACCGCGGGCGATCCGGGGACCGAAGTGGTCGACAAGGGGGCGACGACACGCGACATCATTGCAGCGCCTGAAGGCGACGGGCAGGACGCACGGGCGGCCACGCCGCAGCAGTAAGGAATGGAAAAGGGGCCGAATGGCCCCTTTTTGTTGCGTGGTAAATACCGGGACATCCTCCCCTGCAAGGGGAGGTGGATGGCCGGAAGGCCAGACGGAGGGGTATCGCCCTATCGAGAGGGTGACACCCCTCCACCATTCGCTACGCGAACGGTCCCCCTCCCCTTGCAGGGGAGGATCTTTTTTCAGGCCCGCGCTTCTGTTCCCACGCTGTTGTGCCGCAACGCTGTCAGCACAGTGTCGATGATGGCATCGGCGTCCAGGCGGGCGTCGGCATATTGTTTTTCGGGCTTGTCCTGATCCTGAAACATGTCCGGCAGGCGCAGGGTGCGTAGTTTCAGGCCGTTGTCGATGAGGCCCAGGTCGCTGGCCAGTGTCAGCACATGCGCGCCAAGCCCGCCGATTGCGCCTTCCTCTATCGTCACGGCGACTTCGTGGGTGGTGAGCAGGCGGCGGATCATCGCTTCGTCGAGTGGCTTGGCAAAGCGCAGGTCGGCGACGGTGGTGGACAGGCCGCGCGCTTCCAATGCTTCGGCGGCTTTCAGCGCTTCCTCCAGCCGCGTGCCGAGCGAGAGGATCGCGACCTGCCGCCCGTCGCGCACGATGCGGCCCTTGCCGATTTCCAGCCGTTCGGGGACCACCGGCATATCGACGCCGGTGCCGTTGCCGCGCGGGTAGCGCAGCGCGATCGGGCCGCTGTCGTGGCAGGCGGCGGTGTGGGTCATGTGGACCAGTTCGGCTTCGTCTGCTGCCGCCATCACCACCATATTGGGCAGGGTGGCGAGATAGGTGACGTCGAAACTGCCCGCATGGGTTGAGCCGTCCGCACCGACAAGGCCCGCGCGGTCGATGGCGAATCGGACCGGCAGGTTCTGGATCGCGACGTCATGGACGACCTGATCATAGGCGCGTTGCAGGAAGGTCGAATAGATCGCGCAGAAAGGCCGCATCCCCTGAGCGGCGAGGCCCGCGGCGAAGGTGACGGCATGTTGTTCGGCGATGCCGACGTCAAAGCAGCGATCGGGGAAAGCGGTCGCGAATTTGTCGAGACCGGTGCCGGACGGCATGGCGGCGGTGATGGCGCAGACGGTCGGATCGCGCTGCGCTTCGGCGATCAGCGCCTGCGCAAAGACATTGGTGTAGCTGGGCGGGCCGGGTGGTGCCTTGGCCTGGGTGCCGGTGATGACGTCGAATTTCTGGACGCCATGATATTTGTCGTCGGCGGCTTCGGCGGGGCCGTAGCCCTTGCCCTTTTGCGTGACGACATGGATCAGGCACGGCCCTTCGGCGGCGTCGCGGACATTTTCCAGCACCGGGATCAACTGGTCGAGATTATGGCCGTCGACCGGGCCGACATAGTAAAAGCCCAGTTCCTCGAACAAGGTGCCGCCCATCGCCATGCCGCGGGCGAATTCGTCGGTCTTTCGCGCGGCATTGTGGAGCGGGCGGGGCAGCTTGCGCGCCAGCCGCTTGGCAAGGTCACGCAGGCCCAGAAATTCGCGGCTGGACACGAGCCGCGCCAGATAGCCCGACAGGCCACCGACGGGCGGGGCGATCGACATGTCATTGTCGTTCAGAATGACGATCAGGCGATTGCCCGCCGCCTGCGCATTGTTCATCGCCTCATAGGCCATGCCCGCCGACATGGCGCCGTCGCCGATGACGGCGATGCCCTTGCCCGGCTGATCCTGCATCTTGTTGGCGATGGCAAAGCCCAAAGCCGCGCTGATCGAGGTGGAGCTGTGCGCCGCGCCGAACGGGTCATAATCGGATTCGGACCGCTTGGTGAAGCCCGACAGGCCGCCCCCCTGACGCAAGGTGCGGATGCGGTCGCGCCGCCCGGTCAGGATTTTGTGCGGGTAACATTGATGCCCCACGTCCCAGATCAGCTTGTCGCGGGGCGTATCGAACACATAATGGATGGCGGTGGTGAGTTCCACGACGCCAAGCCCGGACCCCAGATGGCCGCCGGTGACGCCGACGGCGGCGATCACTTCCTGCCGCAGTTCGTCGGCAAGTTGCCGCAGCTGCTCCGGCTTGAGGGCGCGCAGGTCGGACGGCCAGATCACCTGGTCGAGCAACGGGGTTTCGGGACGATCGTTCATAAAAGGCATAGACTCGTCAGGGCGCTAGGCCGTTCCGTCGCGAAGCGCAACGATCCACTTATGCGGCGCATTTGGCGCATGTCCCCAAAATCTCGATCACCGGGCGTTCGGGCCTGAACCCTTCCTGCTCGGCGACGGCGCGGACCTGGTTGGTGACCTTGTCATCATCGAGGTGCGTGGCCTGCTTGCAGGTGCGGCACACCAGGAAGATGCAGTCATGGTGGCAGCCGGGATGGGCGTTGGCGATATAGGCGTTGGCGCTTTCCACCCGCATCGCGATATTGTTGGTCACGAACAGGTCGAGGATGCGATAGACGCTGTTGGGCGCGACCCGCTTGCCGCGCGCCTTGGACACGGTATCGGCGATGTCATAGGCCGATGCGGGCTTTTCCTCCGCCGCCAGCGCATCGAAAATGGCCGCGCGCATGGGCGTCCATTGCTCGCTCTGCGCTTCCAGCGTGACGCGCGCGGCGTCGGCCAGCCGGGTGCCGGTGGGTTCGTGATGATGATGGTGATGGTCGGCCATGACGTCAATCTAGGCCGGGTCAGTGGCGGGGGCAAGGGCGCGCGTCAGCGTTGCCCGAAGGTCCATGCCGCCCACAGCCATCCGGCGATCATCAGCAGGCCGCCGATCGGGGTAATCGCGCCCAGCCATTTGGGCGCGCCCAGCGCCATGGCGTAGAGGGTGAGGGCGAAGATCGCCGCACCGACCAGCAGCAGCGCCGCCGCGCCGCGCGCCACGCCCATGATCGCCAGCGCGGCGACGGCGTGGACCAGTTGGTAGAGGCCGCCGGTGCGCAGCCATTCGACCGCCTTGGCATCGGTAACGCCATGCGCGCCGAACGCGCCCGCGCCGATGGCCAGGGCGGCGGACAGGGCGGCGAAAATCGCGATCATGTCTTGTCTCCATCGCCACGGGTCAGCAGGCGCATGCCCCGGCCGGGGCGGTACATCAGGTCTTTCGCCGCCAGCAGCGTGCCATGTTCGATCTGGAGTGCGAGGCGCTGTTCGTCATTGGCGCGATATTGGCGTTCGACTTCCTCGACCTCCTCAGGCGGAACGCCCAGCGCCTGCATCGCCTGCACGCCCATGCAGATGGCCGATTCATAGACTTCGCGGACGACGGCGGCGAGATCGATATCCTGCAAGGCGAGCAGCTGTTTCCGGTCGAAGGCGCGGACCATGAGGGCCGCCTGCGGGAAAGCCTCCACGATCGGCTGGAGCGTACGGCTGTCGAGCGAGGGATCGTCGATGCAGAAGGCGATCAGCCGGGCTTCGTCGGCACCTGCGCGGTGGAGCAGGTCGATGCGGGTGCCGTCGCCATAATAGACTTTGGTGTCGAACCGCTGCGACACTTCGATCTGGGCGGGCTTCTTGTCGATCGACACGACGGCAAAGCCATGGCCGATCAGCATCTGCGCGACGGTCTGGCCGAAACGGCCATAGCCCACGACGATGGCGGTGCCGCGCGGCGCCTGGTCCGGGCCGGGCAGGTCGGCGCCATCCCTGGGTGCGGCGAATTCGAACCGGCGGGCGAACAGCATCAGGAAGGGCGTGGTCGCCATGGAGAAGGTGACGATGGCGCTGAACAGGCTGGCGGCTTCGGGCGCGATCAGCAGCGCGCCCTGCGCCTGGGCGAACAGGACGAAGCCGAATTCGCCGCCCTGGCTCAGCAACAGGCCAGCGCCCAATGCGGGTCGCCAGTCCATGCCGAACAGGCGCGCTAGGCCCGCGATGATCGCCGCCTTAGTCGCGACCAGGATCAGAGCCATGCCGATGACAAATATCGGGTTGGCGGCGACGGTGGCGAGGTCCAGCACCATGCCGACGGCCAGGAAGAAGAGGCCGAGCAGGATCGAGCGGAAGGGTTCGACGTCGGCCTCAATCTCATGCCGGTAGGGCGAATCGGCGAGCATCACGCCTGCTACGAACGCGCCCAGCGCGGTCGACAGGTGCAGGCTGTGCATCAGCGCGGCGGCGGCCAGCACGGTGAACAGGCCGACGGTGACGAACAGTTCGCGTTCGCCAAAGCGTCCGACCAATGAGAGGAGCGGGCGCAGGATGAAGCGGCCAGCAAGGACGAGGCCTGCAATCGCTGCGACGGTGTAGGCCGCCGTCATCCATCCCGGTGGTCCGCCCGCATCAGCCGGATTGCGGGAGAGCGCCGCGACGATAGTGATCAGCGGGACGATCGAGAGATCCTGAAACAGCAGGATCGAGAATATTTTTTCACCAAATGGCGAATTGATCCGGCCGCTGGATTTGAGGCCCGGCAACACCTGCGCCGTCGAGGAAAGGGCGAGCGGCAGGCCGAGCGCAATCGCCGCGCCCCAGGTGAAGCCGGTGAAATAGAAGATGATCGCGGTAAGGGCGCAGCCGCACAGCACGACCTGCGCCATGCCCAGGGCGAAGATGTCCTTCTTCAAGCGCCAGAGACGGGCGGGATGCAGTTCAAGCCCGACGAGGAACAGCAGCAGTACGATACCGATTTCGGCAATGGCGAGTTTCGATTCGCCCCCGCCGACCAGCCCCAGCCCCTGCGGCCCGACCAGCGCCCCCGCGACGAGATAGCCCAGCACGGCACCAAGCCCGAAGCGGCGGAACAGGATGACGAACAGCAGCGCGGCACCCAGCAGGATGACGCCTTCGGACAGCAGCATTTCGGTTGCGCTGATGGTGGGGCCGCTGGCGGGAGCGGTTGGCGTGGCCATCAGGCGTCGGCCATCCGGGCGGCTTCGGCAATGGCTTCAAAGCCCAGGCGGATCGAGGCGTGGCGGGCGGGATAGCCGCGCGCCGGGGCCAGCACGGCAATACCTGGCCAGAAGTCGAGATCGTCGCTGGCACCGGAAAGATAGGCGGTGAGCCTGTCGCGGGCGTCGGCCAGTTCATCGGCGCTCATGCCGATCGCCTGCGCCGCCATCAGCGACGCGGACGCCTGCCCCAGCGCGCACGCCTTTACGTCAAGACCAATGTCGGCCAACCGCCCGTCGGCCATCGCCACATCCACCGTCACCCGCGACCCGCAAGTAGGCGACCGCCGCTCGACGCTCGCCTGCGGGGCGGGCAGGCGGTGGTGGTGCGGGATGCTGGCGGCGAGCCGCAAAATATCTTTGTTGTAAAGGGGTGCGCTCATTGCGTCCCATGTAGGACAGGATGGGCGTGGGGTGAAGGCGGCGAATGGTCATAGGGGGAAATAATGGGGCCGAGTGTTCCCGCGGAGGCGGGAACCAGTCCCGCCGTTTGAACTGGGTTCCCGCCTGCGCGGGAACACGCTGCGTACATACTCGCCATTGTGAAGTGCCGCCCCCGCGCTTATCGCGCCATCCATGAAGATTCTGGTCGATGCCGATGCCTGTCCTGTGAAGGATGAGATTTACAAGGTCGCCTTTCGCCATGGCGTGCCGGTGACGATCGTCAGCAACAGCCCGATCCGAATCCCTGCGCATGAGCTGCTCGACCGGGTGGTGGTGAGCGACGGGTTCGATGCGGCGGATGACTGGATCGCGGAGCGGGCGGATGCAGGGGCGGTGTGCATCACGGCTGATATCCTGCTGGCGGACAGGTGCCTGAAAGCCGGTGCGGTGGTAATCGCGCCCAATGGCAAGCCCTTCACATTGAGTTCCATCGGCGCGGCGATAGCGACGCGGGCGATCATGGCGGATTTGCGGGCCGGGGGTGAGCAGATTGGTGGGCCACCGCCGTTCGGCAAGAATGACCGGTCGCGATTCCTGTCGGCGCTGGACGAGGCGCTGGTGCGTCTGAAGCGGGGCCGCTGATGGCCGATTGGGACGCGATCATCCTGGGCGCGGGCGCGGCGGGGATGATGTGCGCGGCGATAGCGGGCCAGCGCGGCAGGCGCGTGCTGCTGGTCGACCATGCCGATCAGGTGGGCAAGAAAATCCTGATTTCCGGCGGCGGGCGGTGCAATTTCACCAATGTCGATACGGCGGCGGATCGCTATCTGTCGGCCAATCCGCATTTCGCCAAATCGGCGCTTGGGCGGTATAGCGCGCAGGATTTCATCGCGCTGGTCGATAGCTATGGCATCGCCTGGCATGAAAAGACGCTGGGGCAGCTGTTCTGCGACGGGTCCGCGAAACAGATCGTCGCGATGCTGGAAGAGGAATGCGCCAAGGGCGGCGTGACGCTGGCGCTGGGGCAGCCGGTGGCGGATGTGAGCCATGGTGATGGCCTGTATCGGGTGACGACGGGCGGCGTGGAGCATTGCGCGCCCGCGCTGGTGCTGGCGACCGGCGGGCCGTCGATCCCGAAGATGGGCGCGACCGGCTTTGCCTATGAGGTCGCGCGGCAATTCGGGCTGTCGATTGTCCAGCCCCGGCCTGCGCTGGTGCCGTTTACGCTGGGGACGGAAGAGGCGCTGTTTCAGGCGCTGTCGGGTGTGTCGGCGGACGTCGTAGTGCGGTGGAACAAGGTTCGGTTTCGCGAGGCGGCCTTGTTCACCCATCGCGGGCTGTCGGGACCGGCGATGTTGCAGATTTCCTCCTACTGGCAGCATCGCACGCCGATCCATGTCGATTTCCTGCCCGATCATGGGGCGGACTGGCTGATCGAGGCGAAGCGGGAGCGGCCGCGCGCCAGCCTGCGCAAGCTAGTGGCGCAGGCGTTGACCGAGCGGCTGGCCGATGCGCTGCTGGAGCGGGCCGGGGTGCAGGGCGAGATGGGTACTCTGTCCGACAAGGCGCTGCGGCAATTGGGGGCGCGGCTGCATGACTGGCCGTTCGAGCCGACGGGGACGGAGGGCTATGCCAAGGCCGAAGTGACCGTTGGCGGGATCGCGACGGCGGGCCTGTCATCGCGAACGATGGAGGCGGCCAAGGTGCCGGGGCTGTACGCGATTGGCGAGGCGGTGGACGTGACCGGGTGGCTGGGCGGCTATAATTTCCAATGGGCGTGGGCCAGCGGCTGGGCGGCTGGGCAGGCGGTTTAGGGTTTACCTTGTTCCCCCTCCCGTAAACGGGAGGGGGTTAGGGGGTGGGTCAGCGCTACGTTGCGTTTGCCCACCCCGCTGCGACTAAGACGCTGCGCGCCTAAGTCTCGCTGCCCCTCCCGCTTGCGGGAGGGGAATAGATTTAAGGCCCGCTATCCTCACCCTCTGGCGGTTGCGTGGGCGCGATGCGGGGTGGGGGGGCGTCGGTTGGCGGGGCGGGCTGGTCGGTGGGCAGGCGGATTTGGGCCGGGCCGATATTCACCGTCATGCCGCCTTCGTCGACACCGAGCTGGACATTGCCGATGCCGGTTTCCACGCTGATATTGGCGATGGCGTTGACGAGGTCGGCGTCCTGGGTTTCTTCCGGTGCGTCCTCGACCGTTTCGTTGATCGCGCCGCTCATGAAATTGCGCCAGATGCGCGCGGGGATGCCGCCGCCGGCCGCGCCACCGGGGAGCGGGCTATTGTCGTCATTGCCGATCCAGACGGCGGTGACGAGGCCACCGGCATAGCCGACGAAGATGGCGTCGCGGCTGTCCTGGGTCGTGCCGGTCTTGCCGAAGGTGCTGGTGCGCAGGGCCGCCGCGCTGCCGGTGCCGCGATTGGCGGCGGAGGACAAGAGATCGCGGATCATCGCCAGTTCATCGTCGCCAAAGGATCGCTGGCGCGCCATCAACTTTTCGAACCAGCCCTGCTCTTCGGGCGGCAGGCCGTGGGCGAGGACGGGATAGGCACCCGCCGCGACCGCCGCATAGGCTTCGGCCAGTTCGATCAGCGGAATTTCCGATGTGCCGAGCGCGAGGCTCAGATCCTCGGTGAGCGGTGCGGTGACGCCCAGATCGCGAGCGACCTTGATAACATTGTCGACGCCGACCTTCTGCGTCAGGCGGACGGCGGCGACGTTGCTGGACGCGGCAAAGGCCTGACGCAGGCTGATGCGGCCGCGATATTTGCCGCCATGATTGGCGGGGCGATAGCTGCCGGTGGTGATCGGCGTGTCGTCGATCATATCCTCCGGCGTCATGCCCGCGCGGAAAGCGGCGAGATAGACGAACAGTTTGAAGGTCGATCCGGGCTGGCGCTTGGCCTGCACGGCGCGGTTGAAACTGCTCTTGGTGTAATTTTTGCCGCCGACCATGGCGACGACGCTGCCGTCGGGCTTCATCGCCACCAGTGCGGCCTGCGCGCCGCCCAGCGGCGCGCGGCGGATGGCGGCTTCGGCGAGGCGCTGGATGCGCCAGTCGAGCGTGGTGTCGATCTTTTGCTCACCATAGACCGCCCCCGCCCGGTCGCGCGCCTGCGGCAGCACCCAGTCGGCGAAATAGGTGCCGGTGGTGGCGTCGGGGGTTTCGCGGACGTTGAGGCGGGCAGGGGAAAGGGCGTTGCGTTCGGCCTGGCTGATATAGCCAGCGTCCACCATCGCCTGCGTCACCAGCGCGGCGCGCGCGCGCGCGCCCTTCAGGTTGCTGGTGGGGGCGAGGCGCGAGGGGGCTTTCAGCAGCCCGGCCAGCATCGCGGCCTGCGGGATGGTCAGCCGTTCGGGCGCGCGGTTGAAATAATGGAGCGAGGCGGCGCGCAACCCGTACACATTGTCGCCGAAATAGACGTTGGACAAATAGCGTTCGAGGATCTGGTCCTTGGTCAGCCAGGCTTCGAGCCAGAAGGCGATCATCGCCTCACGCGCCTTGCGGCCCATGGTGCGGTCGCTGGAGAGGAACACGCCCTTGGCCAGCTGCTGGGTGATGGTGCTGCCGCCCTGCGACGATCCGTCCGACCAGAGATTGTGCCAGGCGGCGCGGGCGACGCCGCGCGGATCGACGCCCCAATGGCTGTAGAAGCGGCGATCCTCGATCGCCATGAAGGCTTGCGGGACATGGGCGGGCAGCTGGGCGATGGTGACGGGCGTGTCGATCACCGCGCCGCGGCGGGCGATGAGGTGACTGTCCGCCGACATCAGGCTGATGCTGGGCGGCGCGATCGGCCGCAGCGATCGGGAAAGCGGGGCGGTGACGGCGAGCCAGCCGATCATCAGCATCAGCAGCGCAAGACCCGCTGCGACGATCCAGCCCAATATCTGCAACCGGCGTCGCCAGGGCGTGGGCGGGGCGAAGGCGCTGGGCGGCCCGGCGCCAAATTCGCGCGGGGACAGCGAGGCAGGATCGGCGGTGCTGGACGGATCGGTCATCGGTTCAGCCATGCTGTATTATTCACCTGATACAGTCAAGTCTGTCCCGCACCGGGACAGGCCAATCTTAACCATCATTCGCGATGGCCCCAAAGGTAAATAATGCGTTAACCTGCGACCATGCGAACACGTCCCCTTGTCCTGACGACCGAATCCGCCCGCCACCCCTTTCGCCAGCGGTTGCCCCAGCATGTGCTGCGCGTCGTGGAGCCAGCGCCTGCGCGCAAGCGGAAGATGGTTGATGACGATAGCGACTGGAAGCTGTTTGGGTTGAGCTTCTGCGCCTTCTTCACGGCATTCTACAGCTTCATTTCCTGAGCGCATCACGCGCAGACAGGGCCGTCGCAGGCCTTGTGCAGTTTCCACGCCAGCCAGGCGCAGGGCAGGCAGAGCAGGGCGACGAGCAGCAGCTGCTTCACCACCGACAGCCCGGCAATCGTCAGGCCGATCGCTATCACCGATCCGATCACCATCGCGCCTGAATTGACGATATTATTGGCCGCGACCGTGCGCGCCGCTTCGCATTTTTCCACCGTAGTGGTCAGGAAGGCGTAGAGCGGTACGACGAACATGCCGCCAAAGGTCGCAACACCCAGAAGGCAGGCGGACAGCGCGATCGCCATGGGATGGGCGAGGAAGCCGGTAAAGGACAGCATCTCCCCGGCGGGCGCGGGCGTCCAGAGTGCGCACACGACATGGAAGGCGACGATGCAGGCGCCCATGCCGATGACCGATGCGGGGGCATATTTTGCCGACACATGGCCGCAGAGCAGCCGGTTGATCGCGACCGATCCGATGGCGATGCCGATCGAGAAAATGCCCAGGAACAGGCTGGCGACGGACTTGTCGGCGGTCAGCACATTTTTGACCAGCGGCGGAAACTGGATGAACAGGATGGAGCCGACCGCCCAGAACAGGCTGATCGACATGATGGCCAGAAAGAGTCGGCGGATGTGCATGGTGCCGCGCACCAGCGTGACGGACGATCGGATGATGTGGAAATCGATCGGCGTGCGTTCCAGCAGCGACGGGGCGGGCGGCACTTCACGGCCCGCGACATAGCCGATCAGCGCGGTGATGACGATGCCGATGGCGGCAATCTCCACCGGGATCAGGCCCGCCAGGATCGTGCCGGCGAGGATGGCGATATAGGTGCCGGCCTCCACCAGGCCGGTGCCGCCCAGCACTTCTTCATCGTGAAGATGCTGGGGCAGGATGGCATATTTGATCGGGCCGAAGAAGGTGGAGTGAACCCCCATGGCGAACAGCGCAAGCAGCAGCAGCGGAATGGCCAGCGTGTGGATGGCGATGCCACCCCAGATGAGGCCAAGGCCCGTCGCGCCGACCAGCATGATCGCGATTTCCGCGCCCTTGACCCATCGGATGATGACCGCCTTGTCGCGCTGGTCGGCCAGTTGCCCCGACAGCGCCGACAGCAGAAAGAAGGGCAGGATGAAGATGCCGGTCGCCAGCGCGCTGAACCAGGTTTCGGACCGTTCGTCATTATAGACCTGATAGACGACGAACAGCACCATCGCGTTCTTGAACAGATTGTCGTTGAACGCACCCAGCAGCTGGGTGATGAAAAGCGGCAGAAAACGGCGCTTGTTCAAGAGCCTGAGAGAGGCTTTCATGGATGAATCTGGCTTCTTTTCCGTTAGCGACCGGTGCGGGGTCTAGCCGCTGCCGGTGCCGCTGTCCAATCCCGTCACCGCAAACATCTGCCGCGCCTTGTGCGTCGGGCCGGACTGTGGCAGTCGGCGGCGATGCTGACGCTGCCTAATCTGCTCACGCTTTCGCGCATCGTCACGGTGCCGTTGCTGGTCGCCCTGCTGTGGCCCGCGGAAATGGGGGCGCGCTGGATCACCGGCTATGCGCTGGCCTTCGCGCTCTATTGCCTGATGGGCATCACCGATTATTTCGACGGCTATCTGGCGCGCGCACAGGGCGCGGTGTCGCGGCTGGGCATTTTCCTGGACCCCATCGCCGACAAGATCATGGTCGCCGCCGTCATCCTGATGCTGACCGCGACGCGCGACATAGCGGGCATCCACATCGTTGCCGCGATGATCATTCTGCTGCGCGAGATTGCCGTGTCGGGCCTGCGCGAATTTCTGGCGGGGATTCAGGTGTCGGTGCCGGTGTCGCGGCTGGCCAAGTGGAAAACGACGTTCCAGATCATTGCGCTGGGCGCGCTGATCCTGGCGGGGGCGGTGCCGCAATTCCCCTTCGTCCAGGCGGTCGGCATCGTGACGCTATGGGCCGCGGCCTTGCTGACGCTGATAACCGGCTGGGATTATCTGCGCGTCGGCATAAAGCATATGGATTGAGCGATGGCGGCTCTGACGATCGTCTATTTCGCCTGGGTGCGCGAGCGGATCGGGCTGGATGAGGAGCAAGTGGCGCGGCCTGATCTGGGCGCGACCGTTGCCGATCTGGTGGCTGGACTGGCGGCGCGGGGCGGCGGTTATGCCGAGGCGCTGGGCGATGTGACGCGGCTGCGCGCGGCATTGGACCAAAGGTTCGTGGCCCTCGATACGGTGATCGGCGATGCGCGCGAACTGGCGCTGTTTCCGCCGGTGACCGGGGGATGAAGCGGGTCGCGGTGCAGGCCGGGGATTTCGACGTCGCGGTGGAACTGGCCGCGCTCGAAGCGCTGGGCGGCGGCGGGGTCGCGAGCTTTACCGGCGTGGTACGCGGTGGCGGCGGGTTGGTCGCGCTGGAACTGGAACATTATCCGGCGATGACGCAGGCGCAGGTCGACCGCATCTGTGACGAGGCGATGGCGCGCTGGCCGCTGCTGGGCTTAACCGTCATCCACCGCTTCGGGCGGCTGGAGCCGGGCGCGCGGATCGTGTTCGTCGGCACGGCGTCGCGCCATCGCACCGCCGCGCTGGAAAGCTGCGCCTTCCTGATCGACTGGCTGAAGTCGGAGGCGCCCTTCTGGAAGAAGGAGCATTTCGCCGATGGCGCGACCGGGTGGGTCGAGGCGCGGGTTGAGGATGAGGTGAAGGCGAAGGGGTGGAATGGCCACGACTGAACGCTACTGCAACTCCTCTCTTTGCAGGGACGGCTACTGTGCATGACGTTCCGTTATCCCTTCAACGTCATGCTGAACTCGTTTAGCTGCGCTGGCCTGCGGCTCAGCATCCATCATGCCCCCAAAGCCCCTGTTTGAGACGAGAAATGGATCCTGAGCCGAAGGCCAGCGCAGCTAAATAAATTCAGGATGACGATGAAGGAGGGTGCAGTTTCAAATGCGATAGCCCTGCCCTGCGGGGGAGGATTTGATGCTACGCCGCCTCCACCATCACCGCCGGAGGGTCGGACGCCTCGCGCAATATCCCGGCGAGCAGATGAAATTCCTTTTCGCGCGGACTGTTCTTGCGCCAGACCAGGGCGATGTCGCGCCAGGCGCGGTCGGAGCGGAGGGGGCGGGCGACGATCTGGGTATGTTCCAAAATGCCGCTCGTGATCGCCATTTCGGGCAGCATGGTGACGCCCAGGCCATTGTCGACCATCTGGATCAGCGTGTGCAGCGACGTCCCCATCATGATCGCGCTGGCGCGCAGTTCGGGGCGGTTGCAGGCGGCGAGCGCATGGTCCTTGAGGCAATGACCATCCTCCAGCAGCAATAATTTGCTCTCGTCGATCATTTCCGGCCCGATCCAGTCGGGCGGATCGCGGGGATCATCGCGCGGGAAGGCAACATAGAGGCGGTCCTGAAAGAGGATTTCGCTTTCCAGTTCGCCAGTGGGGAAGGGGAGGGCGAGCAGGACGCAATCGACATTGCCGTGGCGGAGCGATTCGATCGCCGCCGATGTGGTTTCCTCACGCAGATAGAGTTTGAGTTCGGGGCGGTCGGCGCGCAGCCGGGGGAGGAGGCGCGGCAGCAGGAAGGGGGCGATGGTCGGGATCACGCTCATGCGTAGTTCGCCCGACAGCGGCTTACCGGACGCTTCGGCGATGGCGGAAAGCTCCTCCGCCTCTCGCAACACCCGGTGCGCCTTTTCCACGATGCGATCGCCCAGAGCGGTGAAGCGGACGACGCGGCGGGTGCGCTCGACCAGGGTGACGCCGAGCAGCGACTCCAACTCGCGGATGCCCGCCGACAGGGTGGACTGGGTCACATAGCAGCTGTCGGCGGCCTTGCCGAAATGACCCTGTTCCTTCAGCGCAACCAGATATTGCAGCTGTTTGAGGGTGGGCATGTAGTTGGACATCTATCGGCTTCCTCGATCAGAAAGCCGAATATAAGTGCCTTAGCCGATATATCCAAGAAATTTGGCGAGGCCGAACATCGAGGTGATGGTCAGGATGATGCCGACCGCCGTGAACAGCAGGCGGGGCGGGATATGCCGGGCGAGCATCGCGCCGATCGGGGCGGCCGCGACGCCGCCGATCAGCAGGCCGAGCGTATAGGTGGTGAAGGCCTGCCAGCCCAGATGAATGAGGAAGGTGATGCTGATCGACAGGGTCAGGAAGAACTCGACCGTATTGACCGTGCCGATCGTATGGCGCGGGCTGGACCCCTGCAACAACAGGTTGGACGTCACGATAGGCCCCCAGCCGCCGCCGCCGGTCGCATCCATGAAGCCGCCCACCAGGCCGAGCGGCGCAACCCAATTGGGGTCTTTCTGCTTGGGCGGCAGGTGAAAGCCGCGCCAGACCAGATAGAGGCCGATGCCCGCGAGATAGGCCTGAATATAGGGTTTGATGACCGCGCCGTCGATGTTGGACAGGACATAGGCGCCGGTCACGCCGCCGATGACGCCGGGGATGATGAGTTTGGAAAACAGCTTCCAGTCCACATTCTTGTGCAGGATATGGCTGATAGCGGAGACGGCGGTGGTGAAGGTTTCAGCAACATGGACACTGGCCGATGCGCGGCTGGGCGGCACGCCGAGCGTGAGCAACAGGGTGCTGGAGATGACGCCATAGGCCATGCCGAGCGCGCCATCGACCATCTGGGCACCAAAGCCGACAAGGATGAAGGGCAGGATTTCGCCGAAATTGGCGATGAAAGCGTCGATCATCCGGTTGCCTCTGGTCTGATTGTCTACTTCTATGATTGGCTTATCCGGGGCCGCCAAGCAAGTTTCTATTTTGGCTCGCAAAGGGGAAATAGCGCCGTCTCTGGAAAAATCGGACCTGCGACGCTATGTTGGGGGCGATTTTGTTACAGCGGCGTGCGGACAGGCACGCCCGGTTCGGGGACATGTGGATGGTACGCAACCTCATTGCCTATCTTGATTCGGTCAAGTCGCGCGATCCCGCGCCCCGTTCACGGGCGGAAATCCTGCTTTATCCGGGCATTTGGTCGCTGGCTTTCCACCGGGTGGCGCATCGGCTCTACCGGGCGCGGCTCTATTTCCTGGCGCGGGCGGTCAATCATTTCTCGCGCTTCCTGACCGGGAACGACATTCATCCGGGCGCCAAAATCGGCAAGCGTTTCTTCATCGACCATGGTTTTACCGTGGTCGGCGAGACGGCGGAGATTGGCGACGATGTCACGCTGTACCAAAATGTGACGCTGGGCGGGACTGATCCGGCCAATGGTATTGCGGGCAAGCGTCACCCGACGCTGGGCAATGGCGTCATCGTCGGGTCTGGCGCGCAGGTGCTGGGGCCGGTGACGGTCGGCGCGCGGGCGCGGGTCGGGGCCAATGCGGTGGTGACCAAGGATGTGGCCGAGGGCGCGACGATGGTGGGCATCCCTGCGCGCGCGATGCTGGTCGACGTGACCGCCTATCAACGCGACTTCATGCCCTATGGCACGCCCTGCACCGATTGTTTCGACCCGGAAAAGCAGAAGCTGGAACTGCTCCAGTGCGAGGTCGAGCAGTTGCAGAAGCGGCTGGCCGAGCTGATCGCGGAACAGCAGCGGCCAAAGCTGCCCGATGATGAGCCGTCGCTGTTCAAGGAACGTGGCCGGGCCTGATGTCCAATGTGACGCCGTTTCCCAAGGATGGGACGGGGCAGGTCGGGTTCGACCGGCTGGAATTGCAGCGGATCATGGACCTGTATGGCCGGATGGTGTCGGCCGGGCACTGGCGCGACTATGCGATGGATATGGGGCGGGAGGCCGCGATTTTCAGCGCCTTCCGCCGCGCCGCCGAACGCCCCGAATATCGCATCGAAAAGCGCCCGGCGCTGCGCAACCGGCAGGGCATGTGGGCGCTGGTCGGCGAGGGCGGCCATATATTGAAACGGGGCCAGGAGTTGCAGAACATCCTGGCCCCGGTCGAGCGCAAATTGTTGCGGATCGTCGAGGGGTAAATTCTTGCCTTATAGGGTTTTGCGAAATTCGTACCGTTTTCAGATTTTGTCATCCCCGCGAAGGCGGGGATCCATCTCCTGACCTACAATCAAGTGGATAGGTTGGGAGATGGATTCCCGCCTGCGCGGGAATGACGACACTATTTGAGAGTGTCTGAGTTTCGCAATTCCTCCCCAAGGCAAGCTTGGGGAGGAATTTTTACGCCGGTGCGCGGTCCAGATAGGGCAGCTTGTCGGTCAGGACCGGGGGCAGGCCGCTGACCACCAGCGTGCGGGCATGGTGCCAGAGCGCGGAGAGCAGCAGCAGCGAGGAGCCGATCACCAGCGCGGTGAAGGCGGCGGAGAGTTCGACCGCGCCTGCCTGCTTGAACAGGGCGTAGAGGGCGAAGAGGACATAGGCGAGGCTGGACACCAGCAGCGCGCGCCGGTCGATCGCCAGGGCGACAAGGCCAAAGGCGACATAGAGGGCGATCACCATCAGCGCCTTGGCCACGCTGATGTCATCGCCGTCGAACACGCCCAGCAGATGGAACAGCGAATGGGCGATCATCGGCGCAGCGGTCAGGTGCAGCCAGAAGGCGACATCCGACCGGCGGGTGATGCGGCTGCGGTCGGACATGTCCCACCACATCGCGAAGGCGAAAATGGTGAGACCGCCGGCGAGCAGCAGCAGGAAGGGCAGTGTCTGATTGAAAGGCACCGCCGCAATGATCAGGCTGGCGACGACGAGCGCCGCCGCGCCTGCGCCCGCCGCGACCGTGATCGGCACCATGAAGCGCCGCCAGTGCGCGAAGGCCGCCAAGGCGCTGAACGCAGCCACGCCCGACAGGATCAGCGCGCCGCCGCGATGTCCCGCATCGGGGAAGAATTGCGCCGCCAGCGCGCCAAGCGAAAAGGCGACACCGCCGACAAAGCCTGCCAGCAGCAGGATGGAGGGCAGCGCCATGCGCCGCTGGCGGGTGAAATATTCGGCCAGCCCCCAGCTGGTCGCCGCGACCAGCAGGCCCGACATCAGCGAGGGATGATGTTCCGCCGCGCCCAGCCGCACGCTGTTGCCCAGCCAGCCCACAGCGACCAGCAGGATGACGCCAGCGATCGACACGAAAATATCGTTGAAGCCGGTCAGCAGGCGGAAGGATTCTTCATCCACCACCGGGCTGGACCGCAACCGGGCGACATGGTCGCGCAGCGCCTGCGCACTTTGCGCCGGGATCACCCCGGCCGCTACGGCATCCTGTAGATCGCTCTCGCTATACATCGTCCAGCTCCAAAGGACTGTTGATTATGTGCCTTCATAGCATGACTGTATTATATCATCAATACAGCAGATTTGGCCTTTTTCTGCGGCCCGGCGAATGATAGCGCGGATAGCGAACAATGAAGGAGAGCCGCGATCATGACCCTGCCGACATCGCTTCAAGGCCGTTTGTCGTTGCCGCTGATCGGATCGCCGATGTTCATCATATCGCAGCCCGAACTGGTCATCGCCCAGTGCCGCGCGGGCATTGTCGGCGCTTTCCCCTCGCTCAATGCCCGGCCTTCGGGCGTGTTCGAAAGCTGGCTGCAACGGCTTCAGGCGGAACTGACCGACAAGGACGCGCCCTTTGCCGTCAACCTGATCGTCCACAAGACCAATCCCCGGCTGGAGGAGGATCTGGCGCTGTGCGTCAAATATCGCGTGCCGATCATCATCACGTCGCTGGGCGCGCAGGAAAAGGTGAATGAGGCGATCCACAGTTATGGCGGGATCGTGCTGCACGACATTATCAACGATCGTTTCGCGCGCAAGGCGATAGAGAAGGGCGCGGACGGGCTGATCGCCGTCGCTGCGGGAGCGGGTGGCCATGCCGGGACGCTCTCGCCCTTCGCCCTGGTTCAGGAAATACGCCAGTGGTTCGACGGGCCGCTGGCCCTGTCCGGGTCGATCGCGACGGGCCGGGCGATCGCGGCGGCGCGGATGATGGGGGCGGACCTGGCCTATATGGGGTCACCCTTCATCGCCACGAGCGAGGCCAATGCCGACGCCGCCTACAAGCAGATGATCGTGGACAGCCACGCCGACGACATCGTCTATTCCGACGTGTTCACCGGCGTCCACGGCAATTATCTGCGCCCCAGCATCGTTGCATCGGGCATGGACCCGGACGCGCTGCCCAAGGCGGCGGACATGGATTTCGCCAGCGCGATGACCGACAAGAAGGCTTGGCGCGATGTGTGGGGATGCGGGCAGGGGATCGGCGCGGTGACTAAGGTGCAGCCCGCTGGCGCGTTCATCGCGGGGTTGAAGGCGGAATATGACGCGGCGGTGGCGGGGTTTGTGGCGTAATCGCATCCTGTCCTGTTAGGCAGGGCTATCGCACATGGAACCGCGCTCACCTTAACTCGTCACCCTGAACTTGTTTAGCTGCGCTGACCTGCGGCCCATGGTCCATTTCTCGTCACGAGCGGCGGCTTTTGGCGCACGATGGATCCTGAAACAAGTTCAGCCCAAGCGACTGTTCGGGTTCGATAACCGTGCGGAGGGGTAATCACGCTGAACTGGGGGCTCGTGCGCCCAAGGATGAAATGATCTCCCCGCCGGAGCCGCTGCGATATCTCTATCATTCAACGGCTCAGACAAGTTCAGGGTGACGAGTAAAGTGGGTATGGATCGATTTGCGATAGCAGGATTTGGGCGACACAAACTGTATAACTCGCTTTGCGCGCCGCGCTCCCTTGGCTAGAGGGCAGTCATGACCGAGCCCATCACCGCCATCCTGCTCGCCGGATCAAGGCCGACGGCTGATCCTCTCGCCGTGGCGGCAGGGGTGGCGATCAAGCCGCTGGTGCCGGTGGCGGGCGAGCCGATGATCAATCATCCGGCCCGCGCGTTGCTGGCCCATCCGGCGGTGGGGCAGGTGATTGTTCTCACCCAATCGCCTGATACCTTTGCTGCCGATCCCGCGACGGCATGGTTGCTGACGCACCCGCATGTCCGGTTCGAGCAGAGCGGCGCAGGGATTGCTTCCTCGCTGCTGGCGCTGCTGGAGCGGGGCGATGTGCCATTTCCAATTTTGCTCACCACCGCCGACCATGTGCTGCTCGATAACGCGATGCTCGACCAGTTTACCGCTGAGGCGACGGGCGCGGACATTGCCGTCGCCATGGTAGAGCGGCGCACATTGCTGGCGCGCTATCCGGGGTCGCGTCGCACCTGGCTCAAATTTCGCGATGGCTGGTGGTCGGGGGCCAATATCTTCTGGTTCGGCAGTGACCGGGCGCGGCCTGTCATCGCATTGTGGCAGGAGGTAGAGCAGGACCGCAAGAAGGGCTGGAAGATCGTGTCGGCCTTTGGTCCGATCGCGCTGATCGGCACGTTGTTGCGCATATTGACGTTGCGCGGCGGCATAACCCGGATCGGGCGGCGTTTTGGATTGGTTGCCCGGCTGGTCGCTATGGAAAAGGCCGAAGCCTGCATCGATGCGGACAAGGTGGACGATGTGGTGCTGATCGAACGGATCGTCGCCGCGCGAATAAGCACCTAGGCCCCTAATCTCCGTTCGTTTCAAGCGAAGTGGAGAAACCTGTGTGTGACGTTTCTCGACTTCGCGCGAAACGAACGGAGGTGGAGTTTCAGCCAAGAGCGACGACGCGCTAAGCCGCCTTGCGCGCGCCGTCGAGCTTGCCCAGCAGCGCCTCGACATCCTGCGCCGGGATCGGGCGGCTGAACAGATAGCCCTGGATCTGGCCGCACCCTTCTGCGCGCAATATGTCGAGCTGTTCGCTATGCTCCACGCCCTCGGCGGTGGTTTCGATCCCCAGCGCGTCGGCCAGCGTCGTGATTGCGCGGATGATGGCGGTCGCGCCCTTATGCTCCAGCAGATCGACGATGAAGCTGCGGTCGATCTTGAGCTTGTCGAAGGGGAAGCTGCGCAAATAGCTGAGCGAGCTATAGCCGGTGCCGAAATCGTCGAGCGCCACCCGCACGCCCAGCGCGCGCAGGCTGTGGAGCGAGGACAGCGTCGCCTCGACATTGTCGATGAACAGGCTTTCGGTGATTTCCAGCTCCAGCCGGTTGGGCGCGATGCCGGACCGCGCCAGCGCCTGCAAGACCACGGCGGTCAGATTCGGGCTGCGAAACTGGATCGGCGATATGTTGACGGCGACGCGAATATGGTCGGGCCAGGTCGCGGCGATCCGGCAGGCTTCGTGCAGCGCCCATTCGCCGATGGGGATGATGAGGCCGGTTTCTTCCGCCAGCGGGATGAAATTGACCGGCGACACCATGCCGCGCGTGGGATGCTGCCAACGCAGCAGCGCTTCAAACGCGGTGACGCGATTTTGCGACAGGCCAAAGAGCGGCTGGAAATGCAGGGCCAGTTCGCCATTGCGCAGCGCGTCGTGCAGGTCGGTTTCCAGCGCGCGGCGGGCCTGCGCCTCGGCATCCATGGCGCTTTCGAAGAAGCGATGGCTGCCCTTGCCCTCGCTCTTGGCCCGGTGCAGCGCGAGTTCGGCATTTTTGAGCAGGCTGGTCGCGTCCGCCCCGTCCTGCGGACTGAGCGCGATGCCGACGCTGGCGCTGACGATGATGCGATGGCCGTCAATATCGAAAGGTTCGGCCATGGCCGCGACGATGGCGCGACCGGCCTGATCGGCGGTCTGTCCGCCTGCGCGCAGTTTGACCGCAAATTCGTCCCCCGCCAGTCGGGCGACAAAGCCGCTGGGGCAGGTCGCGGCCAGGCGCGTGCCGACTTCGCACAGCAGGGCGTCGCCGATCGGATGGCCAAGCGATTCGTTGATCGATTTGAAATTGTCGATGTCGACGCTGAACAGCATCAGATGGCCGCCCTCGGCGCGGGTCAGGCCCAGCGCGACCTGTTCGCGCAGCATCGCCCGGTTGGGCAGGCCGGTCAGCGCGTCGTGGAACGCCATGTGCGCGATCTGCGCCTCGCGCGCCTCGACTGCATCGACCATGCGGTTGAAGCTTTGCGCCAGACGGCCGATTTCGTCGCGCGTCTCGACCTTCACCTGGGCATGTTCGCCTGCGCTCACCTTGCGGGCGGCGGCCTCCAGCGCGACGATCGGCTGGGTCAGGCGGCGGGAAGCCGCAAATACGCCAGCCACCGCCAGCACGCCGCCAATCGCGCCAAAGCCGAACAAGGCCCAGAGGATCGGGGCATAGCCCGCCATGGCGCGGGTCAGACTATATTCCAGCACCAGCATTTCCGGCGCCGTCTCGATCAGCGTTTCGACTGGCCGGGTCTGCACCAGCATGAGTTCGCCATCGCGCATGACTTCGCGCAGGCCGCCATCGGCCTTGTCCGCCCGCGCGACGCGCGAGAGCGGCATGAGTTGCGGATGCAGGTCGATCGAGGAGAGTTTCGCCAGCGCGTTGAGGTCCGCCGGACCCATGTTGCGGGCGAACACGACCCAGCCGGTCAGCATCGGCGCGCGCACCGGTGCGGCAGCCGCGATATGGCTGTCGCTGCCCCATCGCACGACGCCCTGCGTCCGCCCGGCGTCGAGCGCGTCGTAAAGCTGATCCTGTTCCGGGCGGCTCAAATCCTTGATGTCGCCCACCACCGTGCCATCGACGCCGACGAACAGCGCATGGTCGAGCTGGAAGCGCCCTTCCAGACTATGCAGCGCGGACTCGATCGTCGGGGCGTCACCGGTGCCTACCGCCTCGCGGAAGCCGAAATCGCTGGCCAGCACATCGGCCCCCTGGCCAAGCTGGCGCAGCTGCATCGCTGAAATCCGGTCGAACAGCGCGCTGCCGACGTTCATTTCGCGCCGGATGACATTTTCGGCATAGCTTTCGATGGCATTGCGCGTGCCGAACAGGGTCAGCGTCGTCACCGCTACGAACAACGCGCCGTAAAAGAGCGTCATCCTGATCGTCAGGGTCGACTGCGCCGCGCGCCGCCAGCGCCGCCATAGTCGTTTCAGGCGGAGCGCGCGGGTCATCTGGAGGCGCGCAACGCCAATGGCACGCTCTTGCTCACCGTGCCGCTGCCGGGAATGGGCAGGTTGATCAGCAGTTCATTATCCTTGCCCTTGAGCAGCGGATGCCACACCGTGACCTGCGCCGTGCCGGTCGCCAACCCGTTGATCCGCGCTTGCCCTGCGGCATTGCTCTTGGTGGCAAAGGGGGTGTCGACCACCTTGATGAAGCCGCTCATCGCGTCGTGAATATTGCAGCCCAGCGCCACCGCGCCCGCGCTGGTAAAGGTATAGCTGCGGCTTTCATCCTGCCCGAACAGCTTGATTTCAAACTTGGCGGGTTTGGAGAAGGAATAGACATGGTGCCGCACCTTGTCCTTGTTGGGGAATTTCACCGTCGCGCCGACGGGCACGATCAGAACATGGGGCGCAAAGGCGATATTCTGCTGCACCATCGTCGTGCCCCAGGGGAAGCGGATCGGCCCGGCCGGGATGCCGCCCGCGGGGCGAACGGTGACGACCGCGTCACTGACCGGGCGACCAGCGGAATCGACGATCCGAAGATCAAGGTCACCCGCGATTGCCGGACTGGCGATCAAAGACAGGGCAGCAAGGAGTAGGCGTGACTCGTTCATGGTTACTCTTGGTAAATGGAAATATTGAACAAATGTTTAGTTCATTTTGGATCAGATTTTCGGAGGGTTAGGGCGGCAAACCCTATTTTAACCATGATCTGCCTAACAGCCGATCATGACCTGTTTCCGTCCTCTCCTGCTTGCTGCCCTCACGCTGGCCGCTGTGTCGCCGCAACAGGGCATGGCCAGACCGATCCGCAATGGCGGCAAATTGTTGCTGACCAATGGCATCACTTCGCTGGAAGGCGCGTCAGGCGGTGGCCTGACCCCCTGGGCGGTCATCGCAGGCAATGAGACATCCGACGGCATCGGCCTGTCGGCCCATGGCACGCTGGTCGAGGTCAAGGATTATGACTATCAGAGCGCGGGTGTGGCGATCGGCATCCGCGACCGGATCGAACTGAGCTACACGCATCAGGATTTCAACACGAACGAGATTGGCGCGGCGCTGGGACTGGGCAAGGATTTTGCCTTTTCGCAGGATATTTTCGGCGCGAAGGTCAGGCTTGCGGGTGATCTGGTCTATGACCGGCTGCCCGCCATCGCAGTCGGCATCCAGTATAAAAATAATAATCAAGGGGCGATCGTCCGCGCAATTGGCGCGAAGAATGACGAGGGCGTCGATTATTATGCCTCCGTCAGCAAATTATTCCTCTCCCGTTCCATCCTTCTGTCCGGCACCGCGCGTCTGACCAAGGCGAACCAGATGGGGCTGCTGGGCTTTGGCGGCGGCAAGCAGGGTGGGCATACGCTCCAGTTTGAAGGATCGGCCGCCTGGCAATTGTCGCGCCGCATCGCGATTGGCGGGGAATATCGGCGCAAGCCCGACAATCTCAATATCGCGCGGGAGGATGACTGGTTTGACGCCTTTGCCGCCGTCGCGATCAGCCGCAATGTCACCGCGACGATTGCCTATGCTGATCTGGGATCGATCGCCACGGTGAAGAAGCAGCGCGGCGTTTTTCTCCAGCTTCAGACCGCCTTCTAAAGGACGCAATCCCATGTCCCTGATCCTGTCGCTGCTGCTGTTGCAGGCCCCCCATGCGCTGCCAGGCGAAACCGCCGTCGACCCCTATGTGGCCGATAACCGCCATGCCGGGGCCGCACCGTTTGAGGGGGACGGCATGGCCAAGGCCTTTGGCGGGCAGGACGGCATCCGCCGCATCGTCGACCGCTTCGTTACGATCAACTTTGCCGATCCGGTGATTGGCGAGATTTTCGCCAATCATGATCAGGTCCGCCTGAAGCGCACCCTGTTCGAGCAATTCTGTTTCATCCTGAACGCCGGGTGCGACTATACCGGGCGCGATATGGCCAGCGCGCACAAGGATCTGGGCGTGCAGAAGGCTGATATGAATCGTCTCGTTGAAACGCTCCAGCGGGCAATGGGCGAGGAGGGCGTGAGCTTTCAGGCGCAGAACCGTTTTCTGTTCAAACTCGCGCCGATGCGCCGCGATGTGATTGAAAAGTAACGTTACGCCTGCGGTCCGACGGAAACCCTTTCTCCATGCGCTCGTTTAACATGTGGAAATCACGCAAGGAGTAAATCAGATGGGTGAAGCAACCGACAAGCTGAAGGCCGCTGGCAACAAGGTTGCTGGTGCCGTCAAGGAAGGCATCGGCAAGGCGACCGACAATGAGCGTCTGGAGTCCGAAGGCAAGGCGCAGAAGGCCAAGGGCACGGCACAGGACGTCGCCGGTTCGGTCAAGGGTGCGCTCGGCGACAAGATCTGAATTTGAGTTGCTCCCAAGCAGGAGAAAGCCCCGCCCTTATCCGGCGGGGTTTTCTTTGTCCGCCAGATAGGCGCGCACGTCCCGCCGCAACTCGCCTGCGCACAGATACAGCGCGATGACATTGGGGATAGCCATCAGGAAGAAACTGCTGTCGACGATGCCGACGACGCGGCCAAGGTCGATCGCGGCGGCGGGCGGCAGGGCGACGATGTAGAGGATCTTGTAGGTCCATTGCGCGCGCGGGCCATGGCCGAACAGATAGCCCCAGGCCTGCAAGCCATAAAAGCCCCATGCCACCAGCGTCGAGTAAGCGAACAGGAACACCACGACCGCCAGCAGCCAGGGGAACCAGGGCGACACCTGCGCAAAGGCGGCCGACGTGATCGCAATTCCCTCCAGCCCCGTATTCCATGTTCCGGCAACGACCAGCGCCAGTCCGCCGAGCGCGCAAACGATCATCGTGCCGAGCAGGGGTTCGAGCAGCGCGACCAGCCCTTCGGACACCGGATGCCGCGCCCGCGCCAAACTATGCGCCATCACCGCCGACCCGACGCCTGCCTCACTCGCAAACACGGCGCGGCGCATCCCCGCGACGAACGCGCCCACCGCGCCGCCGGTCGCCGCCTGACCGCTCCACGCCCCGTCCCAGATCAGCGCCAGTGCGCCCGGAATGGCGTCCAGATGCAGGATCAGTATCGCCAGCACGCCCGCCAGATAGACCGCGACCTTCAGGGGGGTCAGCCGCTTGGCGACCTCCCCCAGCCAGGCCGCGCCACCCAGCGTCACCAGCGCGACGGCTCCGGCGAGGAATACGCCATAGGCCCAGCCATTGGAAAGGCCGGTAACGACCTTCACCTGCGCGAAACTCTGGTTCACCTGCACCATCGGGATCGCGCCGAACAGGGCGAAGAAGGCATAGGCGCCGCCCAGCATCATGCCGATCCTTGGCCAGCCGCGCGCGGCGCCAACCGCTTTCAACACATACATCGGCCCGCCATGGACATGGCCCTGTGCGTCAAACACGCGATATTTCAGGCCCAGCGTGACCTCCGCCATCTTCACCGTCATCGCGAACCAGCCGATGATGAACATCCACAATATCGCGCCCGGCCCGCCCATTGTCAGCGCCACCGCGACGCCCGCAATATTGCCAAGCCCGATCGTGCCGGACAGCGCGGTGCTGAGCGCTGCCCACTGGCTGACATCGCCCTGCGCTTCGCCCTTGTCCGGCTGGGTGCGCAGGATGCGGATCGCGCGGCCGACCTGGGTAATGTTGGGAAAGCCCAGCCAGAGCGTAAAGAACAGCATCGGCAGTGCCAGATACAGCACGATCAGTTCGATCTGCGCGCCCGCCACCGGCACCTTGAAAAACACCGCGCCCGAAAGCGCGTCGATAAACCCATTGAAACTGTCCATCGCGTCGGGATGCCGCGAGGCCGCTGGAAAGTCGATCAAGAAAAACTTGGGCTTTCTCTCCTCCCGCTCAGCCCGAACGGTTCTGGGGTTGATACGGGGCGCCTCCCCGGTGCATGAGAAACGCATGACCAGACGATATTTCGGCACCGACGGCATACGCGGGCGCACCAACGCATGGCCGATGACGGCGCAACTGGCGATGCAGGTCGGCATGGCGGCGGGGACCCATTTCCAGCGCGGCGACCACCGCCATCGCGTGGTGATTGGCAAGGATACGCGCCTGTCGGGCTATATGGTCGAAAATGCGCTGGTCGCGGGCTTTACCGCGGTGGGCATGGACGTGGTGCAGTTCGGGCCGATCCCGACACCCGCCGTCGCGATGCTGGCCCATTCGATGCGCGCCGACCTTGGCGTCATGATCTCGGCCAGCCACAATCCCTATTTCGACAATGGTATCAAATTGTTCGGGCCGGACGGCTACAAGCTGTCGGACGAAGATGAGCTGAAGATCGAGGCGCTGATCGATCAGCAGGTGCCGCTCGCCGCGTCCAAGGATATCGGCCGCGCCCGGCGGGTCGAGGATGCGCGTGGCCGCTATATCCATGCGGTCAAATCCAGCTTCCCCGCCGACCTGCGGCTCGATGGCCTGAAAATCGTTATCGATTGCGCCAATGGCGCGGCCTATCAGGTCGCGCCGTCGGCCCTGTGGGAACTGGGCGCGACTGTCGTGGCGGTCGGCGTCAATCCCAACGGCACCAACATCAATGACGGCTGCGGATCGACCGCGCCTTTGCTGTGTCAGGAAACCGTCGTGTCGTCGGGCGCGGATATCGGCATCGCGCTGGATGGAGACGCGGACCGGCTGATCGTGGTCGATGAGAAAGGCCAGATCGTCGACGGTGACCAGATCATGGCGCTGATCGCCGCCAATTTCGCGCGCGCGGGGACGCTGCGCGGGGGCGGACTGGTGGCGACGGTAATGTCCAATCTGGGGCTGGAGCGCTTCCTGACCGGGCAGGGCATCGGGCTGGAGCGCACCAGCGTGGGCGATCGCTATGTGCTGGAGCGGATGCGCAGCGGTGGTTTCAATGTCGGCGGCGAACAGTCGGGCCATATGATCCTGTCCGACTATGCGACTACCGGCGACGGAACGGTCGCCGCGTTGCAGGTGCTGGCCGCACTCGTCCGTTCCGGCAAGCCCGCCAGCGAGACGCTGCACCAGTTCGACCCGGTGCCGCAATTGCTCAAAAATGTGCGCTTTTCCGGGGGCAAGCCGCTGGAGCATGACGACGTCAAGCGCGTCATCGCGCAGGCGGAGGCAGAGCTGACCGGGGTTGGCCGTCTGGTCATCCGCCCGTCCGGCACCGAACCGGTGATCCGGGTCATGGCCGAAGGCGACCGCGAGGAACAGGTGCGCGACGTGGTCGATCGCATCTGCGCGGCGGTCGAGAAGGCGGCGGCGTGAGAGAATTTCTCCACCGTCATCCTGACGAAAGTCAGGATCCAGAGTCGCTCTCTCAGCGCCTGGCGCTCTGGATCCCGGATCGGGTCCGGGATGACGAGGATGGGAGTTGGCTCCATGCTTGAAATGCGCCCCGATTGCGAACGCTGCGGCACGGACCTGCCCGCCGATGAACCCGGCGCATTCATCTGCTCGTTCGAATGCACCTTTTGCGCGCCCTGTGCCGAGGCATTGGATGATCGCTGCCCTAATTGCGGCGGCGAATTGATGGACCGGCCGAGCCGCACGGGCAAGGCGCTGGCGGGCAATCCTGCGTCCACCATGCGCCACTATAAGGGATGAGCATCGCGCGCATCCTGATCATCGCCGGGTCCGACAGTGGCGGCGGTGCGGGTATCCAGGCGGATATCAAGGCGGTGACGATGCTGGGCGGCCACGCCATGACCGCGATCACCGCGATCACCGCGCAGAATACGCTGGGGGTGCAGGGCGTCCACCCGATCCCGACCGACATGGTGCTGGCGCAGATGCACAGCTGCATCAACGATATTGGCGTCGATGCGGTGAAGATCGGCATGATCGGATCGGCGGAGACGGCGATGGCGGTGGCGGAACTGCTCAGCGGCCTGAGCGACGTGCCGATCGTCTTTGATCCGGTTATGGTGGCGACCAGCGGATCGGTGTTGGCCGACGCGGCGACAATCGCGGCGTTCGAGAAATTGATGGCGATCGCCACGCTAGTGACCCCCAACATCCCCGAACTGGCAGCGCTTGGCGGCGAAGGCATTGCCGCGCGCTTTGGCACGCATGTGCTGGCCAAGGGCGGGCATGGCGTGGGTGCGCTGCTGGTTGACCGCTTGGTCGGCCCGAATGGTCTGGTCACCGACTGGACCGACCCGCGCATCGACACGCCGCACACCCACGGCACCGGCTGCACGCTGGCCAGCGGGATTGCGACCGGGCTGGGGCAGGGGATGGCGTTGGGTGCCGCGATTGCACGGGCGCGCGCTTATGTCCGCGCGGCGCTGACGATCGCGCCGGGGCTGGGCGGCGGGCATGGGCCGATGGGTGCGCCGCCAGAATTTCTTGCGCATTTTCATGCCTGATTTCGCCCATGAACTGCGCCATCATCCGGAGCTGGTCGCTGGGGTGGATGAGGCGGGCAGGGGACCGCTGGCCGGGCCGGTGGTAGCCGCCGCCGTCATCCTGCGGGCGGAAGATTGCCCCGAAGGCCTCAACGACAGCAAAAAGCTCTCGGCCAAACGACGCGGGGCGCTGGAGGGGGAGATCAAGGCGCGCGCGCTCTGCTGGGGGCTTGGGGTCGCCAGTGTCGAGGAGATCGACCGGATCAACATCCTCTGGGCAACGATGCTGGCGATGACGCGGGCGGTCGAGGCGCTGGGGCAGGATTGCCAGCATGTGCTGGTCGATGGCAACCGGGTGCCGGACTGGCGCTGGCCCGCCACTGCGGTCGTGGGCGGGGACGCGCTGTGCCTGTCGATCGCGGCGGCCTCCATATTGGCCAAGGAAGCACGGGACCGGATGATGCTGGAGGCGGCGGCCAGCCACCCTCATTATGGATGGGAGAGCAACAAGGGCTATGGCAGCGCGCAGCATCTGGCCGCGCTGCGGACTCATGGACCGACGCCGCTGCACCGGCGCAGCTTTGCGCCGGTTGCGCAGATGCTGCTGATTTAAGCTATCTCCCCTCCCCAGCGGGGAGGGGTCGGGGGAGGGGGAGCGAGGCGAAGCTGAGCGTCAACTCTGGCGGCAGTACACCCCCACCCAACCTCCCCCTCAAGGGGGAGGAGACAGGAAGGGCGAGATACTGCGTCTTTCCCCCTGTCCCAAGTCGGGACCAATGCGGTAAAGCGCATCCCACCCTCTGGCGCGCAGCTGGCTTATGGTTAAGAAAGGCTTATGCTTTTCCCCCGGCTGTTCGTCCTGCTGTGCTGCCTGGCTATGGGCATTCCGTCCGCGCGGGCGGAGCTGGCCGATATGCCGCTGGCACCAGGGGGCTTTCGCTGGGCCGATGACGAGGCTGCGGGCGGGCCGCTCTATCTGATCGTCAGTATCGCGCGGCAACGGGTGCATGTCTATCGCGGCGACCGGCTGATCGGCGCGGCCAGCGTGTCCACGGGGACGAAGGGGCACCGCACTCCCACCGGCAGCTTCCCCATCCTGCAAAAGCGCCAGTGGCACCGCTCCAACCTCTACAGCAATGCGCCCATGCCGTTCATGCAGCGGCTGACCTGGGACGGCATAGCGCTCCACGCCGGGCATAATCCCGGCTACCCGGCCAGCCATGGCTGCATCCGCCTGCCCTATGCCTTTGCCCGGCAACTCTTCGCGCTGACGCAGATCGGCACGCTGACGGAGGTTACCAGCGACCGGCTGAACGCCGCGATCCTGCTCGACCCGCTGGTCGTGGGGGATGCGGGGAGCAGCGTGGTGACCTTTGGCATGGGCGGCGATATGCGGCGCGGGAGTGAGACGCGGGTGCCGCTGCTGGAAATCGACCCGGATATTTTCGGGGTCTGGTCACGGGGTGCTGACGGCCGGCATACAGGCCGCACTGTTCAATGATGTCGGCATAGCAGGGACCAGCCTGCCAACGGTCATTTGAAAAGGCAGGGCCAGACTGACCCTGGCCATATCGTCGATGCCGTCGCATGTGACATTTTTTTCGATGGTGACGCCCGCCAAAGGCAGGGTCAGGCCCGATCGCGCAACATGGGTCACGGCAAATTGTTTAGCCGCGTCATCGTCGGCGCACGAAGGATCGCCGATGGCCACACAGCGCGCCGTTGCATAGGCGGACTCCTGAACGACCTGAAGGCACCATAAGGCCCGTCCGGCTTCGATGATGCCGAAGATGAACAGCAGGAGGAGCGGCGCGACGAGCGCGAATTCCATGATCGTTGCTCCCCGGCGATCTTCCTTTATGGCGCGCAGCTTCATTGCATCCGCACCGTTACACGAGCGGTGATTTTCGAGCCGTCCAGCCAGGGATTGGGCAGCACGACATGGTGGTAGGTCGCTTCGGCCGCGATGGTGAGATAATAGCCGGAAAGCCCGCCTGACGGACAGGTCGCTCCACATTGCGCATGGGCTGTGAACGACCCGTTGGTCGGCGAAATGCAACCACAGGTGCGCGCGACATTGACGCAGCTGCTGCCGTCATTGCACGTCACGCTCACGGTCGGCGTGCTGCCGATATGGGCGCTGGCGGTCACATATTGGGCGACTTTTACCGGGTCCACATTGGTCCGCGCATTGAACGCGGCAATGGATGCTTCGCTGACGGCGCGCTTCAATCGCTGCTTGTGCAGGGCGTAGATGCCGAAATCGGCGCTGACGACCAGCAAGCTGAGAATGAAGATGCTCGACAGGGCGAATTCGATGGTGGCGACGCCGCGCTGGTCGCGACGCGCGCGTGCGATGAGGGAAGAGAGTGTGATCATCGGACCAGCGAGACCCCGCTGCTACTGCCTGACCCTGATGAGGAAAGGGGGGAGCAGGAGGAGGTGGAGGCGCCGGCGCCACCAAAGACGGTGACCGTCTGGGCCACCAGGCTCCAGCATTTGCCGCCACCACTTAACTGGCCACCGCTGCGCACGGTCAGGACCGAGTTGGGGACATAGATGATGCCTGCCAATATGCTGCTGCCGCCACCTTCGATCACCGTGGCACTGCTGCTGTCGGTGATGAAAAGAAAGTCCCTGATTGCCCCGGTTCCGCCGCCGGTGGGCGCGGTCAGGGCCAGATGGGCGCTGCCAGACAGGACGACGTCGCCCGACAGGATGAAGCTGATGTCGGTGCCGGTCATGCTGCCGGTTGTCGTATTGTGGAAATTGCCGTTGATATAATAGGCGCCTGATCCGAACACCGCATTGCTGCTGAGCGTCAGGTCGCCGTTGATATAGTGGCTGGCGGTCGTGCCAAATGTGATGGTGCCAGCCGCCTGGATCGCGCCGTTGGCGCTGAAAGCCCCGTGGCCAAGGACGAGCGTGGAACCGCCGCCGGTCAATATCGCATTGCCATCGCCCCAGCTATCCTTGGTGATGGCAAAGGCGCCGTTCCCGAAACGGACCGACGATGAACCCCCTATATTCAATTTGCCGTTGATGTCGGTATCGCCATCGCCGACCGTCAGGCTGGTTGCGCCTTGGGTATCGATCGGGCCGAAATAGTGGCGTCCTGCGCCGATCGACGTGGTTGAACTGCCCTGCAATGTCGTGCGGCCCAATATGGCGAAATTGCCACTGCCCGTTATAAAACTGCCCGAAACGATCAGGTTGCCGCCAATGGCGACATTGGCTGAACCACCGTCGCCCAACCAGAATCCGGCGCCGGTGTTGTTGACGCTGCCGCCGACGTTCAGATTGGCGCTGCCCGTGATGACCAATCCGGTCCCGCCGCCGGCAAAACCGACATCGCCATGCGTGTTGATCGTGCCGTTGCCCTCTATCCTGATCGCCGCAGCGTTCTGGATGCTTCCCCCGACATTGATCGTGCCGTTGCCGCGAATGGTGATGCCGGGCCAGATTCCGGTGATGTTGTTGCGGACATTGATGGTCGTCGGCCCGCTGAACGCGACATTTTCCGTCACCGACATCGTGTCGAAATCATAGGTGCCGCCAGGGAATACCCATGCGCTGCCGTCCCACACGCCGGTAACGGACGTGCCGCCGTTGGTATAGACATAGGCGTTGACCGGCCACCATGTCCGCTGGAACTGGGCGCTTGGCGCCGATACGCCGACAGACGGGATCGCGGACAGCACCGGCACCAGCACTGGCGTAACCGTGCCGATCCTGGCGCGGGCGGCGAGCATGTCGGCGTTACCGCTCAACGGATCGCTGACAAGGGCAGCGCCCTCCTTCTTCAGATCAGCCTGGATGCTGCTGTCATAGGGCGGCGTGTGGATCGCGCCGTGCGCGCTGATCGCTTTGGCGCTGATCGTCGATCCGCCTTCGGCATAGGCGTCGCTATTCGTCCAGATCGCGCAATCGGGGGCGGCAATGCCCGACCCGCCCGTTGCGGAAACGCCATGGCTGGCACTCTGCGCCAGCGCGATGATGCATGGCGATGAGGCGGGGGGCAGTTTGGCAAACGCGGTTGCGCTAACATCAAAACTGGTTCCCAGCCCGAATATGCGGCTAAAGAAATAGGGTTGGGTTGTCGTGACGATGGCCCGGACGGCGCGTGCGCCACTGCTGTCGGGCGAATCCACGATCGAAACAGCGACAGCATCGGCAACCAGGCCGGAGCCACGGGTAATCTCCCTGGCGGTTCCCAGCATCTCGCTTTCGGATTTGTTGACCAGATACACATTCGCAGCGGCCAAGGCAGCCATGTCCGCAATGCTCTGATTGGCGACGCGTTCGGCATAGCCGTTACTGAGTTCGACGCCGAAACCGATCATGCCCGCCAATATCGGGAGCGATAATGCGCCCATCATGGTAACGCTACCAATTGCGTTGCTGCGTAGCCCCTTTGTTCGAATTGAAAACATGCGACCCCTAGCTTCTAGCTATGTGGAATTATCACTATTATTTTTACGCCTTATCATTTATGCGACTGCCTGGCGCTTTGTGAATCGGGTGCTGCATTGCAATGCATAATTTTTCGTAAATGATATGTTTGGGCAACATAGGTTAGGATTCCGCCACGCCCGGACGATTTATTGCGGATATTTTATGGCCGGAAGGCTGGCCAGCACGGCATAATTCCGTCATTGCCGCTACGGTATCCTGCCTTTTGTCAAGCCGGGACTGTCAGATCGTGTCCCGCGGGATGGTGTAACAGCGGGTATCCTCGGTAGAGGATCGGACT
>NZ_JBMDJF010000029.1:0-21332 GCF_057809055.1 Sphingobium sp. FG58 | reverse complement strand
GAGCGCCTGCATGGCATGCAGGAGGTCAGCGGTTCGATCCCGCTAGGCTCCACCAATTTCTTGCGCAATATTCCGCATAATCCTACATATCTGCCGGATGCCGCGCCGCGATCAGGGTCGTGTCATCAGGGGTGCATCTATGCGGGACGATTTGGCGGCATCAGTCGCAGCACAGGGCGATGATGACCGGATTCGGGCGATACTGGAACAAGTCTGCCAGACCACCGGCATGGGTTTCGCTGCGGTCGCCAGAGTGACCGAAGATCGCTGGATCGCCTGCCAGATCATCGACCGGATCGAGTTTGGCCTTGATCCCGGCGGGGAACTGGAAATCAAAAAGACCCTGTGCGACGATATCCGCCGCTGCGGCGAGGGCATTTATATCGATCATGTCGCGATGGACCAGGACTGGCGCACCCACCATGTCCCCATCTTCTACGGCTTTCAAAGCTATGCCTCGCTGCCCGTCATCCTGTCGGACGGCAGCTTCTACGGCACGCTCTGCGCTATCGACCCGCACCCCCGCTCGGTCAGCGGCCTGGCGGTCGTGGCGGCGATGCAGGATTATGCCCGTGCGATCGGCCTCATCCTGTCAGAAAAATAGCGCGACCGGTCAGGCGACCGACACGAAACTGTCCATCACCCGCTTGCGCCCGGCCGTTTCGAAATCAATCTCCAGCTTATTGCCTTCAATCTCCGCGACCCTGCCATAACCGAATTTCTGGTGGAACACCCGCAGCCCCAGCGCCATGTCGCTACGCCCCTTATTGCCGATCGACACCGCCGACGCGCGCGCCTCCACGATCCGCACGTGTTCCCGGCTGAACTGGCCCGACGATTGCGCCCGCTGCCATCCTGGCCCGCGTCCTTCGCCGCGCCCGACATGGGCGAACGGATCGTCCCGCTCCGACCAGTTGGCCCGCCACAGCGATGCCCCGCCGCTCATGCTGCTTTCCGCGTCGACATGCTCCGGCGGCAATTCGCCCACGAAGCGCGAGGGGATGCTGCTGGTCCACTGGCCATAGATACGCCGATTCGCCGCGTGCAAAATCGTGCAACGCTTGCGCGCCCGCGTGATCGCGACATAGGCCAGCCGCCTTTCCTCCTCCAGACTGTTGAGGCCGCCCTCGTCCAGCGCCCGCTGCGACGGGAAAATCCCTTCCTCCCAGCCGACCAGAAAGGTCGAATCAAACTCCAGCCCCTTGGCGGCATGGATCGTCATGATCGTGACCTTGCGCTCTTCCTGCTGCGCCTCATTGTCCATGACGAGGGAAACATGCTCCAGAAACGCCCCCAGCGTCTCATATTCCTCCATCGCGCGCGCCAGTTCGCCCAGATTCTCCAGCCGTCCCGCACTCTCGGTCGATCGCTCCGCCTGCAGCATCGCGGTATAGCCGCTCTCGTCCAATATCTGCCGCGCCAGTTCGGCATGGGGCAGGGTGGTCGCCCGGTCGCGCCAGCGCGCCAGATCGCCAACAAACGCGCCCAAGGATCGCCGCGCCTGCGGCGTCAACTCATCCGTATCCAGTATCCGCGCCGCCGCATGGACCAGCGGTATCCCCTCCGCCCGCGCCAGCCGGTGCAATTTCTCCACCGCCTTGTCGCCAAGGCCCCGCTTGGGGACATTGACGATCCGCTCGAACGCCAGATCGTCGGCGGGCTGATTGACCAGCCGCAAATAGGCCAGCGCATCGCGGATTTCCGCCCGCTCATAGAATCGGAAACCGCCCACGATGCGATATGGCATCCCGATCTGGATGAAGCGGTCCTCAAATTCGCGGGTCTGGTGCTGCGCCCGCACGAGTATCGCCACTTCGTCCAGCGATCCGCCGTCGCGCTGGATCGCCTCAATCTCCTCGCCGACCCGCCGCGCTTCCTCCGGCCCGTCCCAAATGCCGATGACGCGCACCTTTTCGCCCACGTCGATGTCGGTCCACAGCGTCTTGCCCAGCCGATTGCCATTCTCGGCAATCACCCCCGACGCCGCGCCCAAAATATGCGGGGTGGACCGGTAATTCTGTTCCAGCCTGATGATCTTCGCGCCCGGAAAATCCTTCTCGAACCGCAGGATATTGGCGACTTCCGCCCCGCGCCATGAATAGATGGACTGGTCGTCATCGCCCACGCAGCACAGATTCTTGCGCGTCTGCGCCAACAGCCGCAACCACAGATATTGGCTGCTATTGGTGTCCTGATATTCGTCCACCATGATATATTTGAACCGCTGCTGATAGCTTTCCAGCACGTCGCGATAGCTTTTCAATATCGTCAGAACATGTAGCAGCAAGTCCCCGAAATCGCAGGCATTCACCGCCCGCAACCGCGCCTGATAGGCGGCGTACAGCTTTTGCCCCTTGCCATTGGCATAGCCTTCGCTCTCACCCGCGCTGATGTCCTGCGGGGTCCAGCCCTTATTCTTCCACTGGTCGATCAGCCCGCCCAGTTGCCGCGCGGGCCAGCGCTTCTCGTCAATCCCCTCGGCCTGGATCAGCTGCTTCATCAGCCGCAACTGGTCGTCCGTATCCAGGATGGTGAAATTGGATTGCAGCCCGACCAGTTCGGCATGACGCCGCAGCATCTTGGCCGCGATGGCGTGGAACGTGCCCAGCCAGGGCATCCCCTCGACTGCCGGGCCGATCATCCGGCCCACCCGCTCGCGCATTTCCCGCGCGGCCTTGTTGGTGAAGGTGACGGAGAGGATTTCCGACGGCCAGGCCCGCTGCGTCGCGACCAGATGCGCCAGCCGCGCGGTCAGCGCCGCCGTCTTGCCCGTTCCCGCGCCCGCCAGCACCAGCACCGGCCCCTCGGTCGTCAGCACCGCCTCCCGCTGTGGCGGGTTCAGCCCCTTGATATAGTCGGGGTCGGACGGCGAAGGGGCTGGAAAGGTCATTGGCCTCAACTAGGCATGGGCAGGGGCGGGGGCAAGGCATCAGCCTTGCAGTGACGCGCCTTCTATGAGAACAAAAGGCGAATCATGCAAGGGAGGACGAATCATGGCGACGGGTAAATGCCAGTGCGGGGCGATCCGCTATGAAGCCAGCGGCGATCCCGCGCATAGCGCCATCTGCCACTGCGCCGATTGCCGCGCCAGTTCCGGCGCGCCGATGGTCGGCTGGGCCTTGTTTCAGCAGGATTCGGTAAAGATTGAAGGCACGCCGGTCGCCTATCAATCATCCGAAAATGCGACCCGCCACTTCTGCGGCACTTGCGGCACCGGGCTATTCTATACCAACCCGGTCGTATTCCCCGGCGGCATCGATATTCAGACGGCAACGCTGGACGATCAGTCCGCCTTCCCGCCCCAGGCGCACATCCAACTCGCCGACGCCCCGCCATGGGCAGCGACCGCCAACGACCTGCCAAAGTTCGATCGCTTCCCAGGCGAGTAAGGGGATTGAGAAAACCTCCCTCGTGACAAAAATTCATCATCCATAGATTTCTACGTCATCCCCGCGAAGGCGGGGATCCATCTCCCGACCTGAAATCAAGACGATAAGGTGGGAGATGGATTGCCTGCGGCGTACTAACGTTTCCCGCCTGCGCGGGAATGACCAAGTTTTATCGGGCATCCGAATTTTGCAAAGAGCCGCCAATGGTTGGTGCAGCCCGCAGGCGACACGCAGGGATGTCGTCCTCTCGATGACAGCACAACCCTTCCTTTCACGGTGCATCCGCCACGCTTCATCGCCGCTGCTGGAACGGACATGTCACGACTCCGGTTCTTCCCTCGCCGTTCCCCGCACAACGGGGCCGTGAGAAAAGAAGGAAAGGATATTCCCGATGAAGTCCATCATGCTGGCCAGTGCCGCGATGCTCAGTTTCACCACCGCCATTACAGGCGTAGCCGTCGCGCAGGAAACCCCGGCCCCGATGAGCCAGCCACCCGCTGGCGACATGGCTCCGCCCGCTGATCCCGCCGCGCCGTCACCTCCTGCCGACCCGGCTACCGCGGCTGATCCCAATGCAGGCCAGCCCACGGGCGCCGTTCCCGCCGATCCCGGCATGGCCCCAGCCCCGGCAGGCGTCCCGAATGATCCAGCCGCACCGGTCGGATCATCCTCCAACCCCGTCACCGTCGGCGGCAACATGACCCCGCCACCGGCTGAGGCGAAGGACTATCCGGTCTGCTCGAAAACCGTGCAGGACAGCTGCATCAATCCGGGCGAGGCGCGCAAGGCGCGTCGTCGCTAACTGAGGATTCCGGGCCGGGCAGGGCGGCGATGATCGCCGCTAGCCCGGCCCGGTCGCGGGTCGCATCGCTCAGGCTGTGCCGGTCCAGCACCGCCAGAAAAGCCGCCGTCGCCTGCCCCAATATGCCGGTCAGCCCGCAGGACGGACGGATCGCGCAGGCCGCACAGTCGGCCATTTTCATGTCCGGCTCGCTATGCCGGATCACCGCGCCGATACTGATCTCCTGCGGCGCGCGGGCCAGCGCAAATCCGCCACCCCGCCCGCGCTGGGTCGCAATGAAGCCGCCCTGCGCCAGGCCATGCACCACCTTCATCAGATGATTGCGCGACAGCCCATAGGCGTCGGCAATCTGCGCAATCGTCGCGCGCCCGTCCGGCGATGCCGCCAGATGGATCAGCACGCGCAGCGCATAGTCGGTGTGGCGGGTCAGTTGCATGGGCTTGTCCGTTAACGGCGCTACAGGCAGTGGAAAACATATATCCTGTTTACATCTTAAAAGATGCAAATTAGATACCGCTTATCGAGTCCATCGAAAGGCGTACATATGTCCAGCTCACTGTCGGCTTCCACCATCGCGATCGTCAAATCGACCGGTCCGGCCCTGCGCCAACATGGCGTCGCCATCACCACGGCCATGTACGCCAGACTGTTTCAGGACGCCGAAGTGAAGGCGATGTTCGATCAGGCTGCCCAGGCCAGCGGCGAACAGCCCAAGCGCCTGGCCGCCGCGATTCTGGGCTATGCGGAGAATATCGACAAGCTCGGCGCGCTCGACGGCGCGGTCGCCCGCATGGTCGCACGCCATGTCGAAACCGGGGTGAAGCCGGAACATTATCCCAAGGTCGCCGCCGCCCTGCTCCCCGCCATCCGGGAGGTATTGGGCGAAGATGTCGCGACCGACGCGGTGCTGGACGCCTGGGCGGAGGCTTACACCTTCCTTGCCAATATCCTGATCGCGAAGGAGACGGCGGCCTACGAAGCCGCCTGATCCACCGCCCGCAACAAGGTGATCCGCGCCTTGCCAGCGTCGCGCACGGCGTCGATGGCAAAGCCCTTCACCTCGACATCCTCGCGCCGGTCGGTCTCTATGCTGATCCAGGTCGCAGGCCCGGTCCAGCCCAGCCGCCCCAGCTTGTCGAGCGCGACCTGTCCGGCTCCCGTGCCATAGGGCGGATCCATGAAGATGAGGTCGAGCGGCTTGGGTGCGGACCCCAGCGACAACACGCTCGACGCCCGGATATCGGGCTTGATGCCCAGTCGCTCCGCATTGGCGCGGATCGAATCGATCGCTGCCTTGTCCTGCTCGACGAACAGGCAGGTCGCAGCGCCGCGCGAAAGTGCCTCAAACCCCAACGCCCCGGACCCGGCAAAGAAGTCGCCAACGGCCAAGCCCTCGAACGATCCGATCCGGCTGACCAGCATCGAAAACAGCGTCTCGCGGGTCCGGTCGGCGGTCGGTCGGGTCGCGTCACCCTTCGGCGCGGTCAGCGGGCGACCGCGCCATTGGCCGGATATGATCCTCATTTGCTGTCCTTCAGGCTGGCCTTGAACTGGACCAGGTCATGCTGGCGTATTTCCTCGACCGCGCCGGGCGGCAGGTCGCCCAGCAGGAACGGGCCGTAACTGGTGCGGATCAGCCGGTTGACCTGCAACCCCAGATGCTCCAGTACGCGCCGCACTTCGCGGTTCTTGCCTTCGGTCAAGGTCATTTCGATCCACTGGTTGCGCCCGGTGCGCCGCTCCAGATTGGCCTCGATCGGGCCATAGCGGACCCCCTCAATCTCGATCCCGTCGAACAGATCCTCCAGCTGCTGCTGGCTCACCTCGCCAAAGGCGCGCGCGCGATAGGTACGCGGCACGCCAGACGATGGCAGCTCCATCTGCCGTTTGAACCCGCCATCGGTGGTCAGCAACAACAGACCTTCGGTCGTCATGTCCAGCCGCCCGATCGGCATGACCCGCGGCAGATCGGCGGGCAGCTTGTCATAGATGGTAGGCCGCCCGGCGGGGTCGCGCTCGGTCGTCAGGAAGCCGGAAGGCTTGTGGAACAGGAACAGCCGGGCAGGCGGCGGCGCGGCAATCGCCACGCCATCGACCGCCACGCCATAGAGCGAGGCCAGCAAGGTCGCGGGCGTTTCGACCGCCACGCCATTCAGCGTCACGCGCCCTTCCTCGATCATCCGCTCGACCTCGCGCCGCGAAGCGACACCGGCCCGCGCCAGCAGCTTGGCGATGCGCTGCGGCTCGCCCTTGCCATCGCTGGTCGCGGCGGCGCGCGCGGGATGCGGGTTGGCGGGCGTTTTGGCCCCGGCACCCGGCTTCTTGAAACCGGGCTTGCGGCCCCACGGCTTGGCGTTGGCAGCGGGACCGGCCTTGCCCTCAGCCGGCTTGCCAAAGCGCGGCTTGCCATCAGGCGTCCGACCAGGCCCACCCGCACCGGGGCCAGAGGGGCGTTTGGGGCCGCCGGGGCCAGCCCTGCGGGGCGGTCCAGATTTTTTCGGCGGTTCCAAGGGCGGATTCCTTTTCGTGGGCACTGGCCCTTCCCATATGACAGGAAAGCCAGCAACAGGCTGAACGGTGCCGTCCCGGCGCTTGGATGAGGGCGGTGTGGCATCCGCCCGGCAACCCGGCGCGGGGGCGCGGCGTTTGATCGGTGGGCATGGCGGAAACAGGGCGGATCGGCAAATGTTTTTCGGGTTGGTGAAGGGCGAAGGCGCGCGCACCGGACGTCGCAAGGCGATCCGCACCGTGCTGGTGGTGGAGGATGAACCCCTCGTCGCCTTCGACAATGAACATGCGCTCGAACAGGCCGGATATCGTATCGCCGCGACCGTGGACGATTACAGCCACGCTATCGCTGTCATCGACGGCGGCGGGGTCGATCTGGTGATCGCCGATGTCAGCCTGAAAGGCGACCGCAGCGGCATCGACGTGGCCCGCCATGCCGCGACGAAGGGACTGCCGGTGCTGTTCGTCACCGGCGCCTGCCCGATCGACGCCCGCGCGTTGGCATATGGCTGCCTCGCCAAGCCCTATGCCCCACGCGATCTGATCGCGGCGATCGGCGTCATCGACGCTCTGCTGCGCGGCGCCCGCCGCCCGCGGCTGCCCGTTGGCCTCACCCTGTTCGACACGCCTGATTGATCCCACAAGGCTTGCCAGCACCGCGTCAGGCCATATGGTGGCGCGCAACAGACGCCTTCGGGGGACGCGCACTATCATGACCGACGCCACAACCGGCACGAACAGCTGGCTTAATGCGGTAAAGCCCTATGCCCAGAAAGCCCCGCTGGCGGCCTTCTTCCTGGGCGTGTCGTCGGGCTTTCCCTTTGCGATGATCGGCGCGACGCTGACCACCCGCCTCGCGCAGGACGGCATCGACAAGAAGGCGGTCACCGCCTTCACCCTCGCATTCCTGGTCTATAATCTCAAATGGCTCTGGGCCTGGGTGGTCGACGGCGTCCGGCTGCCGATCATCGGTCGACTGGGCCAGCGTGTCTCCTGGCTACTCCTTGCAGGCGTGCTGGTGATGGCGGCGGTCGCCAATCTGGCATTGGTCGATCCCACCAGCAGCCTGATCCAGACCGCCTATGCCGCCATATTGGTCGGCATTGCGGGCGCGACCTTCGACATTGTGATCGACGCCTATCGCATCGAATTGCTTAAGCCCGAACAGCTCGGCGTCGGGTCGGGCATGTCCCAATATGGCTGGCGCATCGGATCGGTCGCGGCGGGTGCGCTGGCGCTGGTGCTGGCGGCGCGGATCGGGTGGGAAGGCGCCTATCTCGCCTGCGCCATCTTCGCCTTGCCCGCCATGCTGACCGGCCTGCTACTTGGCGAACCGGAACGTCATCGCGACCCGCTGGCACGACGCGGACTGGGCGAAGTCTGGCAGTCGATCGCCGGACCGTTGGTGGAGTTCTTCCAGCGCAAGGGCGCGCTGCTCGTGCTGCTGTTCATCCTGCTACACAAGATCGGCGACACGCTGGCGAACCTGACCTTCCGCCTGCTGTTCGACGATATGGGCTATAGCAATGACGAGATCGCCATTTACGACATCGGCATCGGCTTCTGGGCCTATCTGATCGGCATATTCGTCGGCGGCATCCTCTACGCGCGGATCGGCATGAAGCGATCGGTGCTGCTCAGCCTGATCCTGATGGGCGTATCGAACTTCGCCTTCGCGGCACTGGCGGCGCTGGGCAAGAGCAATTGGGGCATGGCCGGCGCGATCGGGTTCGAGAATTTCGCCAGCGGCATCGGCGGCGTCACCGTCGTCGCTTATTTCTCCGCCCTGTGCGACCTGCGCTTCACCGCGACCCAATATGCGCTGATCTCTGCCGCCGCCAGCATCGTTGGCCGTTTCCTGACCGGGACGACGGCGGGCGGGCTGATCGAGCAATTCGGCTATGTCGATTTCTATCTGCTCACGACGGCAGCGGCAGTGCCGGGCATTATCCTGTTCTGGCTGATGATGCGCGCTGGTCTGATCGACGCCAGCGTCGGCAGCGCCGCCACCGATCCGGGCGATCACCCCTCGCCATAAAGCTCCAGCGGTCGGCCCAGGTCCGCATGGGCCTGCGCCACCGCCTGCAAACAGGTCAGCGCGCCCAGCGCACGATCATTGCCCAGCAACCGGCTCACATGCTTATAGGCGCTATTGGGATCACGCAGCGCGTCGCCGGTCGCTTGCATCATCAGTGCCTCGTCCGCCGTCATCCGCGCGCAGCAGCAGGGCGCGACCAATATCTTGCGGCTCGACGCGCGGGCCAGTTCCAGCATCATCGCCCGCATCAGCACCAGCGGCCTACGATAGCTGCGCCCGAACGCGCCCAGCATCGCATTGGCGGCATGGGCGTCATTGACGCCCGCGCTCGCCATCCGCCGCATCACGAACAGGAACAGCCGGTTGCCATAGCCCGACGGCATCGGCCGGGGCAGGTCGTCGAGGGAGGAAGTCTCTCCATGTGCCATGATGTTACGCCTTCTGCGGTGGTCTGGTTTCCGCAGGTTAAGCTATTGCGAGTCAATCGCAAGTAGAATCAGTCAGGCAGTTGATCGTTCAACCGCAAAATTTCACCCGCCAGATAAAGCGACCCTCCAATCAACAGCTTGGGCGCCCGTTCTCCCAACGCCGCAATGGCGCGGATTGCAGCGGTCGGTTCCTCATGCGCGGTGCCGCCGATGCCCCAGCGCGTCGCGATCGCCGCGAATCGATCGGCCTCATGATGCTCATGCCCCGGCACCGGCAGGGCATGGATATGCGCGATCCGCCCGGCGAAGGGGGACAGAAACGCATCGACATCCTTGTTGGCAAGCATCCCGATCACCAGCTGGAGCTTCTGCCCCTCCAGCCGATCGCTGGTGAAGAAGGCGCTGATCGCCTCTCCCGCACCGGCATTATGCCCGCCGTCGAGCCAGGCGGTGGTCGCATCGGGTAGGGGGGCGAGCAGGGGACCATGATCGAGCCGCTGGAGCCGCGCAGGCCAATGCGCCCAGAGCGGCGCGGCCTTGAGCGCGGCTTCGGTCAGCGGCACCGCGTGCTGATGCCGCAACATCGCAAAGGCCAGCGCCGCATTCTGTACCTGATGCGCGCCCGCCAGCCGGGGCAGGGGCGTATCGAGCCGCCCCTGTTCGTCGCGATAATGGAGCCGATCGCGATAGGCGGCTGCGTCCCAGCCATCGCCCTGACCGATCCAGCTGGTCCGCGCACGGGCGACCGCGTCCATCATCACCGGAAACAGCGATTCGGCGTAACGTTGGGTGACCAGCGGCGCGCCCGGCTTGGCGATCCCGGCCTTCTCCGCCGCAATGGCCGCCAGCGTGTCGCCCAGGAAAGCCTGATGGTCGATGCCCAGTTGCGCGATGCCGCACACCACCGGATTGGCGATGACATTGGTGGCGTCCAGCCGTCCGCCAAGGCCAACCTCTATGATGCAGGCATCGGCCGGATGCTCGGCAAAGGCCAGGAACGCGGCAGCGGTCGTGACCTCGAAGAAGCTGGCGTCAACGCCCTCGGCAATATCCAGCACCCGCTCCAGATAGCGCGCCAGCACATCGTCGCTGATCAGCTGGCCCGCCACCCGGATACGCTCGTTAAAGCGGACCAGATGGGGGGAGGTAAAGACGTGGACGCTTTTGCCATCCGCTTCCATCGCCGCGCGCAGGAAGGCGCAGGTCGATCCCTTGCCGTTGGTCCCCGCGACATGAAACACGGGCGGCAGCGCGCGGTGCGGATTGCCTAGTCGGTCGAGCAGCGTCGTGATCCGCTCCAGCCCCAATATGTCGGCACCGGGGGACAGCGACCACAGCCGGTCGAGTTGCGCCTGCACCGCCGGATGATCCGATACCGCGTGATCGGCCATGCGCCCCGTCCCCCTATATGCGTGATGTCAGGCGGCGGCCCGTGGTGTCAGATAGTCGATCACCCGTGCCAGCGTGTCGCGCAATTCGGCGCGATGGACGACCATGTCGATCATGCCATGGTCGAGCAGATATTCGGCGCGCTGGAATCCTTCGGGCAGCTTTTCACGGATCGTGCTTTCGATCACCCGCTGCCCGGCAAAGCCGATCAGCGCATTGGGCTCGGAAATCTGGATATCGCCCAGCATCGCATAGCTGGCGGTCACGCCCCCGGTGGTCGGATCGGTCAGCACGACGATATAGGGCAGGCCCGCCCCGTGCAGCTTCTGGATCGCCACGGTCGCACGCGGCATCTGCATGAGGGAAAGGATACCCTCCTGCATCCGCGCGCCGCCCGCCGCGGTGAAGATGACATAGGGGCATTTATGCGCGATCGCATCATTGACGCCCTGGATGAAGGCCGCGCCCACGCCCATACCCATGGACCCGCCCATGAAGGCGAAATTCTGTACGCCCATCACCAGCGGCACATTGTCGATCGCGCCACGCGCGTTGATCAGCGCGTCATGATCGCCGGTCGCCAGCCGCGCCGCCTTGATCCGGTCGGGGTAACGCTTGCTGTCGCGGAATTTCAGCGGATCTTCCTGCACATGCGGCGTAGGCAACAGAATGAAACCGGCGTCCAATATATGCTCGAACCGCTCCGACGGCCCGATGCGGCCATGATGGTCGCAACGCGGGCAAACGGACAGATTTTCTTCCCATTCCTTGATGAAGATCATCTCCGAACAGGATGGGCATTTGTGCCACAGCGTCTCTGCGGTCTGCTCCTTCTTGGCGATGAAGGGGATGGCCTTGCGAACGCGGTTGATCCAGCTCATGCGGCGGTTTCCCGTGAATGGACGGTGAGCGCACCGCTCAGGGCGGCGACGAATTGCTGAACGAAGGGCGCGGCGGCATCGCCATGCGACCCGACCAGATCGACGATCGCGGAACCGACGACGACGCCATCGGCAATGCGCCCGATCGCGGCGGCCTGCTCTGGCGTGCGAACGCCAAAGCCGACAGCGATCGGCAGGTCGGTGGCGGCCTTCAGCTTCTGGACGGCCAGCTCGATATTGGCCTGCGCTGCCTGCTGCTTGCCGGTGATCCCCGCGACAGAGACATGGTAGAGGAAGCCGCTGGCCCCCTCCAGCACGGCGGGCAGCCGCTTGGCGTCGGTCGTAGGCGTCGCCAGCCGCACCAGATGAATGCCCGCACCACGCAGTGCCGGGCCAAGCTCGGCATCTTCCTCCGGCGGCACATCGACGCAGATGACGCCATCGACGCCCGCAGCCTTGCACTGATCGGCAAACCAGTCGGACCCGCGCACCAGCATGGGATTGGCATAGCCCATCAGCACCAGCGGCGTATCGGGATGGCGGGCGCGGAAATCGGCGGCAATCGCAAAGATATGCGCCGTTTTCGTGCCGGACCCCAGACTGCGCAGATTGGCCAGTTCGATCGCGGGACCATCGGCCATCGGATCGGTAAAGGGCATCCCCAACTCGATAATGTCCGCGCCACCTTCGACCAGCGCGTCGAGAATGGCGGGGGTTGCCGCAACGGTCGGATCACCGGCGGTCACGAAGGTAATCAACGCCGCGCGGCCCTGTGCCTTGCAGGCGGCGAAGCGGGTGGCCATCCGGTCAGTCATTTTGAGCAATCCATTGCCGTCCCACCACTGCAATCGAACCGATCAAGCAGGGGACAATTAAATAAGCAGCATAATGCTTCCACGCACTCGGTGAACAAGTCTGGTCGTCGAGCAGGACAAATGCGATCCACAAAACAACGATCACGAGGAGAGATAACGCCACGCTCTTCTCGAACTTATCAGGCTGCGTGTTATTGAGCGTCACGAAGCCGAACGCCAATGCGGCAATCCCAAAGCCCAACGCAATTAGAATAGCGGTTTCTTGCGGCTCAATCAGATGATCTGCGCCATAATATCGTGAGCTACATGACATTGTTATCAGGGAAGCCACGATCCAATAAACGATAAATGCTGCTAAACCGCCCACGAGGGTGGCGCCGCCGATGCGCTCGCGGCTCACATCTCCGCTCCCAGGGCGTCGGCCACGGTAAAAATATCCTTGTCTCCCCGGCCGGACAGGTTGACGACGATGATCTTGTCCGCATCCATGGTCGGCGCAACCTGCTCCGCAGCGGCAATGGCATGGGCGGATTCTAGCGCAGGGATGATCCCCTCCAGCGCCGACAGCTTCTGGAAACTGGCCAGCGCTTCATCATCGGTGATCGGCATATATTGCACCCGCCCGATTTCGTGCAACCAGCTATGCTCAGGCCCGATGCCCGGATAATCCAGCCCCGCCGAAATGCTGTGCGCCTCGGTAATCTGGCCGTCCTCATCCTGAAGCAGATAGGTGCGGTTGCCGTGCAATATGCCCGACGCGCCGCCCGCCAGCGACGCGGCGTGCTTGCCGGTCAGCCCTTCGCCCGCCGCTTCGACGCCGATCATCGCGACGTCCGTGTCGTCCAGAAAGGGATGGAACATGCCGATGGCGTTGGAGCCGCCGCCGACCGGGGCGATCAGCATGTCGGGCAGGCGACCTTCGGCCTCCATCATCTGCGTTTTGATTTCCTTGCCGATGATCGACTGAAAATCGCGCACCAGTTCGGGGTAGGGGTGCGGGCCTGCCGCCGTGCCGATGATGTAGAATGTGTCATGCACGTTCGACACCCAATGGCGCAGCGCGTCGTTCATCGAATCTTTCAGCGTTGCCGAGCCGGACGTCACCGGAATGACCTCCGCCCCCAGCAGCTTCATGCGGAACACATTGGGCTTCTGCCGTTCGACATCCTTGGCGCCCATGAAAATCTTGCATTCCATGCCGAACAAGGCAGCGACAGTGGCGGTCGCGACGCCATGCTGGCCAGCGCCGGTTTCCGCGATCACCTTCTTCTTGCCCATGCGGCGGGCGAGCAGCGCCTGCCCGATGCAATTATTGATCTTGTGCGCGCCGGTATGGTTCAACTCCTCGCGCTTCAGATAGATTTTCGCGCCCTTGCCCGCCGGTGCGCCCTCGCGCAGCGCCTCGGTCAGCCGCGCCGCATAATAAAGCGGGTTGGGGCGGCCGACATATTGCTTGAGGAGATAATTATATTCTTCCTCGAACGCCGGATCGTCCTTCGCGGCGCGATAGACTTTCTCCAGTTCCAGGATCAGCGGCATCAATGTTTCGGCGACATAGCGGCCGCCAAACTGGCCGAAATGGCCACTGGCGTCGGGCTGGCTGCGCAGGCTGTTGGGCAAGCTAATGGTGTCGGTCATGATCGTTTCAGTCTCTTGGGTCAAAATGGGCGTTCGCTTCGGATGGGGGAAGCGATCAGCGCCATCGTGTCCCGATGCGCGCGACAAAGGCGGGCGGCGTCAACATTGCGAAACCGCTTTGCAGAAGGTGATGATCTTGTCCATATCCTTGATGCCCGGCGCGCTTTCCACGCCCGACGAAACGTCGATCAGTGGCGCGCAGGTGATGCGCACCGCCTCGGCGACATTGTCCACCGACAGGCCACCCGAAAGCCCCCATGGTCCCGGCACCGCCACGCCGCGCAGCAACGTCCAGTCGAACCGCAGCCCCATGCCGCCGGGCAGTACCGCGCCATCGGGCGTCTTGGCGTCGAACAGCAGCCGGTCGACCGCACCAGCATAGGCATTGGCAGCGTCGATATCCGCGCGGGTCTTGACCGAAATCGCCTTCCACACCGACAGGCCGAAACGATGGCGAATGGCGGCGGCCCGCTGCGCGCTCTCCTTGCCATGAAGTTGCAGCGCGGTCAGCGCGCCGGTCGCGACCAGTTCGTCCAGCAACTCGTCGGTCGGATCGACCACCACGCCGACCCGCTCGACATGAGCGGGGGCGATGGCGGCCAGCGCCCTGATCTGGGCGGCATCGACATGGCGCGGGCTTTTGGGAAAATGGACAAAGCCGATATGGCTCGCCCCCGCGCGCACGGCGGCGCCCACCGTATCGGCGGTCGAAAGGCCGCAAATCTTGATCGCGAGTCGGGACATGGCAGAGGCTTTAGCCGTGATACCGCGCGAAGTCACATGACCGGAGGGGCATTGGCGGGCAGAATCGGGGGCATGTGGCCCGGCTGGGTCAGGTCCATATCATGCAGGGCCAGCCACTGGTCGGCATGGTCGATACAGGCCCTGCCCAGAAACCGGTCGAGCGTCGCGACTATGTCTGCGTCACTGTCGATGCGCGGATCGAGCGGGGGATGCCAGTGCAGGTCGAAATGGGGGCCATCGGTGCGGGCTAGATAGAAGGGCAGGAATTTTGCCCCCACCTTGCGCGCCAGCCGCAGCGCGACCGACAGATTGCCCGACGGTGCCAGTTCGCGCCCGAATGTCGGGAACCAGACTTGAAACTCGCGCCGTTCGTCCACCAAGATATAGAGCGTCGCCCGATCCTTCTGGGTCAGATGCTTGAACACGCCGCGCGCCGCGCCTTCGCCGCTGATCGCTTCCCCCATATAGCTTTGCCGCGCCTTCTTGAGCAGTGCGGCCTGCCCCGGATTGTCCGGCGGATCGTAAATGCCCAGCCCCGGCCGGTCGGTCGACGCCTTGATATGCGCGGCCAACAAATCCCAGTTCCCGGTATGAACCGTCAGGCTGATCATCGGCCCCGGCCCATCGAGGACGGCCTGATACCCCGCCCGGTCGATGACGTTCACATGCCCTTCGTTCACCAGCCGGTCGATATTGGCGAGTTCACCCAACGTCCGCCCGATATTGAACCAGCGCCGGGTCAACATCGCCTCCTGCTCCGCTTGCGGGAGGTCCGGGCGCAGGACCGCCAGATTGGCGCGGGCGCGGGCGTCGCGCAGCTTCATGCGAGGCCTTGCAAAGGTTACCGACAGCCAGCCACCCAGCCAGGAGGCGATGCTTGCGGGCAAAAGCCGCAGCAGGGCGAAGAGAAAGGGGTTGGAGAGCATGGGGATAGCGTCATACAGAAGCAGCCGGGACGGTAAAGGGGCGCTGGCATAACATGCTGTGGCTATGGATATTGCTTCAGGGGCTAAGCCTGCTGGGCGTCGTCAATTACTGGCGTCACCTGCCGACGGACCGCAAGATCGAGACGCCCGACGGCGTGGTCATGCTGCTGTCGGTGCGTGATGATTGGGACGGCGGGCCGGACCTGATCGCCCGGTTGAAAGCCCAGACCGCGCGCTTCCGCCTGTTGATCGCGACATCGGGTGCGTGCGCAGCCGCCGATGCGCTGGCTGCGCGCGAAGGCGAGTGGGTGCAGATCGTCCATGCTGGCGAGGCCAGCGACGAAGGCCAGAAAGTCCACAAACTGCGCGCCGCGCTGCGGGCATTGCGAGCGGACGATCGCTATGTCCTGTTCATTGACGCCGACATTGAACCGCCCACCCGGCTGGTCGGGCGGCTGCTGTTTCCGCTGGTCCGGGGCAAGGCGGACATCGTTACCGGCTATCGTATGCTCCTGCCCGAACGCGGGCCGATGCTGGCGCTGGTCGGCGCGGTCGAGATGCAACTGGCGACACTCCCGCGCTTCGCCAGCGCGACCATGCCATGGGGCGGCGCGATGGCGCTGACACGGGAGGTGGCCGACCGGCTGGACCTCGAGCGGGCGATGGCCGGGCGACTGTCCGATGACATGGCGATCGGTCTGGCGGGCTGGCGCGCGAAGATGCGGTTGCGTCCCGCGCGCGACCTGCTCGTCGCCAGTCCGTTGGCAGGCAATGCCGCGCAGGTATTGGGCTTTGGCGTCAGGCAATATCGGCATATCATCACCAACAGCCCCGGCATGTGGGCGCTGGCGACTTTGGTCGTCGCGGTGCAGGCGGCGGCATGGGTCTGGGCGCTGGTCTGGGGCGGCTGGGCGATCATCATGATCGGCTATGGCGCGGCCTGGGGGCGGGCGCTGGCGCGACGGGCGATCCTCGCCAGTGTGCTGGAACCGGATCAGGCCAGCCGCGCGCGCCGTTCGCTCTGGTGGGATTGCATCGCCCCCTTCGCGGTCAGCTGGGCGCATCTCATTGTACAACTCGCCGCCGCCACATCATCGCGCATCCGTTGGGGCGGATGGGATTATTGGGTCAGGCGCGGACTGGTCGTGCGGATGAAGCGGATGGATCAAAAACCCGCCGGGAACTGATGCAGGCCATCGTCGCCGATCCGCAACACTACTTTGCCTGCGACCGCACTTAACGGCAGCTCGCCATAGAGATGCGGGAACAAGGCACCGCCGCGCGACTCTTCCCATCTGATCGCATCGCCGAACGGCGCGAGATCGACCATCAGCATCACCAGCCGGTCCTGCCCGGCAAAATGCTTCGCTGCCGTCTCCGCCGCCTGATCGCGGGTCGACATATGGATATAGCCATCGGCCAGATCGACCGGCGCGCCCGCAAACACGCCGTCGGCCTTCAACTGCGCATATTGGTCCGCCGTCAATATCTTGTAGGCGAACAGATCGCTCATGCCTCGACGGCCGCTTCGGTCTCGCCCTCGTCGCTTTCCTCGATCCGCGCGGCGCTGACGACATGCTCGTCCTTGGCCACGTCGAACAGGCGCACGCCCGCCGAATTGCGGCCGATGACGCGCAGGCTGTCGAGACCCATGCGGATCAGCTTGGCCTGATCGGTCACCAGCATCAACTGGTCGCCATGGGTTGCGGCAAAGCTGCCGACGACTGGGCCATTGCGACCGATATTGTCGATATTGGTAATGCCCTGGCCACCGCGTCCCGTGCGACGATAATCATAGGCCGACGACAGCTTGCCATAGCCATTGGCGCAGACGGTCAGGATGAACTGCTCATGCTCACGCATATGGGCGAACATCGCCTGATCGGCCATTTCCCCTTCTTTTTCCGGCTTCCACGGGGCGAAGCGCAGATATTCCTCGCGCTGCTCCTGATTGGCACCCGAACGATGCAGGATGGACAGGGAAATGACTTCATCGTCGCTCTTCAGCGTCATGCCCCGCACGCCGGTCGAGGTGCGGCTCTGGAACTCGCGCACATCGGTCGCGGCAAAGCGGATCGCCTTGCCCTGACGGGTGGCAAGCAGCACGTCATCTTCCTCGGTCAGCAGCGCGACGCCGATCAGCCGGTCCTCGCTACCCTCGTCGAAACGCATCGCCAGCTTGCCGTTGCTCGGTACATTGGCGAAGGCGTCCATGCTGTTGCGGCGCACGGTTCCGTTCGCTGTCGCGAACATGACGTGCAAATCCTTCCAGCTATCCTCATCTTCGGGCAGCGGCAGGACGGTACGGATGGTTTCGCCGGCCGCAAGCGGCAGCAGGTTGACCATCGGCCGTCCCCGCGTCGCTGGCCCACCTTCAGGCAGGCGCCATACTTTCAGGCGATAGACTTTGCCCGCGGTTGAGAAGAACAGCACCGGCGTATGGGTCGAGGTCACGAACAACTCGGTGATCGCGTCCTCATCCTTGGTCGCCATGCCCGACCGGCCCTTGCCGCCCCGCGCCTGCGCGCGGAAGCTCTCCAGCGGGGTGCGCTTGATATAGCCCTGCACCGTGACGGTGACGACCATATCCTCGCGCTCGATCAGATCCTCATCCTCGATCCCGTCGGCAGCGGCGGTGATTTCGGACAGGCGAGGGGTGGCGAACTCGCGCTCGATCGCCTCAAACTCTTCGCGCATGACGGCATAGAGTTTGACCCGGTCGCCCAGGATCGCGAGATATTCAGCGATCGCGTCGGCCAGTTCGGCCAGTTCCTTGCCGATTTCGTCGCGGCCCAACGCCGTCAGGCGATGCAGGCGCAGGTCCAGGATGGCGCGGACCTGAAGGTCGGACAATTTGTAGAAGTCACCCGAAACTTCGATGTCGATCGCCTCGACCAGCCGGATATAGGGCGCGATCTCGCCGATCGGCCATTCGCGCGTCAGCAGCTTTTCGCGCGCTTCGGCGGGGCTGGACGATCCGCGGATGATGCGGACCATCTCGTCGAGATTGCTGACCGCAACGACCAGACCCAGCAAGATATGCGCCCGGTCGCGCGCCTTGTTCAGCTCGAACTTGGTGCGGCGGGTGATCACCTCTTCGCGGAACTTGACGAAGGCCTCGATGATATCGCGCAGGTTCAGCAATTCCGGGCGGCCACCACGGATCGCCAGCATGTTCGCCGGGAAGCTCGATTGCGCGGGCGTGTTGCGCCACAACTGGTTCAGCACGACTTCGGGGGTCGCGTCGCGCTTCAGGTCCATGACGATCCGCACGCCTTCGCGGCTGGATTCGTCGCGAATGTCGCTGATCCCCTCGATCCGCTTTTCCTTGGCGGCTTCGGCGATCTTTTCAACGAGGCCGTTCTTCCCGACCTGATAGGGGATGGCGGTCAGCACGATGGATTCGCGATCACCGCGCCCGCTCTCGATGACATGGCGCGACCGCATCATGATCGAGCCGCGGCCGGTGTGATAGGCGCTACGGGCGCCCGACTGGCCCAGGATCAGCGGCGCGGTCGGGAAATCGGGACCGGGGACGATCTGGATCAGTTCGTCGATGGTGATGCCGGTATTGTCGATATAGGCCAGGCAAGCACGGATGACTTCGCCCAGATTGTGCGGCGGAATATTGGTCGCCATGCCGACCGCGATGCCGCCCGCGCCATTGACAAGCAGGTTGGGGAAGCGCGCGGGCAGCACCTGCGGTTCGCTTTCCGAAGCGTCATAGTTGGGCGTGAAATCGACCGTATCCTTGTCGAGATCCTCCAGCAGCGCATTGGCGACCTTGGCCAGCCGCGCTTCGGTGTAGCGCATCGCGGCTGGCGGATCCGGGTCCATCGAACCGAAGTTCCCCTGACCGTCGATCAACGGCACGCGCATCGACCAGTCCTGCGTCATGCGGGCCAATGCGTCGTAGATCGAGCTGTCGCCATGGGGGTGATATTTACCCATGACTTCGCCGACCAGACGCGCCGATTTGCGATAGGGGCGGTTATAGACGAAGCCCGATTCCTGGGCGGAAAAGAGAATGCGGCGATGCACCGGTTTCAACCCGTCGCGCACGTCCGGCAGGGCGCGGGACACGATGACGGACATGGCATAGTCGAGATAGCTCGCCTTCATCTCGTCTACGATGCTGACGGGGCTGATGTCCGAAGGGTCGGCGAGGCTGGTCTCGTCGTTCAAGGCGATTCTCTTTTTTGGATGGAATGTGTTTCTGCGTTCGCACTAGCCGAGCGAAACAAATCTGTCACCCCTCGCGCGCTCACGCGCGCGCCCGCACGTGCAGACAAACAGGGCAGGGGGCAGGGCAGGGGATGATGACTGGTGCGCGCGGAACGAAGCGTGCGCATGACAGTTGCAAAATCCGCCGATATAGGCTTGTTCAATGGCCATTCACGCGCCGCCCCCTAATCGGCGCACAACAGCTTTACAGTCGCTCATGGCTTCCCCGGCCCGGCGCAAAAAGGAGATGAGGATCATGCGTTTTGTTACCCCGGTGGCGCTCGTGCTGGCTCTGGCAGTAAGCGGCGGCGCGATCACCGCCCCCGCCTTTGCCGCGAAGAAGGAAGAGAAGAAGGCCGGACCCAAGCTCAACGTCTCGCCCGAAGTCATCAAGGCGCTCCAGGTGGCGCAAAAGGCCGCCGAAGCGCAGGATTTCGCCGGTGCCAAGGCAGCGCTGGCCGATGCTGACACCAAGGCTGTGAGCAATGACGACAAATATCAGATTGGCGCAATCAAGCTGAACACCTCGATCACCAGCAAGGACACCGCGCTGCAAGGTGAGGCATTGGCCCAGATGCTCGACAGCGGCCTGACTCCGCCAGAACAGGCGGGCCAGTTCAACGCGGTCGCTGCCGAACAGGCGATGGGCGCCAAAAATTATGATCTGGCGATCAAGCGCGGCCAGGCAGCGCTGGCGGCGGGTTACAAGCCCGAAGCGGTCAATCCGACCCTCGCTCAGGCCTATTTCGGCAAGGCAGGCACGGGTAATGCGTCGGTCGAGCCAGCGCGCGGTTTCAACGTTCAGGGGCTTGCCGCACTCAAGGCTGCGGCTGACGCCTTGAAGGCTGCCGGGCAGCAAGTACCGGCCCAATGGTATCAGATCGGCGTTGGCCGGGCCGAAGCGGCCAAGCTGCCCGAAGTGACCGAATGGGCGAAGATGGCCTATCAGGCAGAGCCGAGCGGCACGAATTTGCGTACGCTGGTGCGGCTGTTCCAGCGCGCCAATCCGACCATCACGAATCGCGAAAATCTCGACGTGCTGCGCCTCCTGTCGGCGTCCGGTGGTCTGGTTGTTGCCGGTGACTTTGTCGAATATGCCGAAATGGCGTCCAAGACCGGCATTTATGGTGAGGTCAAATCCTCGATCGACCTGGGTCGTTCGAAGGGCGTGCTGAACGCCAGCCAGGGTGGCGATCTCTACCAGACCGCAACGAGCCGTATCGCTGGCGACAAGGGCTCGCTGGGAGCCGCGGAAGCCGATGCGAAGAAGGCCGCCAACGGCAAGATCGCCGCGGCAACGGCTGACGCCTATCTGGGCTATGGCGACTATGCCAAGGCGGCTGCGATGTTCGAACTGGCCAAGCAGAAGGGCGGCGTCGACGCGGATGAGATCAACACGCGCATGGGCATCGCGAAGCTGATGAGCGGCGACAATGCGGCGGCCAAGGCGGCGTTTGAAGCGGTGCAGGGCGGCGCGCGCAAGCAGATTGCCGGTTTGTGGCTAGCCTATCTGGGTACCAAGGGCGCCTGACACGTTGCGTGCCGTCGCC
>NZ_JBMDJF010000028.1:0-21703 GCF_057809055.1 Sphingobium sp. FG58 | reverse complement strand
CCCGCGGGTTCCTGCACTGGAGGCTTTCGTACGCAAGCGCCCGAAACCCTTCACATTTGCAGACGTGATGACGTCCTGCCATGCTGCTCTGATGCAGACATTCATCGCTCGCAGTTACTTGTCTTTATCGTTGGTAGCCGCTTGCACCACTGCGTTCGCCCAACAGAGCCAAAAACTGAGTGTGGAGGCTCAACGGCAGTGTCTGGCGAGCGGCGGAAAACTGGCCGTTATGGGGTTATCAGGAAACCAAGGTTGTGTGCGCCCTACGCTGGATGCTGGAAAATCTTGCACCGACGGGACGCAATGCAAGGCTGGGTGTTTCCTCGACGAAAGTCAGGCGGGTTTTAAACGGCCCAAAGCGGGCGCGAAAGTAGTGGGTGTGTGTGCACCAACAGACTTTTCCTTCGGTTGCAGGACCGCCGTCGTAAAAGGGAAGGCGGGGATTGGCTTGTGCGTAGACTGAGCGTCAGCTTCACCGCGCCGTGATCTTTGACCGGACAGGCCCCACTATCCCTCTCGCTACCCCGCCCTACTCAATGCTTCCCCGGCTTGTTCGAAGTCCCAGGCGCTGTCGGGTTCAGCAGCGCGGCGCCGCCGGGCAGGCCGGTGCCGCCCATGTCCAGGCTCTGTGCCGCCTTTTTCGCCACGCGGGCCGGGTCGTCGCGTTCCTTGATCGCGGCCTTGGTTTCCGCGTCCATATCCTCGTCATCAGCGCTGTTGCCACCGCGGGTCCAGCCCAGGATGATCGACATGCGCCGGTTGCGCGGATCATAGGCGTCGTTCTTGATGAAGGGTTCGCGGTCGGCGACCCCTTCGATCCGGGCGAAGCGGGCATTGCCGATGCCGCTGTCGGCCAGCGCCTTGCGCGTCGATTCAGCGCGCGTCGATGACAGCAGCCAGTTGTTCATGGTCCGGCCCGACGCATAGGGCAGGCCGTCGGTATGGCCGCGTACGATCAGCGGGTTGGGCATGGTTTGCAGGACGGACGCGACTTCGCTGATCAGCGCGCGGGCCTGCGGCACCAGCCGGTCGGTGCCCATCGCGAACATCGCGAAATCCGCCTCGTCGATCAGGTCGATGCGCAGCCCTTCGCGGGTTTCGGTGAAGCGCACATTCTTGCGCAGCTTCGCCATCCCCTTCTGCCGCGCCATGCGCGCTTCCAGATCCTTCTTGATCGATTCAAATTTCTGCCGGTCGGCGGCTTTCATCGCCTTGCCGCCCTGGTCCTTCGTGCCGCTGGCATCGCGCGGAATGGTAATGGCCAGACTGCCCTGACCACCGGTCGTCGGATAATTTTCCTTCGCCATCATGCTGTCGCCGCCGAACATGCCATTCGACCCGGCCGAATTTTCCTTGGTCTGCACCAAAGTGGGCGTGAAATAGTCGGCCAGCCCCTTGCGCTGCTTTTCGGTGGTCGCGCCCAGCAGCCACATGAGCAGGAAAAACGCCATCATCGCCGTCACGAAGTCGGCATAGGCGACTTTCCATGCGCCGCCATGATGGCCGCCATGGCCTTCGACGATGATCTTCTTGACGATGATCGGCCGGGGTTCCGGCTCGTTCGCGCCGCGCTTTTTTTCCGCCATGGCTTATTTGCCCCGCATACCGTCGAACACTTCGGCAAAGCCGGGCTGGTTGGCGTGGGTCAGGCCGGAACGGGCCGCCTCGATCACCAGCGGCTGCGGGTGACCGTGGAGCGAGGCGACGATGATCTGCTTGACGACATGATAGATCGCCCCGTCCGCCTCGATCACGGACCGGCAGCGGTTGGCGAAGGGATTGACCATGCCATAGGCGAGCAGGATGCCCAGGAAGGTGCCGACCAGCGCTGAACCGATCATCGCACCCAAAATCGCGGGCGGCTGGTCGATCGACCCCATCGTCTTGACCACGCCCAGCACCGCCGCAACGATGCCGAGCGCGGGCAGCGCGTCGGCCAGGCCTTGCAGATTGTCCGCCGGCTTGATCGCTTCATGGTGATGAGTTTTGAGGCTGTTGTCCATCACCTCTTCCACCGCGTGCGGATCGAGCGTGCCGGACGAGATGACGACCAGACGCAGTGTATCGCTGATCAGGTGGACCAGCGCCTTGTCCTTCATCAGCTTAGGATATTCGGTGAAGATGGTGGAGGTCGAGGGGTCCTCGATATGCGGCTCCAGCGCCACCGGTCCTTCGACCCGCAGCGTTTTCATGAGCTTGGACACCAGAAAGATGCAGTCGAGAAAATCCTGCTTCTTATATTTGGCGCCCTTGAACACCTTGCCCAGGCCACCGCCCAGCGCCTTGAGGTCCGATCCGCTATTGCCGATGATGAGCGCGCCGACGGCCGCGCCGCCGATGATCAGCATTTCATGGGGCAGGGCATGAAGCACCGGGCCAAGATCGCCGCCGGTGAAGGCAAAGCCGCCGAACACCATGACAAGCAGGACGACCAGTCCAATGGCAGCGAACATGAAACTATCCCCGATATAAGCACCCGGAAGCGGTAAGCCCCGGCGGCGCCACCAGGGGCGCCTGTCATGTGGTTAATACGGACTGGTTAGCGTCCGGTTTAGGACGACGATTTATTTTCGTCAGATCAGCTGATCAGGTCGAACAAAGTCTGCTGGTTGATCCGGGCAAAGGCGGATTGTGCCGCCTCCAGCTGCATCAGCTGCGCCTTCACGTTGGAGATGACTTCGGTCAGGTCCGTCGATTCGAGCGCGGCGCGCCGTTCGGTGAGGTCCAGGTCGATGTCGGTCAGCCGCTCGCCGACCACATCCAGCCGGTTGCTCCGCACGCCCTGTCGCGCCAGTTCGACCGTGATATGGCTTTGCCCGACCTTGATCGCATCCAGGCCCGCCCCAATGGCGGCATCATCGCCATTTTGCAGCGCGGTGATGCTCTGGGCCAATATCCCGTCGATCGACATCGGCGTGCCGTTGACGTCGATCCCTTCGGACACGTCCTGCCGGGTCGCGACGACCGCCAGATTGAGGCCGCGGCTAACCGGCACCAGCACGCTCTGCTGGTCATCGAACACCGATACGCCCTGATAGTCGGTCTGGTTCAGCAATTCGCCGATCGTCGTGCGGATGGTCGCCATTTCTTCGAAGATCGCGATGCGGCTGGTGTCGTTCAATGATCCGTTGCGCGCCGACGTCACCAGTTCCTGCGCGCGGGTCAGCAGATTGTTGACCTCGTCCAGATTGGCTTCGGCATTGGCGGCGCGGGTCTTGCCATAGCTGATATTGGCCTGCCACGCCGACTGCTGCGCCTGCGCCCGGCCCACATCGGACACTTGCACCCAGGCAAGCGCGTCGTCCGACGGCTTGTTGAGCGTGATGCCGGTGGAAATGGCGGTCTGCCCGTCGACGATATTCTGCGACAATTGCTGTTGCCGGCGGATTTCGGCGAGCATGATCTTGTTGGTGATACCTACCATGGCTCAGCCCTTTCGCGGCTCAGAGAATCTGAAGGATGGAATCGACGGTTTCCTTGGCGACCTGCAAAATCTTGGCACTGGCCGAATAGGCCTGCTGGATGCGCAGAAGGTCGGCCGCTTCCATGTCGAGATCGACCCCGCTCACTGCTTCGCGCGCGGCAACCGCCTGGTCGCTGCGGCTTTGCGCGGTGTTGTTGTCCGCCTTGGTCCCCGCCAGCAGATTGCCATGCGTGGCGATCAGCGCGGTCCAGTCCTGCTCGACGCTGCCATTGCCGCGCAGGGTGGATGTGACGGTCAGCAGATTGCCGTTGAGCGTCCCGTTGGCCGATTTGGTGGCCAGCTCCGCCGGATCGGTGATCAGCGCCGCAACGCTGGCCGCGCCGCCGCCATAGGACAGCAAGGGCGCGCCCGCACCCCCGGCATCGGTCACGCCCTGCGCGTGCCAGGCGTTCATGTCGGTTACGAATTTCTCGGCGATCGTGTCCAGGCTCGCGCGGCGGTCGGCCACCGTATCGGCGGCGGAAAACAGGCCGCCCAGCGTGCCGTTGGCCGGCGTCGCCAGCGCGGTGCCATCGGCCAGCGTCAGGTTCAGTGTGCCGTCGGCATTGCTGGCTACCGCCAGGCTGGTGGCGACATCGCCCTGCACCAGCGTCTGCCCGTCAAAGCTGATCTGCGCACTGTCATGCGCGCCAAAGCTGATCGTGACGTTCAGATTTTCGGTCAGATCCTGCAAGGCGGCGTCGCGGCTGTCGAGCAACTGCGCATAGGCAGAGGTGCCAGGCTGCGCGCGCAACAGGCTGTTGTTGATGTCGGCCAGCGATTCGAGCGAACGATTGATCGTGCTGACCGACGCATCCGCCTCGGTCGCGATACCCTCTGACACCGTCTCCAGATCCGCTGCCGTCTGGGTAAAGGCCTGCGCGACGCGGCTGATGCTGTCGAGTGTTGTCACCCGCAAGGACGTGTCGGACGGGCTGGCGGCCAGCTTCTCCATATTCTGGAACATGCCGGTCATCAGCGCGCCAATGCCGGTGCCGGTGTCGTTGAGCGCATTTTCAGCATCGCTCAGCCAGCGCAGCCGCGCGGTCGAACTGCCCAGCGCCATGCCGGTCATCCGCACCGTCGCGTCCAGATAGGGGTCGGTGCCGCGGTTGATGCTCATCACCTGCGTGCCGCCGAAATTCCCCTTCGACACATACATGGCCATGGTGGCGGTGGATGCGCCGGATTCGGCGGTGGTTACTGACCGGCGGGCATAGCCGTCGGTGCTGGCATTGGCGATATTCTCGCCAATCGCCGCCATCGCGGTGCGATAAGCGCGCGTGCCGGACGCCCCGATGATGAACAGGTCGCTCATGGCGCGCTTGTCCCAGTGGGTGCGTCAGGGGCAGGTTTCGCGCCGAACTGTTTGATCAGCAACTGGGCGATCCCCATGCTGTTACCGCTCGCCATGGCATCGGCGGTGCGGGAATCCGCCATCGACTGAAATTGCTCGGTCGCGCTGGAATCGGAAATGCCCTCGGCCAGGCTGGCCGATCGCATCGCGCCGATCATCTGGCGCAGGAAGATCGCCTCGAACTGCTGCGCAGTCTTTTCCAGACTGGCCTTGTTCGCGGGCGCTGCGCCGGACGTGGCGGTCGCGGAGGATGTCGAGCTAACCTGCATCACAATACCACCAATTCGGCTTTCATCGCGCCCGCTTGTTTGAGGGCTTCAAGGATCGCGACCATATCGGCAGGAGAGGCGCCGATGGCGTTGACCGCCTTGACTATATCGGCCAGCGACGCCCCACCTTTAAAATTAACCATAGGTTTTTTCTGCTCTTCGATGCTGATGTTGCTCGACTCTTCCTGCGCCGTCTCGCCCCGGCTGAATGGCGCGGGCTGGACGATGCGCGAGCTTTCATTGACGCTGACGGTCAATTTGCCATGCGCGACGGCGGCGGGATGGATGCGCACCGCGCCGTTGATGACGACCGTGCCGGTGCGCGCATTGACGATGACCTTGGCGGGCGCATCGGCCGGCGAAATCTCGATATTCTCTATCATGCCCATCATCAGGATGCGGTCCTCCGCCCCTGGAATGGCATCGATCGTCACCGATACAGCGTCCATGGCGCGCGCGCGGCGATCGCCAAAGGCACGGTTGATCCCGTCCGCCACGCGCAGCGCGGTGGTGAGGTCCGCTTCGGCCAGGTTGAAGGTCAGCGTCGGCGCGGTATCGAAGCCGGTCGCGACCGCACGCTCCACCGTCGCGCCGCCGGGGATGCGCCCGGCAGAGGGAATATTGACCGAAACCTGGCTGCCATCGGCGCCGGATACGCCCAGGCCGCCCACGGCCAGATTGCCCTGCGCCATGGCGTAGATTTCATTGTCCGCGCCGCGGAGCGGGGTCAGGATCAGCGTGCCGCCGCGCAGCGACTTGGCCTTGCCCAGCGCCGACACGGTGATGTCCAGCCGCTGGCCGGGCTTGGAAAAAGCGGGCAGGTCGGCGGTGACCAGCACGGCCGCCGCATTTTTGAGCGCGGGATTGATCCCCTGCGGCAGCGTCAGGCCAAAGCGTGATACGACGCCCTTCATGCCCTCGGTCGCATATTGCAGACTGTCGTCGCCAGTGCCGGCCAGACCCACGACGATGCCATAGCCTGTCAGCTGGTTGGGGCGCACGCCCTGGAACGTGCCCAGATCCTTGACCCGCTCCGCCTGTGCGGGAACGGCGAAAGACGCCAGCACGGCCAGCGCCAGCAGCGTCAGGAAGCGGATCGGATGCAGGGCAAGGATCATGGCTGGGAAACGCTCCATCAAAACGGGCTGATCTTTGAGAAGAAACTCTGCAACCAGCCCTGTTTGCTGGCGCGGGCGATCTCGCCCTTGCCGGTATAGATGATCTTGGCATCGGCCACGCGGGTCGACGCGATGCGGTTGTCCGGGCCGATATCGGCCTGACGGACAAGGCCACTGATCTGGATGAACTCGTCGCCGCGATTGAGCGTCAGCGCCTTCTCCCCCTTCACCAGCATGGTGCCGTTGGGGTAGGTCGCCGCGATCGTCACGGTAATTTCACCCGACAGCGCGTTGGACTGGGTCGCCCCGCCTTTGCCGGTAAAGGCGTTCTGGCCGCCCATGGCGACGTCGCTCGCCGAAAACAGCTTGGACAGGACACCGGTCGATGGCGGGGTCAGGCCCAGATTGCCGTCGCGGCTGGTATCGGCGCTGTTGCTCTTGGTCGCCTGCGTCCGTTCGACCAGCACGATGGTGATGATGTCGCCCACCGCCGTGGCGCGCGCGCCGCTGGTCAGCGGAGTATAGCCCATGGATGCCTGAAAGATCGAACCGTTGGATGGCGGCGCGACCGGCTGCGCCAGGACGGTCGGCGCATAGAGCGCCCGCTCTGCCTCGCGCTTCTTGCCCGCATAAGCGGGGGCGGCGGCCAGAGCGACCAGCGATGTGGCGGTGAAGGCGATGAGGATGGTGCGCATCAGTCCGATCACATATTCTGGTTGACGTACTGGAGCATCTCGTCGGTGGCCTTGATCATCTTGCTGTTGACCTCATAGGCGCGCTGGGTCTCGATCATGTCGACCAGTTCCTCGACGACATTGACGTTCGACGTTTCCAGACTGCCCGACCGGATCGATCCGCGTCCTTCCAGACCGGCAACGCCGACCTGCGGCGTGCCGCTGGCGGCGCTCTCGACCAGCAGATTGCCGCCGATCGCCGAAAGCCCCGCCGCATTCATGAAGGTCGCCAGCTCGATCTGGCCCAGCTGCGTCGGCGTCGCTTCGCCCTGGAGCGTCGCGGAGACGGTGCCGTCATTGCCGACCGTCACCGACGTCGCGCCTTCCGGCACGGTGATTTGCGGGATCAATGGCAGGCCGTCGCTGGTGACGACCGTGCCTTCGGCCGTGACGCTGAAATTGCCTGCGCGGGTATAGGCGATGGAGCCGTCCGGGCGCTGCACCTGAAAGAAGCCCGATCCCTCGATCGCCATGTCGAGCGCATTGCCGGTTTCGGTCAACGTGCCTTGCGTGTTGATCTTGCTGGTGCCTTGGAGCGACACGCCGGAGCCAAGGTTGAGGCCGGTGGCGAACTTGTTTTCGCTGTCCGAATTGGCACCCGCCGCGATCATCTGCTGATAGGCGAGCGTTTCGAAATCGGCGCGGTCGCGTTTGAAGCCGGTGGTGTTGACGTTCGCCAGGTTGTTGGCGATCACGCGCATCTTGGTGTTCTGCGCATCGAGGCCGGTGCGGGCGACATGAAGGGCGGCGTTGCTCATCGTCTCATCTCCGTAAGGCGTCGCCGTGAAGGGACGCCTGATGCCTCAATCAAAGCAAGGTTCGTGCCAGTTTAACTGTCGAGCCGCATCAGCGATGCGCCGCCATCGTCCAGCTGCTTGGCGGTGTCGATCAGCTTGACCTGCGTTTCAAACGCGCGGCTCGCCTCGATCATCTGGACGAGCGCGCTGGTCGCGTTGACGTTCGATCCTTCGATCGATCCGCTGGTGACGGTCGCCAGCGGGTCTTGCGGCAATGCGCCGCCATTGACTTCGCGGAACAGGCCGTCGGTGCTTTTGGCAATGCCGGACCCGGCCGCATTGACCAGTTTCAGCGCATCGATCCGCTGCGGATTGGCCGCGTCGCCGCCCTGCGGCACGCCCCATATGCTGCCATCCTGCGCGATCGACACGCTGTCCATCTGCGGCAGGGTGATCGGGCCGCCTTCGCCCAGCACGGGCAGGCCGTCGCCGGTGGTCAAAAGGCCGCTGTCGCTGATTTTCAGGTCGCCGCGCCGCGTATAGGCTTCGCTGCCGTCGGCGCCCTGAACGGCGAGCAGAGCATCGCCATTCAGGGCCACGTCGAGCGCATTGCCCGTCTGGGTGACCGCGCCTTGCGCCATGTCGGCGGCGATCACCTGTTCGGATGCCTGTGCGCGGGTGTCGAACGTATCGCCCTTGATCCAGCGCGTCTCGGCATTGGCGATTTCGGCGCGAAAGCCCACCGTATTGGCGTTCGCGAGATTGTTCGCGATCGACGCCTGCCGGGCCATTGCGCCGCGCATCGCGGTAAGTGCCGTATTGACGAGCCGGTCCATGGATAGTTCCTACGTTCGTTGGAAGGCTGCACCAGCCTCCACCCAGGGGTGTAGGCCGGTGCGGTTCACCTATCAGGTACGAATGTTGACGATGGTGGTGGTCAGCGTGTTGGCCGCCTCGATCGCCTTGCTGTTCGCTTGGAAATTGCGTTGCGCCGCAATCAGCGACACCAGTTCGTCGGTGATGTCGACGTTGGAGCGTTCCAGCGACCCGGTGTTGACCGCGCCGAACATGCCTTCATTGGCCAGGCCCAGGATCGGGCTGCCGCTCGCGACGGTGGACGACCAGTGGGCGTCGCCCTGCTGGCGCAAGCCTTCCAGGCTGTTGAACGATGCCATGGCGACCTGACCCAGATAGACGGTGCTGCCATCGGCATAAATGGCCGATACCAGACCGTCCTTTGCCACGCCCACGCTGGTCAGCTGCGGGCCATTGGCCTGCCCCTGATAGGTGGTCGGCACCTGCAGGTCGACCAGGTCGGCCGGGGTGCTGGCGGCTGTGGGGGCGGTCGTCGGCACACCGGTGTCGGGATCGACCGCGAACACCTGAATGCGCGCGCCGGTAGTGTCGACCGCATAGCGATCGTCATCGACCGAGAAGGCGCCGTTGCGGGTATAGCTGATCGTGCCATCTTCGGCCTTGACGGTGAAGAAGCCTTCGCCGGTGATCGCCATGTCCAGCGTCTTGTCGGTGGTTTCGATCGTCCCTTGCGTGAACTGCTGGGTGATGCCCTGAATGCGCACGCCCTGGCCAGCGACCTGATGCGTGGTCTGCATCGGCGCGGCGGCGAAAATGTCGCCAAACTGGGCCTTGCTCTTCTTGAACGCGGTCGAATTGACGTTGGCGACATTGTTGGAAATGGCCGACAGGTCGGCCTGCGCGCCTTTGAGGCCGGACAGGGAAACATAGAAAGTCATGGCGTAACTCCTTGGGTGAAAAGGAACTTGGAAAAGGGGTGAATTAGCTGAGGCTGAGCGCGTCCGACGGGCTGTAGGTGCCGAGCGCGGTGATGAGTTTGGACGATGATCCGTCCGCCGGGGACTGGACGGCGGCGATCGTGGCCCAGGTCGCGACCTTGCTGGGGGTCGCGCCATTGACCTTGACCTGAAGCGCGGCGGTAGAGATCGTCGCCCCCGTGGCGTCCTTGCCGTCCCAGTAGAAGCTGACATCGCCCGCTGGCCGTGATCCCAGATCGATCGACTTGACGACATTGCCGCTGGCATCGACCAGATCGACCGACGCGCCATCGACCGCGGCGGGCAGGGTGATCTGCCCGGCATAAAGGCCACTGGCGTCAGGCGCGGCGATATTGCTCTGCACCAGCATCGACCGGCCGATCCAGCTGGCCGCGTCGCCAATGCGCGTACCCGACAGCTGTTCCTTGATCGACGCCAGATTGGCGTTCATTTCGGCGATGCCGCTCGAATTGGTGATGGTCGCCATCTGCGACACCATTTCCGCGTTATCGACCGGCTCGAACGGGTCCTGGGTCTGCATCTGCGCGGTGAGCAGGCGCAGGAAATCCTCCTGCCCCATTTCCGACTTGCCGGTGCCGACCTTCGCGGTCGGATTATAGACCGAAAGCCCGGCGCTGTCGGTGACGGTAGAGGTCGTCATTTGCCGATCCTTATGGTTTCGAGCATCAGGGATTTGGCGGTGTTCAGCACCTGCACATTGTTCTGGTACATGCGCGCCGTCTCGATCATGTCGATCATCTCGGCATTGCTATCGACCGCCGCTTCCCACACATCGCCATTGGCATCGGCCAGCGGATGGTTGGGGTCGTGGCGCTTGGTCGGCTGCGCATCGGTGGTGACCACCTTATCGACCTTGACCGTCGATACGCCGGGGCTGTCGGTGACCGACGTGAACACCGGCTTGATCGCGCGATAGGCTTCGCCCGCGCTGCCGGTGACGTTTCCGGCGTTTGCCATATTGGAAGCCGTGGCGTTCAGACGCACCAGCTGCGCGCTCATGGCGCGACCGGCAATATCAAAGACGTTCATGGGACCGGAGCCACTCATGCTCATTCACCCTTCAGCGCGCGGTTGATGGTGTTGATGCGGCCCTCAAGGAAAGAGAGGGTCGTGCGATATTTGACGGCATTTTCCGCAAACAGCGTCTGTTCGGTGCTGAGTTCGACGGTGTTGCCGTCCAGGCTGGGCTGGAGCGGGACGCGATAGCCCATGCTGTCATCGACCGCCTTCGACACGTCAGCTGCGCCGCCGCTCACCTGCGACGTCGCGCTTTTCAGCGCCGCGTCGAAATCAATGTCGCGGGCCTTGTAGCCGGGGGTCGATGCATTGGCGATGTTGGACGCGAGCAGGGACAGGCGCTGCGAACGAAGCGCCAGCGCCTTTCCATGGATCCCGAACAGACTTTCTTCCACCGACATGCCTTTTGCCCTTTGCCAGGCCTAAAAGTTGATCGACCGCTGCCGTTCTCATGCCTGATGGCGTTCGATACGGGCGATCCAGCCTGTGTATCCGCAAGAGCCGTGCCAATTTGCGTGGGTGACGCAGGGGCAGGGCGGAAAACCCCGTAATCCGGGGCTTTGGCGGCTATGGGCGGCAAGGGCGGCAAGAAATTGCCGGTCGGCGGCACCGCCTTGCCGCTGTCCGGTGACGGCCAAAAACGGGCCAAAAAACAGGGACGAATTTGCATGATCGCGACGATGGGCCATCTGTTCGACCCGCTGACATTATTGGCCATGGTCGTCGGCATCATGGCGGTGGCGCTGTTTCAGAACGGCGCGGCCGCGCTCGGTCGCGCGATCGCGGCGCTCCTGCCGCTGGTGACCGCCGATCCAACGCGGGATCGCGATGCGGCCCGCGCAGCGATGCTCAAGATCGATCAGGTGGCGCAGCTGCGCGGCCTGTCCTGTACCGACCGGGTCAAGACCGCCAATCCCTTCCTGACCGACGCCGCACGCAAACTCGCCAATAGCGAGCGTACCGAACTGTTCGAGCTTTGGGCGGCGCAGACGCTGGCCGACCGGGCGCAGCGCCACGCCGGCGCGCGCAATGTCTGGCTGTCGGTCGCCGACGCTGCGCCTGCGCTGGGCATGGCCGGGACGATCATCGGCCTGGTTGGCATGTTCGCAGCGATGGACGATCCCGCAGCACTTGGCCCTGCCATGGCGCTGGCGCTGCTCACCACCTTTTACGGCGTCATCATCGCCAACATGATCGCCGCGCCCATTGCCGCGCGGCTGGCCGACCTGTCCGAACGCGAACTGGCCTGGCAGCAGGAGGTCGTCGCCCGGATGCTTGCCATCGCTCGGCGCGAAAATGCGCCGCTGCGTCGGGCGTCGATCCGCGAAGTCGCATGAGCGCTTCCACTCTTGCCACCGCGCGGCGCAACCGCTGGGCGGTCAGTTTCGCCGATCTGCTGCTGCTCCTGCTCGCCTTCTTCGTGCTGTTGCAGGCCAGCGGATCGCGTCGCGACGCCATGCTCGCCCAGGTCGCGCAGCAATTTGGCGGCCGGGTGATGCGGCCGGGTATCGAAATTCGCGCGGTCGAGCTGTTCGTGCCGGGCGAAGCGCTGCTAAGCGATCAGGGCCGCGCCCGCCTGTCCGTCATCGCCCGCCAATATGCAAAAGAGCCGGGCGGGGTAGAGATTCGCAGTCATGGCAGCGACCGCGCGCAGCAGCGTTTCGACGACTGGGATCTCGCCGCCGCCCGCATCGGCGCGGTTGCCCGCGCGCTCAAGCTGGACGGCATCGCGCAGGACCGCCTACTGATTCGCGGCCTCGATCAGGCCGACGGCAAGGGCGGGCAGGGCCAGATCATCCGCATCGCGCCGGGGGTTAAAACGCCTTGACGTTACCCAGTCCCGTTCGTCCTGAGTAGCCGCTGAGCGAAGTCGAAGCGGCGTATCGAAGGATTGCGTTTGGACGCCACCCTTCGATACGGGCCTTCGACTTCGCTCAGTCCCTACTCAGGGCGAACGGATATTGGCGAAGTTAAAGTCATCGCGCACCAAAGCCCAATAATAGCGCAAACTGGCACGGCTCTTGCTGATCTCCCCGTAAAGACCCTCCGTCTTTTTCAGGAGACATACCGTGTTTCGCTTCCAACCGATGCTTCTCGCCGCCGCCATCGCAACCGTGCAGCCTGCACTGGCGCAGCAGAAGTTCGAGAATCTGGACCGGATCGACAGTTTGGTTGCGATGACCGTCGGCGCTAATCTGGGCGAACCGGGCGGCCCGGTCGCCCCGGTCGATCGCCGCCTGAAGCTGGCAGCCTGCCCGTCAACGCCATCGATCGATGGCCCGGTTTTCGGTGCCGCGATCGTCAAATGCGACGCGCAGGGCTGGCGAATTCGCGTACCTCTGGTCGCAGGCGCATCAGCCGCCGCGTCCGGCCCAGTCCCGCGCGCCGCCGCCGCCAACCGCTTCACCCCCGCCGCCCGCCCGGTCCCGACCGAGCATGTCGTCAAGCGCGGCGATCCGGTACAGCTCATGGCCGGAAATGCGGCCTTCAGCGTCTCGCGCGTGATGATCGCGGACGAAGATGGCGCGGTCGGCGAAACCATCCGGGTGCGTGAGGACAAGAAATCTGCACCGATTTTTGCGCAGGTCGTGGAAATGGGGCTTGTGCGTATTCCCGGATTTAAGGATTTCTGAACTTGTCCGTTATAGCGTTTAAGGGACGAATGAAGGATTTTACCCATGATTAAGTCAGTCGGCCAGAGCATCAGCGCCGCCATAGAGGCGAACCGCCTGCGCGAAGGGGGCAAGACGCGCGCGTCGTCGGCCACCGGCTCGACCACCGCTTCGTCGTCGGCATCGTCGGCCAGCCCTGCTTCGCGCATGGCGGCGGAAGGCGCGCCGGTCGACATGGATCGCATCGCCGCCATCAAGGCTGCGATCGCGGCGGGCAACTACCCCGTCAACCCATCGGCCATTGCCGAGCGTATGGTGGCGCTCGACCTGCCGGTCGCCGGATAAGGATAAGTCCCATGTCGCTGGGCCTTGCTGCGCTGGACGATCTGTTCGAAGCCTTCCAGGATTTGCGCGAGGTGCTGGACGGCAGTGATGCCGCCGCGATCGAAATCGCCAGCAAGCGGGTAAGTCATAGCGCCGCCGCCGTGCGCGCCATCGGCGCCTGGCGTTCCGAAGCCCAGACCGTCGCCCGACTGAGCGCGATGCTTCCCCTGATCGACAGCGCGCGCATCCGGGTCAACCTGCTCGCCGACCATGCGAATCAACGACTGGCCATGCTCGCTGCCCACGGCGCTCGCAACGCACCGCTGACTTACAGCCGCTAAAAATTCAGTGCCTGCCCAAACGAAAAACGGCGCCAAATGGGCGCCGTTTTTCGTTTGGGTGATGTTCGCATTCTAACGGTCCTCCCTTTGAGCGGGCATATGACTTTTCAGTATGTCCTCAACGTCATCCTGAACTTGTTTCAGGATCCATTTCTCGTCACGAGCGGCGGTTTTTGAGGCACGATGGATGCTGAAACAAGTTCAGCATGACGAGTCAAAATGGCCAGTGTTCCATTCCTCGCCTCCGAAAACCTGCTCCATCGGCACCCGCACAATCAGAGAAAATCAAATAGTTGCGTCGGCATTAACCAAATCTTGGCATAAGCCTTGCTCTAATGCTCCCCAGAACCAGTGGGGACAATGAACCAATGTCGGCTTTGCCAGACATTACAGCAACGGGGATTTCGACAGGCAATCGCGTCACAAACGCGATCGCCATGGCGAGCCGCCGTACGGGCGTCGATTTCGCCTATCTGCTGGGTCAGGCGAAAATCGAATCAGCCATGAACCCCACCGCCCGCGCGACGACATCGTCCGCGACGGGCCTGTATCAGTTCATCGACCAGAGCTGGCTCGCGGTCATCGACCAGCATGGCAGCGAATATGGCCTGGGCTGGGCATCCGACGCGATCAGCCAGGGCAGCAATGGCCGCTATTATGTATCGGACCCGGAACTGCGCCAGCAAATCCTCGACCTGCGCAAACATCCCGAAACCGCGTCCGTGATGGCGGCCGAACATGCCGCCGACAACAAGGCTTTCCTTGAAAAGCGCCTTGGTCGCGAAGCCGAGCCGGTCGATCTCTACCTCGCTCATTTTCTGGGCGTCGGCGGCGCGAGTAAATTTCTGTCGGTCCATGACCGCGCGCCCGATGCCACCGCGGCCTCGCTCTTCCCGTCGGCCGCCCGCGCCAACCGCTCGATCTTTTACGATCGGCAGGGTAACGCCCGCAGCTTCGCCGACATTCGCGATCGCTTCGCGTCGAAATTGCAGAAGGGCGTCGATAGCCTGGGCGGCGACGTCCGATATGCCAACGCATCGCTCCCCAGCGGTGCAAAGATGGTTCAGCCCGCCGACTATGTGCGGATCGAAACCCAGCGCCTCGCGCAACAGGTCGATGTCGGCATCCGGCCCCAGCCGCAGACCGCACGTCTCGCCTATCTCATGCTCGCCACCCTCGGAAGGTAACGGCTCCTCATGACTCCCAACCAAATCAAAGCGAAGATCTGGATGAGCGCCGCCAAGGGGGCGGTGCTGCCCTTCGCGACACTGATGGTCGTGCTGTTCATGATGGTGCCGGTCCCGGCGATCATGCTCGACATCGGCTTCATCACCAACATCATGATTTCGCTCGCCGTGCTGATGGTCGCATTGAACGCCGCCAAGCCGCTCGATTTCTCCGCCTTCCCGACCGTTTTGCTGTTCGCCACCCTGCTGCGCCTTGCGCTCAACGTCGCCTCCACCCGCGTCGTGCTGGTGCAGGGGCATGAAGGCTCCGATTCGGCTGGGCAGGTGATCGAGGCGTTCGGCCATTTCCTGATTGGCGGCGACTATGTCGTCGGCATTTTCGTGTTCGCCATCCTGATGATCATCAACCTGGTCGTCATCACCAAGGGTGCGGGCCGTGTGTCGGAAGTCAGCGCCCGCTTCACCCTGGACGCCTTGCCCGGCAAGCAGATGGCGATCGACGCCGATTTGAACGCGGGCCTGATGACGCCCGAAGAAGCCAAGCTGCGCCGCGCCGAAGTCGCGACCGAAGCGGATTTCTACGGCTCGATGGACGGTGCCAGCAAATTCGTGAAGGGTGACGCGGTCGCGGGCATCCTGATCCTGGTCATCAACATCATCGGCGGCATCATATTGGGCGTCGTCAGCCATGGCCTGACCATGGGGCAGGCGGCGGAAACCTATATTCTTCTGGCCATCGGCGACGCGCTGGTGGCGCAGGTGCCAGCGCTGCTGCTGTCGATCGCCGCCGCCTCCATCGTCACCCGCGTCAAGAGCGAGGATGATCTGTCCGGCCAGATTGCGGGCCAGTTCGGGTCCGCCCGCGCCTGGGTGCCGGTCGCGGCGATCCTGACCTTCATGGGCGTGCTGCCCGGTATGCCGCATCTGATCGTGCTGCCTGCTGCTGCCATATCCTGGCTCATCGCCTGGAACCTGCGCAAGGCCAGCCAGAAAAAGGCCGCCGAACCCGCGCCCGCACCACCCCCCGCCAATCCGGCGCTGATCGAATGGGGCGATGTGTCGGACGGCGCGCTGCTTGGCCTGGAAATCGGCTATGGCCTCATCAGCCTGGTGGACGAACGCAAGGGCGCGCCTTTGATGGCGCGGATCACCGGCATCCGTCGCCAGCTGTCCAAGGAACTGGGCTTCGTCGTGCCGATGGTCCGCGTGAAGGACAATCTGGCGCTCGAACCCAATCAATATCGCATCACCATCGCAGGCGTCGTCGTAGGCGAAGATGAAATCTGGCCCGAAGATCTGCTCGCCCTCGACAGCGGCGCGCTGGAAGGCGCGGTCGCCGGTCGCGCCGCGAAAGACCCGACCTTCGGCCTCGACGCGGTCTGGATTCCCCAAGCCAAACGCAGCGAGGCGGTGGTCGCAGGCTATACGGTGGTCGATCCGCCGACGGTCGTGGCAACGCATCTTAATCAGCTGATCGCGATGAACGCTGCGGAAATGTTCGGCCTCGATGAAGCGCGCAAGCTGCTCGACAATCTGAAGGACGTCGCGCCCCAATTGGTCGATGGCCTGACGCCCGGCACGCTCAGCCTGACCCAGATCAGCGCGCTCTGCCGCGCACTGCTGTCCGAAGGCATCGCGCTCAAGGATTTCCGCCGCATCTGCGAAGCCATGGTCGACGCCGCGCGGCCGGACATGAGCCATGAGCAACTGGTCGAAGCGGTCCGCCAGCGCATCGGCGCGCTGATCATTCAGGGTCTTGTGCCGGTCAAGATGCCGCTCCCTGTCATCACTTTGGACGGCGATCTCGAAGCCTTGCTGGCGCAGGCCATGCGGGTGGCTGGCGACGCCCGCCACCCGATCGAACCCGCGCTCGCCAACCGCATCGTCGAAGCGGTGGTGCAGGCCGCCCGACCCTTGCTGGGCCAGGCGCGCAATTTCGCCATCGTCACCTCGCCGGTCGCGCGCCGGGCGATGGCGCGGCTGTTCAAGCCGCATCTGCCCGAAACGCCGGTCCTGTCCTTCCTGGAAATACCCGACGGCAAGGGCGTGGAGGTGGCCGCCGTCGTCGGTGGCGAACAACGCCCCACGCCGCGCCACGATCCAGCGCCTCGTCATGATCCCATGATGCAGCGCGAACGGGTCGCTTGAGGAGAGGCTGACCGATGTACATGAACAAGATCACGTCCGGCGCCCACACCTATGCCAAGCCGGGGGACAACAGCCCGGAACGGCTGGCGCGCCAATATATGCCGCTGGTGCGCAAGATCGCCTGGCACGTCCATGGCCGCGTCTCCACCGCGATCGAGGTGGAGGATCTGCTCCAGATCGGCATGGTCGCACTGGTCGAGGCCGCCAACAGTTTCGAGGATCGCGGCCTTGGCTTTGCCGCCTATGCGCAACTGCGCGTGCGCGGCGCGATGATCGACCATCTGCGGCGGCAGGCAACCATCTGCCGGTCGGCCATGGCCAAGCGCAAGGATCTGGCCAAGGTCCGCAACCGGCTGGAACAGCAGCTGGGTCGCCTGCCGACCGAAGCGGAAATGTCCGCCGACATGGGGCTGGACCCGTCCGCCTATCGCGAACTCGCCGACAGTGTGGAGATGGTCCAGCACACCAGCATGGACGAAGTCTATTCCGACCAGTCGATGTGGTTCGCCGATGTGGAGGACCGCGCCGACGACATATTGGAACGCGAATCCCTCAAGGCCGCGATCGCCAACGGCATCAGCGAATTGCCGGAGCGCGAGGCGCTGGTGCTGCAACTTTATTTCGTCGAGGAACTCAATCTGGAGGAAATCGGCCACACGCTCGACATCGGCGCCGCGCGGGTCTGCCAGATCAAGAAAGCCGCGCTCGACCGCCTGCGCGAGAAACTGCGGGATTGGGATTAACGCCCAACACTACCTCCGTTCGCCCTGAGCGAAGTCGAAGGGTTCGACCGACCGTAGGGAGGTCACTTCGCTCCGCTCAGTGGAAGGCTTCGACTTCGCTCAGCCCGAACGGATATTGGTATAGCCCGCCTCACTCATCATTCGCGGCAAACGGCCCCATCCGCCGCTCATCGCCACTCGGCCAGCGGAACCGCAGCGGGCGATAGCTTTGCGTGCGCCACCATGGATCGGCGACCACGAACAGCCCGCTCTGCTCAGCTCGCCGCCCCAGATCCTTGCGCGCGGTCAGCGCCGCCAGCACGGGTGCCAGCAGCAATCCCGCCACCACCGGCGTGATCCAGCCCAGCCCGCCCACCTGCACCGCCATCGCGGTCAGTCCAATCCCCAGCAAAATATGCCATTTGAACAGCCAGATGGCGCTGCCCAGCCCCATGCCGTCGCGGTCGCGGGTCTGCCCGTTCCAACTGCTCTTGCGCCCCATCAGGATACCGAACAGGTTGATCGTCTGGGTCAGCATCGCCACCGGCGCCATCAGGATCGACAGCGCAATGTCGGCGATCACCCCGCGCGTCATCCGCGCCGCGCCGCCAAAGCCGATCCGCCGCGCCGGATCGATCATCGCCCAGACCATCGCCAGCAGCTTGGGTCCGAACAGCAAGGTCGCGGTCACCGCCAGCAGCCCGCCCGACGGCAGCACCGCGCTTGGCGGCCACACGCCCGCCAGCGCCCCGCCCAGCACGACGAGCATCAGCGCCAGCCACAGCGGCGACGTGCAATAGGCCGATGCCCCGACCAGCAGCTGGAAGCGGCTGACCGGATGCAGCCCGGCAATCTTGATGAACAAGGGCACATGCTGGATATTGCCCTGACACCAGCGCCGGTCGCGGGTGAAGAGGTCGGGCATTGCGGGCGGAAATTCCTCGAAACTATCCTCGGCGCTCACCATATGCACGTCCCAGCCGCGCCGCCGCAGCAGCGCCGCCTCGATCATGTCGTGGCTCATGATATGTCCGCCAAAGGGCGCGCGGCCGGGCAGTTCGGGCAGGCCGCAACTCTGCGCGAAGGCCTTGACGCGAACGATGGCGTTATGGCCCCAGAACATGCCTTCGGAGCCTGCCCACCAGATCATCCCCGCCGCCGAAATCGGTCCGAACAATCGACTGGCAAATTGCTGCCAGCGCGCAAACAGTGTCGCAGCACCCACCACGGTGGGGACGGTCTGGATCAGCCCGACCTGCGGATGCCGCTCCATGTCGGCGGCCAGTCTCGCCATCGTCTGCCCGCTCATCACGCTGTCGGCGTCCAGCACGACCATATAGTCATAGCCACCGCCAAAGCGCTCGACCCATTCGGCGATATTGCCCGGCTTGCGCCCGACATTGCGCGCGCGGCGGCGATAATGGACCGGGCGAGAGAAGGACTCGCGCATCTCCAGATAGGCGCGCCGCTCCGTCTCGCCATTGTCGGCATTGGAATCGGACAGGATAAAAAACTCGAACCGCTCGCCCCCCATCACCTGCGCCAGCGATCGCTCCATGATCGACAGCCGACCCAGGACGCCCAGAAAATCCTCGTTACAGACGGGCAGTAAAATCGCAGTCTTGCCCGCCAGAGCCGTGGCGGGGGTGAGGGCGTGGGGCGTGACGGCGCGCCCCTTGCCCACGGTCAGCAGCAGGAAGCCGATCAGCGCGGTGGCAAAACCGAAAGCGATCCAGGCGAAGAGCGGGATGAACAACGCCAGATAGACGCCCTCCCACGCTGAAATCCCGTCCAGCCCGATCGACCGGCGCATCTCATGCGCGGCCATGGCGGCGGGCAGCAGCGCCAGCAACACGACCAGCAGGCGGCGCGCCCACAGGTCGATATTGAATCGCCGCCGCGCGATCATCGGCGGACGCCCGCCAAAATCCTGCACCGGCATAGCGATCGGCGTTTCCGCCGGCACTTGCTCAAATGCCCGTGGCATGGGCTTGTCTCCGGTGACGGCATCCACCGTCAGCACGCCTCCCGTCACCCTATTTCCAGACCTGGTTATGATTGACCCACGGGATAGAACCGCTCGTTACGCTGGCGGTTCCCTTCATCCCACGATCGGATAATGCACATATTCGCTCAAAAGGCGACCGTCGCCGCGCAGTTGCAGCCGAACCTCGGTCGGAACGCCCGATTTCGCCTCCAGGTCGATAACCGCGCGGAACAGGCCCGGCTGCCCCAGCACCGGATAACCCGCCGCCTTGATCAGCGTCCCTCCGCTCAAGTCCGTCCAGACGTCCGGCCGCACCCCCTGCGGCACACCCGCAAAATCGACCACCAGCCGCTGCGCATCGCCCTTGTCGCCGCGCCCGCGCCAGACGTTGGCGACCGTCGCAAGGGCGGTCCCGGCCGGATTCTGCGCCGCCGACCAGTCCAGCCGATAGGCAAGGTCGATCCGCCGCCCCGGCACCGGCGCGGCGTCGGGCGTCCAGTAAGCCGCGACATTGTCGGTATATTCGCTGTCGGTCGGGAAGCTGTAGAGCCGCATTTGTCCCGCGCCCAGCGGCCGGGCAGGGGTCGCCCAGAGCGATGGTCGCCGGTCGTAAAAGACGCCATCATCCTGATAATGGGCAAAATCCCGGTCACGCTGGAGCAGGCCAAAGCCTTTGGGGTCGCGCTCGGCAAAGGCGCTGACCTGCGGCACGGAGGGGTTGACCAGCGGCCGGGCATGGACAGTGCCGTCCTTGCTGGCGATCGACAGCATGTCGCTGTCATGGATTTCCGGTCGCCAGTCGGTTCCCTGCCGCCGATTGGCCTGATCGTACCAGAACATGCTGGTCATCGGCATCAGTCCCAGTTCGGGGATGGCGCGGCGGGGAAAGAGTGCCGCAGTCACATCCTGCCGCACGCCATCGGCTCCAAGGCTGCTGACAAAGCGGAACGCGCCGGTGATCGACGCGCCGTCCAGCAGGGCATGGATGGTGACGCTGCTCGTTCCCGTCCGCTCAAGCCAGAAATGGGTGAAGCGGGGAAATTCCTCCTTGCCCGCGATGCTGGTATTGATAGCGATTGCGCGGGCCGACAGGCCGAACTGTTTTTGTGGGCTGGGCGCACGGAAATAGCTCGCCCCCAGAAAAGACAGCCAGTCGCCATCGCGCGCCGCGTTCATGATGCGGAAGCCCGCAAAGCCTGCGTCGGGGGGCAGCTGCTTGACCGGATTGTTGCTCGGCGCGTCGAACATGGCCGGATCATAGCGCAGCGGCGTGGCGCGGCCCTTGTCGACCAGTGCGATCTGCACCGGCTGCGCCGCCGTCCGGCTGAGCGGGAACAGCCGCACCCCGGTATCGCCGGGCAAATCGCCCCAGATGGTGCGATCGTCGGCAAAGCGCGCCTGATGCAGCGCATCATAGTCAATCGCCTGCGCGCCGGGATGCAACGGCGTCTCGGCAAAAGGCGCGCGCGCCAATCGCTGCGCCCGCGCCACCAGTCGTTCCCACGAAAAAGGCTCGCTGGCCGCTTGCGCCATCAGCTTATGGGGAAGGATCAGCGCTGCGCCGGTGGCGGCGATCATAGCGCGCCGGTTGATATGGGTCATGCCGCCATCATGGGTCGCAGGACAGCCAAAGCCAAGGCCTCTATCCCGGTAAACGCGACGAAACCCCCGTCCGGGGGGACGAGGGCTTCGCATATGCTGGTCGTTAGATCGAAGATGTGACCCCCGACACGGTGGGGACTGTTGATGTGCCGGGGGTTACGTTGGGCGGCTGTCCGGTGACCAGGACCTCAGCCGACCAATGGGGTTGGCCTGACTTAGCATTACAGTTGCATAATTGATCGAACTCTGAATCAATAGGTCTCCATGGTAA